>JAKISY010000019.1 GCA_021648365.1 Verrucomicrobiales bacterium
CGTTCTAACTTAGCCGAGGCTTTCTGCAATACCGTAACCCCAAACGCATTAAAAACATGGAAGTAAAGACAATGGATTTTGGAACCGTCTCTGCAAAGAACGATGAAACATCCAACAACAACGCTTGGTTAAGAACGGCGACGATACCAGCCTTTAGCTTGTTTTTAACTTTGGCTCCAGGTCAGATGGTGCAATTGCAACAAGCTCCCGCGCCCGTTCTCGGAATCAACCGGCGAGCAACTACCATCAATCGAGCGGCTGACGCCATCCCAGCGGTTTCTACGCTGGTAAAATCCGTTCGCGAGGGATTCGGCTTTAATATTACTGAGCTGGCGACGCTTTTTGGAGTGACCCGACCGACGATTTATAGCTGGCTCAAAAATGAAAGCCAGCCGAAGCGAGAGGTTCTCGATAAACTGCAAGCACTGAACGCGGCCACCACGCACTGGCAGAAAGTCGTCGCCGACACAGATCTGTCCTACCTACTCGACTACACAGGTCCTACAGCACGGAGCAAGTCAATCCGCGAAGCGATGATCACCTCGTCATTGGATGCACAAACCCTGAAATCGCTCATCGATACGAGACTTCAGGAATTCCAACGAAGCAGTGCCAGATCCCGCGAGATTCTCGGCGAAGCTCTCCCCATTCCTAAAAATGAAATCCCGGAAGGTAGCCAGAAGATGAATGCGATGTGGACAAAAAACGCCAACCGTCATCATTCGTCAAAAAAATAATCGCGCCGAATGTCCGACCTCCGACAGCAACTTATTGATGCGGGATGGCGCCAAGGCGTCATCCTTGCACCTGGTTCTTTTCAGAACAAGGGCGCCATCGGTTTTTTAGTGTTGAATCAGACTTGTGATTGCGTGAATCCCAGTTTTGAAAAAGAGCCGCATTTCGAAGTGCTTCCACTTGTCCCTAGAAAAACAAAGCGAGGCAAATCTGACCCCAATTTTAAGGATGGCAGAAACCCTCGTCAGATCCACTTCTATATCAATAAGGAGAGAGAGCCGATTTGTGTGGAGTGCCAAATCTCCGAAATCGAATTTGTTGAACGCAAGAACCACCTTGCGCTAGGTTTTTCCAATGAGCTTGAAATTGAAGAAACTAGCCTAGAAGACTTGATAATGTGGAGGGCGTCACGCTACTTACGCACAGCCTTTCCCGATTCGTTTGAGGAAGGCTTCCGTTCAGTGAAAGACCGTTTTTCTAAGCTCATCGTAGCGCATGACGATTTGGTGGATTCGATTTTGATTCATCTTGATTCACTTGAAGAGCAAAACCAATACGAAGTCGATCTACGGTTGATGGTTGCCCCGACCACTTTAGCCGTAACCAATAATGCTGAAACCCTTAAGCAGTTGGCAGAAGGTTTACAAAAATCATTAAAAGCTTCTCCTGTGTTTTTTGAAAAAGACTGTATTGAGCCAAAGTGCTCCGTAATGAGCATGGCCGAAATGACACTTTGGGATCGCAAGAGTTTTTTGGATTTCTCACGTTTTGATTACCTGTCCTTTGGTGAGGGAAATCAGGTTAATTGATCGATAAAATCGGTAGCTACACTGAATACAATAAAACAATCGTCACATGCCACAAAACCTCACACCGCCCGAAGAGGAGTCCACCTTCTCTGCCATCGCCACTCTGATTCAAGAGCGGCGCAGCCGTGCTCTACAAGCGGTCAATACAGAGTTGATCGAACTTTACTGGGAGGTGGGGAAGATTCTCCATTTAAAAACTGAACGGGAAGGTTGGGGAAAAAAAGTTATCAATGAGCTAGCTGACTACCTTAAACATAACTCTCCAGGCTTAAAGGGGTTCACCCGACCGAACCTATACCGGATGAAGCAGTTTTATACCACTTATCGTGATTTTGAAATTGTCTCATCAGTGCTGAGACAATTGTCTTGGACTCACAATTTACTTATCATGAGTCAGGCTAAAGGGGGTAAAGAACGAAAGTTCTATTTATCCAAAGCAATTGAAGAAAAATGGTCGACTAGAGAGCTAGAAAGGCAATTGAAAGGAGCCTTGTTCGAGAGAGTCACGCTGAGTAAACCAATGGCGTCACCAGTGTTGACACAATTGCACCCTGTCGCAGAGTCCTTTTTCAAAGACAGCTATGTGGTGGAGTTTTTGGAGCTTGCTGACAACCACTCTGAAGCTGATCTTCATCGCGGATTGATCTTAAATTTGAAAAAATTTCTCACTGAGTTAGGACGAGATTTTTGCTTCATCGGCTCCGAGCATTTACTGCAGGTGGGAAGCCAAGATTTCGCGCTGGATCTGCTCTTTTATCATCGGGAGCTCAATGCGCTAGTCGCTATTGAGTTGAAAATCGGGCGATTCGAGCCTGAGTATTTAGGTAAGCTGAATTTCTATCTTGAAGCTCTTGATCGTGATATCAAAAAAGAGCATGAGAACCCAAGCATCGGCTTACTGCTCTGCGCCAGCAAAGATGATGAGGTGGTGGAATATGCTCTCAGCCGCTCGCTTTCTCCTGCACTCGTCGCGGAATACCAAACCAAACTGCCCGACAAAAAACTGCTGCAAGCCAAGCTGCACGAATTTCTTCAACTCGAATCATCCGCTTTCAACCATGAATAAAGCTCTATCATCGCCTAGCATCTCAGTAACTTACGCTCCTAAAGCTGCCTCTGCCCAGTGCAATGAACTCGGCATGCGTGCGATGCAGGAGCGCGCCTATCAGAAACGTGGTGAGCCATACCTGTTGATCAAATCACCGCCGGCTTCGGGAAAAAGTCGCGCTTTGATGTTTATCGCACTCGATAAGTTAGCGAATCAGGGGTTGAAACAAGCCATCATTGTCGTGCCGGAGAAATCTATTGGTTCTAGTTTTAACAACGAGCCGCTAAGTGACTTTGGTTTTTGGGAGGACTGGGTGGTGCTGCCAAAGTGGAATCTTTGCAATAGCTTTGGCTCAGATGGCGGCAAGGTGGCTTCGATAAAAAAATTCCTAGCCAGTGATGATAAAATTCTCGTCTGCACGCACGCCAGTTTCCGCTTTGCTGTAGATGAATTGGGTGTGCAGGCCTTCGATAATCGTTTGATCGCCATCGATGAGTTCCACCACGTATCCGCTAACCCTGATAACAAGCTTGGAGCTCATTTGAGTGATTTCATGGATCGGGACAAGGCGCACATCGTAGCTATGACGGGCTCGTATTTTCGCGGTGATTCCGAAGCGGTGCTGCATCCGGAGGACGAGGAGAAATTCGAGACGGTCACTTACACCTACTACGAACAAATCAGCGAGTATGAGCATTTGAAGCAGTTGGATATAGGCTATTATTTTTACACCGGCAGTTATACCGATGAAATTCTCAAGGTGCTCGACTGCAAAGAAAAAACCATCATCCACATCCCGAACGTCAATTCTCGGGAGAGCACCAAAGACAAGGTCAGGGAGGTCGAGCACATCATCGAAGAACTCGGTGACTGGCAAGGCACGGACGCGGATACTGGTTTCCAGCTCGTAAAAACATCTGATGGGCGTATTTTGAAAATAGCTGATCTGGTCGATGACGACTCCGCAAAACGAGATCGAGTGAGCAGCGCGCTGAAAGATCCTGCGCAAAAAAACAATCGTGATAACGTCGATATCATCATCGCGCTGGGTATGGCAAAAGAAGGCTTCGATTGGATCTGGTGCGAACATGCACTAACGGTGGGTTACCGCTCTAGCTTGACGGAGATCGTGCAAATCATAGGCCGTGCCACCCGCGATGCACCGGGTAAAACTCGCACGCGTTTCACCAATCTCATCGCCGAACCAGATGCTTCGGAAGAGAAGGTCACAGAGGCGATCAATGATACGCTCAAAGCTATCGCAGCGAGTTTACTGATGGAACAAGTGCTCGCTCCGCGTTTTGAATTTCGTCCAAAAACCATCGAGAGCGGTCCGACGGAGGGTTTTGATTACGGTGAGGGTGGCTACGATCCAGAAAAGACCAATATCGGTATCAACGAAAAAACCGGCCAATATCAAGTAGAGATCAAGGGGCTCGCTGTTCCTAAAAGCGTGGAGGCTGAGAAAATATGTCGCGAAGACATCAACGAAGTGATCACCGCTTTTGTGCAGGATAAATCAACCATCGAGCGCGGTATGTTCGACGAAGAGTTGGTACCCGAGGAACTCACCCAGGTGCGGATGGGTAAGATCGTCAAAGAGCGTTACCCGTCGCTAGATGATGATGACATCGAGGCGGTGCGCCAACACGCTGTTGCGGCGATCAACATCTTGCAAGAGGCAAAAAAATCTCTTACAAAAACGGATAGTGAACCGTCGCAAAACACCGCGCTGATTACCGGTGTTCGCAAATTTGCTATGGATGTGCGCGAGTTGGACATAGATCTGATAGATAAAATCAATCCTTTCAGCGAGGCTTATGCTATTTTGGCAAAAACTATGGACGAAGAGCGGCTCAAGCGAGTAGCCGAGGTGATTGCAGCCAAACGCATCAACTTGGATCTCGACGAAGCCAGAGAACTTGCCAAACGTGCGGTATTATTTAAAACTGAAATGGGAAGGTTGCCCTCACTCACTGCAGCCGATCCTTGGGAACAAAAAATGGCAGAAGGCGTCGCTTTTTTACAACGTAAAGCTAAAGAATCGAAAGGGTAAGCACATGGCTAACAGCAAACAATCCAAGGCAAACAAACAAGTCACCGATGATGACCTCGCTTTGCTGGATCAACTCGGTGTGGATGCCACCCCGCAGAAAAAATCCACCCTCACTGCTCGCGAGCAACGCATCATCGCGGGCTTCGAAGAGATCGAACGCTTTAAACAAGAACACGGTAGGGCTCCGCAACACGGGGAAGATCGTGACATTTTCGAACGCCTTTATGCTGTGCGCCTTGAACAGATGCGCCATTCAGATGAATGCACTGAATTGTTGCAGCCCTTAGATTTCGGTGAATTACTCAAAGTTGATGCAAATCAAAAAAAAACGCTTGCCGAGGATGTCAGTAACGAAGAGCTGCTCGAAGCTCTCGGTGTAGACAGTATCCAAGATGACGACATCACCACACTCAAACACGTCAAATCTAGCAAAGAAAAGCAGGCGGCAGAGGAGATTGCCCAAAGGGAAAAATGTCAGGATTTTGACCAATACAAGGAGCGGTTTGCGCAGGTGCAACAGGAGCTTAAAAGTGGTAAGCGTATTTCCCGTATCATCCGTAAAGATGCTGGTTTTTTGAAAACAGATATTAAGGAAGGCGAATTTTTTATCCTCAGCGGTCAGACCCTCTACATAGATCGAGTGGATGATCCGATCAAAGCTCCTAATGGGCAAATGGACGCTCGCTTGCGAGTGATCTACTCCAATGGCACCGAAAGCAATATCCTGCTGCGCTCGTTGCAACGTGCTATTTATAAAGACGGTAGCAGCCGTAGAATCACTGTGCCTGATTTCGGCCCATTGTTTTCTGATGAAGTGGATGAGGAGGATATCGACTCTGGCACGATTTACATTCTTCGTAGTAAATCCAGCAACCCTTTCATTACCGAGAATAGAGAGGTCATTCACAAAATTGGGGTGACGGGTGGTGATGTGAAAAAACGCATTGCCAATGCTAAAAAGGAGCCGACCTATTTGTTGGCTGACGTAGAGCTGATTGAAACTTTTAAGCTGTCTAATATCAATCGCAAGCACTTGGAATCCCTGCTACATCGGTTTTTTTCAAACGCGCGTTTAGATGTGGCATTTAAAGATCGTTTTGGTCAAGAGGTGGAGCCGAGAGAATGGTTCCTCGTTCCTTTGCCAGTCATTGAAGAGGCAATTGGGAAACTCATGGATGGGAGCATTTCGGATTATCAATATGATCCTGACATCGCGAAGATCGTAAAAGCAAATCACAAAGCAAATTGATTCTACAATATGAGTCGTCGCAGAAATTCCACCCGAGACAATCTGATCCTACTGCCGTGGTGGTTCAGTCTTATTCTTGCTGGGCTTGTCTATTGTGGTGTTAAGTAGGGTCTGTCCCAATGGCTGGAGTTTTTCGAGCATCCAGATCCAGCTGATTTCGTGATACCGAATTTTGAGAAAAAAACCTTCAATTCCTCACTCATTCCGCCCATCAAGGCTTATCTAATTAGTTATAATTGCACATAGGCACAGCTCTACTGTGTTTTTGCTCATTTTTTTCAATGACTCAGCTGGCTTTTGCTGAGTTCTCTTGCCGCAGCGCCTCCCTTGCCTCCTTCTCCCTAATTCGCCGCTCTGCCAATTTGCGTAAATTATGCGCCAGCATGATCCATGATAAGTCCAGCCTCCTCGAATCCAAACCTTTGCTCAAACTGCGTCCTGGCATATAGCAGTTCTTTATGATAGCCACCCGCCCTTCGGTTTGAGCTCGCCGCTTCTGGCTAGTTCGATACTCTTCATCTTTCATTGCCTCTTTTAAGGCTGGCACACTCTTGAGGGTGATATGATCTTTCCTCTTAGGGTTTTCTGATGAGAGCGTCTCTTGCTCTTTTTCACTGCTAAAGCCTCGATCGCCGCATATCAGAGTTAAGCTAATTCCTATGTTGGCTTCTGTTTGCTTTACCGTTTCCACCAAAAGCTCTGTGTCTGTCTTGGTTTTATTGTAGAGTTCCCAATGAGTGATCAGTCCTTCGCGATTTTCCACCAGCATGAGCTTGTTACCATATTCAATCTCTGCACCTGATTTGCCGCGTATGATGACTCGGGTATCAGGTTCATATAGGCTGAGCAACTTGTCATCGTTTTTCACTTTGCGTTCCCCGATGATGCGCTCACGCGCTTGGAGCCTTGCCTGGGGTAGTTTTTCAAGCACATAGTCGATTCGTTGGATCACCTGTTTTGCTCGCCCTGGGCTCAAATCAAAAAGCGCAGGACTTTGTTTCAGGATATCGCGGTGCGTTTGCGCATGTTGAGCCATTACTTTGACCAGTTTATCGAGACTTCTAAAGATTTTCTTGCGTTTTTTCTTGCCACCTTTTTGCCGACGGGTATTGCCCATGGAGATAGAGATTTGACTCACTCTTCGAAGAAATTGGTCGGGGCCTCCTTTGGGCATGCGATTTTTGACACCTGCATTACGAAGGATGATGGTTGCTTTGGCCAAAGTTTTAACCACATCAATAAGCAAAACCCAATCTACTGGGAAGTGAATATTTGGCTTGAGGCAAGTGCTATCAAACCAAGCTTCTCTCAAATCGCTAGGCACCTCGAAGCCAAGCAAATTGACGCAGGCATCTAAATTTTCATCATAAGCCAGTTCGTTTTGAGCTGACTGCTGTAGCAATAAGCAAAAGGCCTGATGGAGTTGTTCCTGCGTGTAAGCTTTTTTATAACGAGCAACGGTGCTCTTGCTAGGTGGATTGATCTCTTCAAAATTAGAGATGAAGCAAAACCATTGGCAAAGAGGGCTATCCGCCAATTTTTTGGCTACCTTTCTGGGAGCACTCGAATCCAAAAACGGGATGAGCAAACGCGTGCGCCAGGCAATCAGGGCGTGTTTGAGGAATTTATTAAGGTCGCAGAGTCTATCATCCGCCTCGCTGATCTTTTTCCTGCGTTCTTCTAAGGCCAAGCTAATCATGATTTGATCCAGACCACTGCGAAGAAGCAAATCATCGATGGTTTGAAGCTGTTCGTGCAGGCGGCGATAATCGACGCAGCCTTTTACTGGTAAAAGTTCTGGACGAAAGTCGGTTTGGAAGCTGTATTGTGGTTGCAAAACGGTTTGATTTAGAGTTATTAACCAAATTATAACCGCATGTTTTGCCTCATAAAGGGCAAATTTGCCCTTTATGAGTTATGTCTTTTGCTTCACAAGCCTGCTCCCATAGGGCTACACGCCATTGGGACAGGCTCTAAGTATGTCCTGCCGTCGATTGAGTTTCCTGGCAGGTTTATGAACCCCTTCGCGGCAAGTGTCAGTAAGCTGGCACCCTGGCTTGCCGGGTTTTTTGTGCTCGCCGCGATTCGCTCATTATTCCGCCGTATCAGGGTCGGCTGGCAATTTAGGAACCAAAAATCTATCAATTCGTTGAATGACCTGAGCTGGAAATCATTTGAAGACGTCTGCGGGGAGTTTTTCAGAAAACAAGGTTACCATGTGGAAGAGATGTTAGGCGGCGGAGCGGATGGAGGGGTTGATCTCAGATTACGAAAGAATGGCAAACTAACTCTGGTGCAGTGCAAGCGCTGGAAGTCCAAAAAAGTCGGCTTGCCTGTCGTGCGCGAATTGCTTGGTGCGATGACGGCTGAATCCGTGAGTAACGGCATCGTGGTGGCGGCCTCCAGCTTCACTGCGGATGCAGCCACTTTTGCTCGCAAACAGCACATCGAAGTCATTGATGGATCTCAACTGGCTAGAGGCATTGGAAAGCTGAAAGCGATAAAATCGGCAGAATTGGCAGCGGTCATCCCGGATGAAGATTCCCGCGATTGCCCAGCGTGTCCCAAATGTGGCAATGAAATGATCCGCCGAACTGCGCGTAAAGGTAAAAATGTGGGCAATCGTTTCTGGGGTTGCAGCAACTTTCCTCGTTGCCGAGGATTGATCAATCAGTAGCCTTAACCTGTATGATGTCTATTTTAAGCAGGCTCATCACCCGTGACTCGATCATCTTCCCGCGAATTCATAGGCAGGATCCCCATGCTACTTTGCTTAACCGTGCGCTAGAACCGAAAACTTGTCCGCCCGGACAAATTTTCGGTTCTAGTAGAATTTTCTGAGCTTCGATTGCGCGTAAATAATCGTCACCATCGTTACAGCTACATTGATGGCGGCTATGCTGAACCAGAGCTGATTGAGCTCGCTCTGCAATCGATCAACCACGATATAGAACACCCCCAGCGGTAAAATAATTTTTCGGGTCACGGCTTCAAAAAACCCATACATGGGCTTTTTTACTGCCTGCAAAAACCCGATGTGGATGAACGACATCACATAAGCCCATTGGATGAATACCATGATACGGATATAGGTGGTGCCCAAATCAATCACTTCAGGGTCATCTGTAAAAAGGCGCACTAGTGGTGCCGCAAGAAGATACATGAAAATCGAAGCGATGACGATGAGGTAAACGCCATATTTGATACACAAGTTCACACACTGAACCACACGAGCATACTCGCCAGCGCCATTATTCTGACCAACGATCGATACAATAGCTGCACCCAAACCAATCGTTGGTAGCAATGCCATTTGCTCAATACGAGTCCCCACTCCGAATGCAGCGACCGCACTCTCACCGTAAAACTTGAGATAGTAGGTGATCACAAAAAAGCCCACCGCAATGGACGCCATGTTAAATCCTGTCGGGACGGCTTGCTGTAAGATCTCTGTATAGATTTTCCAGCTTGGCTTCAAGTGATGACAACACGAAAGCGTGACATGTCCGCGCCGAACGAGCACCGCAAACAGATAGAATCCCCCCAGTGCCTGAATCAATACGGTCGCCCATGCGATCCCTGCAATACCCATCGCTGGAAGTCCCAAACCACCGTAGAGGAACCATGGATCCAAGATCAAATTCAGAAAAAATCCGACCACCAGAACTTTACCAAAAGTTTTGCTGTCTCCATGTGCCAACAATATCGAATTGCTCGTGCTGCTCAGTATAAAAAAAATCGTCCCCATGAAAATAGGGCGAATGTAACTCGTGGCAAGATCAAGGTAGTCCCCACTTGCTCCGAGAATCTTAAAAAGAGTGGGCGCGCTAAGCAGCCCGACACCTGTTATAAAAATCGCGCTGCACGCACCGATAGACAGAACCTGTCCCGACAAGGCGGCTTCTTTGTCATGGTCTTGTGCACCGATGGCATTGGCGATCAGCACCGAAGCTCCTCTGGCAAGACCCTGGCTGGCAGCAAGAATGATGAAAAATACGGGAAAACAAAGTGCCATCGCCGCAAGTGCCGAAGTGGAAATCTGACCTGCAAAATAGGAATCCACCACATTATACAGGGTATTGAATAAAAACCCTATGCTCATAGGCAAAGCTATGTTGCGAATGTGTTTGGGTAGCGGCCCAGTGGTGAGAGATGCTGCTGCCATGTGATTATTTGTGAACTTATTACAGTCGCATTAACCTGAACCTTTCAACTCTCTTACCCTTCATGTTTTTCATGCCCTTCATGGTGAGAAAAAGCGGCGGCGAGCCGCGCGCACTCCAAAAGCCCTGCAACACAAGTTCAATGAATCCCGCGTTCTGAGGTATTCACAAACTCAATCAGTTTAGCGATGAAACCGCTTTCATCAGGTAGCTCTCGTAGAGCAGCAATCGCATCGCTTTTATTCAAATCTTTGCGGTAAAGCTTTTTGAAAGCTTTTTTCACGGTGCGAATACTTTCATCATCAAAACCCCGCCGCCGCAGACCTTCACTGTTCACCGCGCGCACTTTGGCAGGATTGCCATCCGCGATCATGTAGGGCGGTATGTCCTGCACGATTTTAGAGCAGCCTCCGGTGATAACATGATCCCCAATACGACAAAATTGATGCACCGCAGTCAGCCCGCCAAGGATGGCGTGGTCGCCCATCGTGACGTGTCCTGCCAAGGTGCCGTTGTTCGAGAAAATCACATGATCGCCGACGATGCAATCATGGGCGATATGACTGTAGGCAAGAAAGTTTCCATGGCTACCTATTATAGTAGACGCTCCTTTGATAGTCGCGCGATTGACAGTCACGTATTCGCGAAAGTTGTTGTGATCGCCTATTTTCAAATAGGTCGGTTCACCCGCATATTTCAAATCCTGAGTACGACCACCGATCACCGCTCCAGTGTGGAAAATATTCTCAACGCCAATTTCTGTCGGCCCTTCAATCGTCACATGATTGAGCAATTCACAACCTGCGCCTAGTTTCACCTTGCCTCGGATCACACAACCCGGCCCGATGCGCACGCCTTCGCCTATCTCGACTTCCGCATCGATGATGGCACTAGGATGAATAATAGAATCCGACATAACTCAACTATCTGCGGTGCTAATCAAACGTCCATCAAGGCGAACTTCAGATCCGCTTGCGAAACCACTTCGTCATTGACGATACAGCGCGCTGCAGCTACCCCGATGGAACCTCGTATTTTCAAAATCTCAGCCTCGATGAACAAGGTGTCTCCTGGAAACACCGGCTTGCGAAACTTGACCTTGTCAGCACTCATAAAATAACCAATTTTTCCCTGATTGCCTTCCTGCCTCAGCAATAGAATACTCGACACCTGGGCCATTGCTTCCAACTGCAATACGCCCGGCATGATCGGATGACCAGGGAAGTGACCTTGGAAATACGGCTCATTGATCGTGACCTGTTTCACTCCGGTGCATTTATTATCACCTTCGAAATCCACCACTCGATCGAGCATCAGGAAAGGATAGCGATGCGGTAGCAGGCGCATCACTTCGTTGATATCCATCACCGATTTGCCCGTTGGGATATTCACCGGAGGAACCATCGACATCAGACGACCAAAATCCGAAGACAAACGGCGTGCCATTTCTGTATTTGGTCCATGCCCAGGTTTGATCGCGATCACATGCCCCATGATACGTTTGCCCGAAAGCATCAGATCACCAATCAGGTCGAGGATCTTATGACGAGCGAACTCTTCTGTAAAACGCATCGGCTCTTTACTCATCACCGAATCGCCTTTGACGACAATCGCATTCTCCAAACTACCACCTTTGATCAAGCCCTTTTCGAGTAGCGGCTCCACATCTTCAAAAAAAACAAAAGTACGCGCCGGCGCGATTTCTTTTTCGTAAAGCTCAGGCGTGACCTCCGTACTATAATACTGAGTCATGCGACCATCTGGCCCCACTTGGGTGCAGGATACTCTGAAAGTTTTGTCTGGCACGATCGTGATCAGTGACCCATCTCTGGTCTCCAAATGAATTGGTTCGCGCACTTCGTAAATACTGCGGTATTCGTCCTGCACCTCGATGCCTGCATTTTTGATGCACTCCACGTAGGGCGCAGACGAGCCATCGCCGATCGGTGGTTCGTTCGCATCCATCTCGATCAAGGCATTATCGATGCCCATACCAGTCAGTGCCGAGATCACATGCTCTACCGTATGCACTTTGACCGAACCCTTAGCCAGAGTGGTCGCACGTTCTACTTTCTGTACATTTTCTACCAGCGCTTCAATAAAGGGCTGATCATCGAGATCAATGCGACGGAACTTGAATCCATGACCAACGGGTGCAGGTTTCAGAGTGAGCGTCACCTTTTCTCCAGTATGCAGAGAAGTGCCTGTCAGACTGGATGCTTTGGCAAGAGTTTGCTGGTATTGAGAACTTGCGGACATAATAGTGTCCATTAACTAACAGAAAACCCGCCTGAGTCCAGTAATTATAAAGGTGAATGGATATTACAGGACGCTATTTTATTAGAAAAACCCTTCACACAAGCCTACTGCCATCGACAAGAAGCTCCACAATCCTAATTTTGAAATGCTCGCAGAAGCGAGTGATTATGTGGTGGTCAACAAACCCTCACACCTGTTAGTGCACCCTAGTGTGCCAGGAAACCCACCCACGCTCTGGGATGGACTGAAAGGCTACCTCGCCTTCGAAATCGCCAATGGCGGGCAAGTCTCGATCATCACCCGACTCGACCGCGAAACCAGTGGCATCGTGCTCGTCGCCACCAAACGCGAATCAGCGCGGCGCTTCGGGCTAGCGATGCAGGTTAAAAAATTCACCAAAATCTACCAAGCTCTCGTCTGGGGCTGGCCAGAGGCGGATCGGTTCATGATCGATAGCCCGCTGCGCCGTAAAGGTGAAATCTGCGATTCCTCTGTATGGGTCAAGCAAATGCCGCACCCTGATGGCAAAGCCGCTCGCACCCATTTCCGCGTGCTCCAGCGTTTCACCCACCACAGCAGCAACGGTGAACACTTTTCCCTAATCGAATGCCGACCTCACACCGGTCGCATGCACCAGATCCGCGTCCATCTGCAACAAGCGGGTCATCCCATCGTAGGTGACAAACTTTACGGCAAACCCGGCGAACAGTGTTACCTCGATTTCATCGAAACGGGCTGGACTGCTGATTTAGAAAAAAAACTGCTGCTCAATCGACAAGCCCTGCACGCCAGTGAACTCTCATGGCAAGACGAACTAGGTCAGCACCACTGGACTTGCCCTTTGCCACCCGTGCTGCAAAATTTTATCAAAAATAATGATCCAGCTTCCTTGATTTGAAAGCATCGCAGCCAAGTTCAGTGCCCCTATCTTGCACAAGCTGATTTTTTTGTGTGACATTTTAGATATTTCCGCTATTCCTCTGCTAGGTTCCCACCACTACCATCATGGCTATTTTCTTCGCTACTCTACAGATCCTCGGCAGCTTAGGCATATTTCTCTACGGCATGAAAGTCATGAGTGAGGGCATCCAGCGGGTGGCTGGCGATGGCATGCGCAAAGTCATGGCGACCATGACCACCAACCGCTTCACCGCAGCCTTCACCGGTCTCATCACCACTATTCTGGTGCAGTCCAGCTCCGCCACCACCGTGATGGTCGTCAGCTTTGTCAATGCGGGCCTGCTGACTCTATTCGAATCAATCGGCGTCATCATGGGTGCCAACCTCGGCACCACCGTCACCGCTTGGATCATCGCCGCTGTAGGGAAATTCAGTCTCTCTAAAATTGCGGTACCTATTATCGGCATCGGTTTGCCCTTCTTTTTCGCTGGCAAAAACCGCGTCAAAAGCACTGGTGAAGTATTGATCGGATTTGGACTGCTATTTTTAGGCCTCAGTTTACTTAAGGACGCCGTTCCTGATGTTAAAAGCATGCTCAACAGTGACAATCTTGCGATTAAAGAGCAAGCCCAGGCTGTGACCGCCTGGGTTCAAAGCCTCAGTGGCCACGGCCTCGCTTCGCGTTTCATCTTCCTCGCACTAGGCATCTTACTGACACTCATCGTTCAGTCTTCTTCCGCAGCCATGGCGATCACCGTCACCCTAGCGATGAATGGCTGGATCGGTTTTGAAGACTCCGCCGCCATCGTGCTCGGCGAAAACATCGGCACCACCGTCACCGCGTGGCTGGCATCGATCGGCGCCAATACCAATGCCAAAAGAGCCGCCCGAGCCCACTTTCTCTTCAATGTACTTGGTGTGCTCTGGATCATGCTGGTATTCACCTGGTTCACTCAGGGTATCGACTGGGTTTCCGCGCATTTACCAGAATCATTGCGAACCGCCAAACACTCCTCTGACATCGGTTTCAGTCTGGCTATCTTCCACTCAGTTTTTAATTTTACCAACATCCTTCTGCTCATAGGCTTCGTCCCACTGATCGAAAAAATCGTCATCAAATGGGTGCCTGACACTGAGCCCAACGCTCGTCGCCCACGCCTCAAGTTCATCACCCAAAGAATGCTGGATCTCGGCGAACTCAACATCCCTGAAGCAGAAAAAGCGATGGAAGAAATGGGCAACATCACCCGTGAGATGTTTGACGGATACATGAAGGTATTCCAGAACCCCGATCAAGACCTCACCTCCAGCGTTAAAGCGATCAAAGAATTAGAAGACGCCGCTGACACCCTCACCCACGATCTGACAGAATACCTAGTGCGCTGCTCATCTTCAGAACTCAGCACAAAAAATTCTCAAGCGGTTGCGCGCATGTTGCGCACCGTCTCCGAGCTAGAAGAAATCTGCGATGCCATCTATCGCTTGATCAAGCTCACGCAGCGTAAATACTCCAAAAAACGTGCTTTTACCGAAGACATGATTCTAGCCATCCAAGAGCATGCTGCCGCTGTCAGTGATCTCATTGATCTTTACCGAATCAAACTCTGCCAAAACGTCAGCGAAGAAGAACTCGCGCGCGCGATTGCCATCGAAGAAGATACCAACCGACATCGTAAGCAGTTCAACAAAGCGGTGATGAAACAAATGCAGAAAGATCTACCTGTGCAAACCGGCATGCTCTCGATCGAGATGAACAATCACCTCGAACAAATCGCCGACCATGGACTGCATGTGATCCAACTTGCCTACTATGAAACTCACGAAGACCAAGCTCCAGAAAAACACGGCGGCACCGCGTAACCCCCCCCTGTCAGTTTTTCAGTGTTTTTTGCTGCTCGCTCTCACCGCACTACCCGCTTGCCAGACTGCAAAAATATCTAACCATACCGCTAAACCAACTCCAGCCCTCACCCCCTTCGTAAGTGACGGCTGCTCGTGTGTTCCCGATGGACCCCCTTCCGATCCGCAGCGCTGGCACCCAGCCTGCGCGCAGCATGACCGCGCCTACTGGAGTGGCGGCACCCGCCGGCAGCGACTGACCGCTGATCGCCAACTAGTAGCAGAAATCAAACAGAGCGGTAACCCACTGGTCTCAGAAATCTACTACCTCGGCATTCGCCTCGGAGGTAGTCCCTACTTTCACACCCCATGGAGCTGGGGCTACGGTCGCCCCTGGCCTAGCGGCTACACTCACCCAGACTCCATCTAGTCCCGCCGTAAATTTTAAGTCACCTCCGCCAACTCCTGCTCCGCCTCCTTCACCCGCTCTCTTTGCTGTTTCAGATCGCGCTCCATCAGCACCTCGTAGATTGGGCGATCATTCATGCCCTCCGCTACCATGTAAGCTGTCAAACACGCCCCCAATAGAGGCAGCATCAGCGAATACGAATTGGTCATCTCTAAAATCAAAATGATCGCAGTCAATGGCGCTCGCACCACCGAAGTGAAAAATGCCGCCATCGCCACCACCGCAAACACCCCTGAGTTCTCAATCGCCACGGGATAATACTCCTGTGCCAACTCACCCACTCCCATGCCCAACAAAGCACCCAACACCAAAACGGGAGCAAAAATCCCCCCTGGAGCACCACAGCCATAACTCACCATCGTCATGAAAAAACGCAGCACAAAAAAGAACGCCAGACTGCCCACCGCCAACTGCCCCGCCAGAGCCTGCATCGTCACATGATGCCCACTGCCTAACAGTTGTGGAAAGAACCAGCCAATCACCCCAACACAAGTCCCTACCATCAAAGCCATCAGCCACACTGGCCAATGTTTGGTGCGATCAAATATCTTCAGGCTACCCGCCAAGCTACGATTAAATGCCACCCCTAAAACTCCAGCCGCCACTCCTACCAGCAAAAAAACTGGGAACACCGCTAAACTCGGAATATCCGCCAACTGCGTTTGCAGCACCGGCTCTTGGCCTAATAGCGAGCGCGACACCGTATCTGCTGCCACCGTCGCCAACAAACCCGCAAAAAACACCACTGGAGTGAACGCTCTACTGATCTCCTCTAAGACAAAAATCAAACCTGCCAAGGGTGCATTGAACGCCGCTGACAATCCAGCTCCAGCACCCGCCGCAATCAAGATGAAACGCTCAGCTTTGGTCATTCCCAACAAGCGACCCACCATTTTCCCCGTAGCGCCACCCATCTGCACCATCGGCCCCTCACGCCCCAGAGCCAAACCACTTCCCATTGCCAATAATCCCCCGACAAATTTCACCAAAATCAAAGACAGCCAATTCATCCGACGCAAATGCAACAGCACCCCTTTCAACTGAGGAATACCACTACCCGCAGCCGCAGGCGACCAAGTCCGCACCAACCACACGCTCAAACCCGCACCCATGCTCGCCAACATCACCGGCATCAAGACCGTCCAATTGCCTGCTTGAGAACTTTCCTCAATCCACTGCGTTCGCCATTCACCCAGCCAATGCAAAGAATATCTAAAAACAGTAGCAATCAAACCAGCGATCACGCCCACCAATAACGCCCTTGGCAGCAAACGTTTGCGCAAACGGCGGGCATTACGTTCATCAGCAATCTCCAAAGCGATCTCCCGTCGAGTGATCTTAATCAAGGGCTCCTCTTCAAAAGCCGCCGGCTCTGAGCCTCGCTTATTTATATTTTTATTATCCTCACTCATCTCTCACCCAGCTCAAACCACGCACCACGTCACGAAAGTAGGGGGAAACATACGGTGAACACAAAAAGCGTCGCACCATCGGGCAAAGCTGCTTTCCCGCAAGGTTTTTTGCACCGTTTAAGCACACATTACTAGAAGTATAAACCATTATACTACAAAGGCCGGTAGTGTGGGTGTCCCCACCCGCTACTTTGATCTATCAACGATGGAAAAGCGGGTGAGGACACCCACACTTACAATATTACACCAAGTTTTTACGGAGCCTTGCGTGAATCCATCTTGTTCACCGGATGTTCTTCCATTTTCCCATGCACCCGCACCGCCACCCATTCCGCCAAGCGCTGACCCAGCAAACGGCAATTCGCCTGCGCTGCATCCTCCCTCGGTTCGCGTACCGCCACCGCTCCATAGTGTGCCGTCATCATCTGCGCCGAATAATCTGTCACCCCAAACACCAAAAAACCAAAATTCATCAACACCGTCAACAGCGACTGACAAGCCAACTCCATACCACCGCCCCAACCACCCGCCGACGAAAAAGCGCAGCCAATCTTCCCATCCACCTTCATCCACTGATCCGCCATCTCCACATCCCAAAAACGCTTCATCTTCCAAGACAAAATCCCCATATTAGTCGGACTACCCACTGCTACGCCATCACACCACAGCACATCCTGCGCCGTCGCCTGCTCCACAGACAGCACCCGCACCTCCGTATCATCAATCCCGCGAGCCCCCTGCGCCACCAAGTCCGCCATCTTTTCCGTATTTCCCGAAGCCGAATCAAAAAGAACCAAAATCTTATTCATAGTTTGGCATAAAGCTGACATACTTCATCGTCAACTAGCATTCGCACCCATCACTATGATCAGGATCTCCATTCCACCGCATAAAATCATTGGCTTACTTTGCTTTCTCTGTCCACCCACCCTGCCCGCAGCAGAGCCACCAACCCAAGCAAAAGACGCCTACGTGGACTACCTTCGAAACAGCGAGGATTTCCGCCGAGTCAACCAAGACCACGCGTGGATTCAAAAATCCTGGCCCTCCTGGACCTACATGCCTTGGTATTATCAATGGACCATCGGCTACGATGCAAATGCTGGAGAGTTCTGCAAACAAACAGGCTACAACGGAGCTTTGATCAATCATGGTGATACCGCTCAACTCGATTGGATCGAAGCCAACCACTTGCGCTTTTATATGGATCACACCGCAGGCAAAGGCAGCTTGTATTTGCGCAAAAAATCGCCCGCAGATAAACAGCGTTTAAAAAAAGCATTGCCCAGCAATGGTGTGCGCCCCGTTCCACTCAACTCCGACACCCTTCAGCAACTCAAACAACAAATTCGTCACAACATCGAACAAGTGCAACACTCACCCATGCGCGCCGCCTACGCCCTCGATGACGAAATCTCTACCGGCTCCTTTGTCCGCCCCTGCATGTGGCGCTTGATCGAAGACCACACGCCCTACCAGACTTGGCTCAAGGAAATATACGGTGCAGAAAATGCCCCCGACTATGATGGGTCTTGGATCACCTACAATGACCTGCGCAAAAACTTAGCCACATGGAGCCTCGGCGAATTTGACTGTGCCCAGCTGATGGATCAGTGGACCTACAACGACGCCTACTGGGCTAACTACTTAGGTCAGCTCGTAGAATACTCCAACAGCATCGATCCCGCAACCCCCTGCGGATTTGTCGGCGGGCAAAGCCCCAACGCCATGGGCGGTTATGACTACGCCCGCCTGATGCGAAAAATCCAATTCATCGAAGCTTACAACATCGGCAGTTCCCAAGCGATCATCCGCTCCTTCAATCCACACAACGCCTTGCCCACCGTCACCACGCACTTCCACCGCTCGATCAACGACAGCATCTGGCAAGCTTGGTATTATCTCGCCCAAGGCAACCGAGGACAAATCGGCTGGGTAGAGAACTGGTTCGATGGCAAAAAACCCAAAGCCTGGCATCAAGCTCTCGCTCCGCACTACCGTGAAATCGCTGAAAAGATCTCACCCTTACAGGCTGGCAGTGAATGGGTGCACGACGGCATCGCCATCTATTACAGCCACCCCTCCATCCAGATGAGCTGGATCCTAGACGCCGAAGCGCATGGCAGCACTTGGGCTAATCGCAATGGTGACCACCGCCTCGGCACCTCTCACCTGGTGCGCAAAGCTTGGGAGAACATGCTGCGCGATAGCGGGCTGCAGTTCAACCATGTCAACTACATTGACTTAGTTCAAGATGATCACGCCCTTGATGATTTCAAAGTCCTCATCCTGCCCGCCACTTACTGCCTATCTGACGCCGAAGCCCATCGCATCCGTGAATTTGCCAAACGTGGTGGCACCGTCATCGCCGATTTCCTGCCTGGCGTATTTGACCAACACGGCCGAGGCAGACCCCAAGGTGGCGCCCTCGACGACCTCTTTGCCGTCCAGCAGTCCCCTTCATTAAAAGCCAAGGATGTTTTTAGCCAACGACTCTGGGTCGAATCCGATCAAGATGCCAATTTTTCCTACTCCAGTTACCGAGATTTGCTCAGCAAACACAATGACAACCTGCGCCACCCCTTCGGTTTTGCCAAAGCCGTGCGCGATCTTCCTACCAATCAACAGAACGAATTTGGCGAAGGCAGGGGCATATTGATGAACCTCTCACCACAATGGTACCATGTCTTACGCAGCCAAGGCAAACAAGCTGCCTCCACAAGAAGCCTGTTCATACAGCATCTTAGCAAACAAGGCATCCAGCCTAAAGTTAAATTACACAGCGCCGATGGAACTTTATTTTACCATGAAATTACTTATTGGAAAAAAGGCGGCCGCACCATGCTATTCCTGATCATGAACCCCGAGATCACCGGCAGCTCAGTCGGCGGTGGAAACTCACAAAACCTCAAAAGTCACTCTATCCGCATCACCCTCGAATTCCACCAAACCGTAAAACAGGTTTGCAATGAACGCCGTGACAAAATGCTCGGCGATGGCAAACAATTCACCCTCGACTGGAATACCAACGAAGCTATCGTATTGTCTTTCAGTGAATGAATGAATGATTGGAGCTTGCTTACCAATCAATATCCATAGCAAAAAATTTCTATTCCAACAGTATTTGATACTTCAATTCTTATTTTTTCTTTATCTGTGTTTATCCGCTTCATTTGACTCCGTCTATCTCCGCTACGCTACGGTTGCAGTTCCTTTCTTTTATTCAGAAAAAATATCGTGTAGTATTAACCCCTTCCCAAATACGCCATGAACTCCACTGATTCCCATAGCCACGACCTGCATACCGTCCTGCAAGACGAGCGCACCACGATTCACCAACTACGAAAAATTTGGGAGCAGCGCTCACTAGCACTTTGGCTCAACCACCCCGAGCTCTACCTCGCCCTCATCCAACGCCTGAAACACCGCAATCAACCCTTTTTGGTCTTCGAGATCGCCAGCGAAGGCAGAGAGTGCGAAAATATCGCTCAGGCAGACTACCTCAGTTTATCCCATTCTAGCGCCCTTTCCCTCGCTCGCACTGGCGCGATCAAAAGCGCGCAATCCCTGCTGCAAGAGTTACTGTCCATCGACCCCCACCATTTAGACACCGTTTGCCTGCTCGCACGTCTGCAAAAAGACCTAGCCGATCAATGTGCCGCAGACTCAGAAAGCAAAACTCGCCACCTGCAAGCAGCTCTTTCCTATTACACACAAGCCTGCGAACTCGAAGGTCAAAACTACTACCCGCTCATCAACCGAGCCACTATCGCTTTCCTACTGGGCAAACAAGACGAAGCGATGAAAGACGCGGTGAAAGTGGTCGAACTCTGCCAACAGGAACAGGCGCAGGACCAAACGCCAGACTATTGGTTAAGCGCCACCTTAGGCGAAGCTCTGTTATTACAAGGCGATCTGTCACAAGCTCGCCAATACTACAGCGAAGCAGCCGCAGCCATCGGTCACGACTTCTCCAGTTTGCAATCCATGCGCAGCCAAGCTCGCCGCATCCTGCTCGCCATGAGCGAAGATCCCGCGCAACTTGATGCAGCCTTCGTCATGCCCAGAGTGGTTATTTTTTCCGGACACCTGATCGACGCACCTGATCGCGCTCAGCCACGTTTCCCAACATCCTCGTTGCCGCACGCCATCAAAGAAATCCATCGCACTCTTGAGCAGTGGAGTCCACTGATCGCCTGCTGCTCCGCAGCTCCTGGCGCTGATCTTATTTTTTGTGAACAAGTCATCGCCACTAGCAATCAACTAAGAATCGTACTGCCCTTTGATCTCAAAACCTTCCGTCACTACATCTTAGAAAGTTCAGATCAACAATGGCTCGATCGCTTCGACCTAGTCATCAGTCAAGCCATCAGCGTCGTCACCGCTTCTCATGGCGATTACCATGAGTCACTTCAAGGGCCCGCCATCTATGACTTCGTCAATCGCATCATCCTCGGCTCCGCCCTATTCGAATCTCAGTCCCTAGAAGTCCCCCTGCAAACCCTCGCCCTGTGGGATGGACTACCCGCCCCCGCCCCTGGTGGCACCGCTGACTGCATCGCCCTGTGGAAATCCTGCGATCTAGCCCTCGATACTCAAATAAACCCACTGCAAGTCACCAGCCCCACCGCGACCAACATCGCATCTACAACCCAGCCCATCGATCAATCGCAGCAACAAATCAAAGCCATCTTATTTGCAGACATTGTAGGTTACAGCAAACTCAACGACTACGAGCTGCCTCATTATTACCAACAATTTTTACAACAAATCGCAGCCACCATCGAAGCTTGCGATTTTTCCCCGCTCACTTCCAACAGTTGGGGCGACGCCTTCTATTTCGTCTTCGACAGCGTCCGCGAAGCAGGACTTTTTGCCCTCGAATTTCGACAAGCTATCGAAAAAATTAACTGGACCCCACAGAGCACAGGTAAAGCCTTGCGCTTCCGCATCGCCCTCAACGCCGGCCCCGTCTTCAAACTCAGCGATCCCCTCACCGGCACGCTTAACTACACTGGGCAGCACACCAACCGCGCCGCCCGCATCGAACCCATCGTGCAAGAAGGGCAGATCTACGTCAGCGAATACTTCGCCGCCCTCGCCGCCGTCGAACAAATCACCGAATTCAGCCTAGAATATGTCGGCTACCGCCCGCTCCCCAAAAACTACGGCAGCAGCCGAGTGTTTATTTTGCAAGGCAAGTGACCTGCTTTCAATGTCTGGATACCTACAGATTCAAGCCATCAACTCGAATCAATAAATGTTATGTGAATATGGAGTGCTGCGGCTCGACGCAGCTTTTTGTAGCAGGGGTGGTGGGATGTAAGGTGAGCTTGGGGTGGAGCCGTGAGTCGGATGGAGTTTCGTAAAGCTCGGTCGAGCCCGAGCACTCCAAAAGGGCTGTGAATATGGAGTGCTTGCGGCTCGACGCAGCTTTTCTTTTTCGTGGTGTAAACCTACGACCTCCACAACACTCTCGCAACTCTATCCCTGTCCAGCCATCACCGCCATTGACCTGAACCCACTAAGCCTTCTCCAAAGCACGCCCAAGATCCACCACCACTTGCAGCAGTTTTTCTACCTCGCTCAAAGTGGTGCGAAAGTTCACAATGCAAGCTCGCAGCACAAACTGCCCGTCAATCATGGCGTTAGATAAATAGACTTGCCCTGTTGCTTGCACTTGTTCCAACAACTCACGATTGAGATCATTGAGGTATTCCCTACCTTCGATCTCGGAAAGTGCTGGTGGGATCTGTCGGGGAACATAGACAAAGGTAGTGATGCTCAAACTCTGAGTGCATAACTGTAATTCCTCCTGTTGGGTGACTTTTTTTGCCAGCACCTGAGCTAGGGCAATGTCATCACGGATCATACCGATGTAACCTTCGCGCCCTGCTTGGCGCCAGGCTAACCAAACTTTCAACGCACGAAAACCGCGTGAATTCTGAAGGCCGTATTCATAGAAATTGATCGGCTGATCTTCGCTGTTCTCTTGCTGATCATCTTGATCAAACAGATAATAGTCTGGATGAAAGCTGAAGGCATCGACTAGGTGTTTGGGGTCTTTGACCAAAACACAACCTGCCTCCAGTGGCGTGTAGAGCCATTTGTGCGGATCCAAAGCAATGGAATCTGCTGAGCTCAAAGCACGCAAATCAGACGATGCCTCCGGCAACATGGCGGCAAAAGCCCCATAGGCTCCATCGACATGGAACCACAAATCCTGGGCTCGACAAATCTCTGCGATAGCTTCTAGTGGGTCAATAGCTCCAGTGCTAACCGTGCCTGCGGAGGCGATCACTAAAAAGGGTTGCAAACCTGCTTCACGGTCGGCTGCTATCTTGCCTTGCAAGTCATGCGAATCTATTTTCTGTTGATCATCGGTGTCGATCCAAACAATGGCATCCGTGCCTAAGCCAAATAAATCTGCCGCCTTTTGCAACCAGGTATGCGTTTCTCTGGAAGCGTACAAGCGCAGGCTCTGACCACTTTTTCCAAGCCCTTGACTGCGAATATCCCAATCCGTTTGAGCTTTCCTAGCGGCAAGAAATCCTACAAAATTTGCCATCGTACCACCACTGACCAACAGGCCTCCATAGGACTCATCACAGTCTATAGCTTGCCGAATCCAATCGACCGTTTGTTTTTCGATCTCAGTAGCCATCGGCGACAAAGCCCAAGCCCCGACATTGGCATTGATACTCGAAGCTAACAAATCCCCTAGCGCTCCAATCGGCGCGGCTGACGAAGTGACATAAGCCATGAAACCTGGATGACCATTGAACAGTGAGTGATCAAATAACAAATGCGCTGTTTCATCTAACAAAGCTGCCGCCGCCATACCCTGTTGCGGCAATGCCGCTGATCCCAAAGCTGCCTTGACCTCTGCCACCGATTCAGCTGGATGCACAGGGCGACTAGGCTGACCGGATTCACTCGGCGAAGGCGCTGTTTGCAGGGTTTGCAAAAAATCGCCAATCTGATCGACCAGCAGATGCCCAGCTTGACGAAACTGCTCAGCTCCCATCTCAAGCGCAGCTTCTCGACAGCGCAAATTTCGCTGCTGATCCGATCCGCTGTCGCTAGTCCCATTCATGTGCCAGGAGTCGCCAAAATCATGCGCACCGAATCCATGCGCAAAACGGCATGCTGGAGATGACCTTTCAAAGCATCGCGTTCTTCGGTAGCTAACTGAATTTCTGAGTCGCGAACGGGATGCCCCATTTCACGCAATTTTTCCAAGCGTTCGATTTCTCCGTCGAGCTGTTTTTCCATCGCTTCCACTGCCTCCTTGCGCACTTCGTCGGCATTCTTTTCTGCCAAAGCTTTAGCGGCTTCGATCATTTTGGGCAAGGTGCCACGCAGAGCTTTGGATTTTTTCTGCAACCAATCCGTAGGTCCCTCTTTCGATCGACGAATCATCTCTGGCACAAACACATTGCTGCGATCCCGCAGCTGATGATCGACCAAAGCGCGAACTGGCTGTGATGGCAGAAAGCGATCTGCATGAAATTTCTCTGGCGCCACACACTCCAAGACACAAACGATATCGAGCAACAAAGCCTGCTCCGGAGCTGCCTCGATGCGGGCAAATGAAGCATTGCCACGTTCCGATCCGAGCAGCACATCAATCGCACTGGTCACCATCGGGTGATCCCAAGTGAAAAGCACAATGTCCTCGCGAGCCAGCGCCGTCTCACGATCAAAGGTCAGCGAGATACCCTCTTCTGGCAAACCTGGGAAGGCTTCTGGAGAAAATAAATGTTCTGGAGTGATCATGTAACAACGATCATCCAAATCCTCAACCGTGACCCCAAAATGATCGAACAGACGAAGCACAAAACGCTGCAAACCTCGATCCTCGTCGAGTTCCTTGATCTCTTTGACCAACTTGCCGCCGCGCTTTTTATCAAAGGAACTGATTTCTAACAAATGATCTCGACCTTTTTCTAAATCATGATCGACTTGCTCTTTGAACGCCTTACCGCGTTCGATCAAGTCTGCCAAGTCCGCTTTGCTTTTTCCACCCGTTAGCAAACCTTGCAATTCATCTTGAAATTCTCTCTCAATCGCACTTGATCCATGCAGGGTGTGTTCGAAAGCTGCTAGGCCTTCGTGGTACCACTTCGCCAAACTCTCCCCGCCACTGCCCGCTAAATACGGCACGTGGATGTGGATGTCTTCCTCCTGCCCTATGCGATCCAAACGCCCGATGCGTTGCTCCAACAATGCTGGGTCGGGTGGCAAGTCGAACAGAATTAGGTGATGGGCAAACTGAAAGTTGCGCCCCTCACTACCGATCTCTGAGCAGATCAAAATACGTGCTCCGCCTTCGTCGGCAAAATAGGCAGCATTGCGGTCACGCTGCAACAAGTTGAGGCCTTCATGAAAAACCGCTGCCATCGCGCTGATGTGTTCGCGCAAGGCTTCTTCGATTTTCTCCGCCATCTGCTGGCTATGACAAATCAACAAAAATTTATCGTCAGGGTTATCGCTTAACAAGGTGGACAGCCAGAGGATTTTATCCGCCGTCTCATCGCTGTCTTCTTTAGCAACCAGCGGCCACAGGTGCGCTTGACGTTTGGGAAAGCCTTCCAGCACCTGACGTCGATTGCGAAACATCACGCGGCCCGTGCCATACAAGTCCACCAAAGAAGCCGCCAGGTCCTTGCGCACTTTGGCTTCGGTTGCCTCCGCCTCTGCCGTCTCATCCTCTTGAGCGGCCGATAGCTTTTCCACCGCCTCAGCGCCAAGCATTTTTTTCAGCAGCTTCTCTTCCGCTTTTTTCAACTTATCGCCCGAGCGTAAATTGTCCGCCAGTGCTGAGACTTCTTGATAGTGATCCGATTCCTTGATGAACTCTGCTAAGTCGGAAAAACGATCTGGATCGAGCAAGCGCAGGCGCGCAAAGTGTCCCTCGCGTCCCAACTGCTCAGGGGTAGCGGTCAGTAACAACAGGCCCGGAGTTTCCATCGCGATCCCCGCCACCGCTTCATAGGCTGGGCTCGCCTCTTGCGTTGTCCATTCCAAATGATGCGCCTCATCGACGATCAGTAAATCCCAGTTGCCCTCCGCCGCTTGCATCGCACGCTCAGGATTATCCGCCAGCCACGAGGTGCCACAGATCACCAGTTGATCATCAAAAAATGGATTGCCTGCTCCCTCTCCTGCTTCGATCGATTTCGCCCGCTCTTCATCGTAGATCGAAAAAGACATCTGAAAACGTCGATACAGCTCGACGAACCATTGGTTGATCAAGGCATCGGGCACGAGAATCAAAATGCGACTGGCACGACCACTCTGATGCAGGCGATGCAAGATCAGACAAGCTTCGATCGTTTTGCCCAGACCCACTTCGTCTGCCAACAAAACGCGCGGTGCGAATCGTGATGCCACTTCATTGGCGATGTACAACTGATGCGGGATCAAAGAGATGCGCGCACCGACCAGTCCGCGAACTTTACGCGAACGCGCTTCGTGTTTGAATCGCCGCGCCGCTTGCCTCAGTTTCCAAGTGCGTGGGTCATCGACGTGCCCTGCCAACAAACGGGCTTCGGGTTTTTGAAAACTGATTTTATCCGACAGCTCGCTCTCTGGCAGTTCATTGCCAGCCGCGTCGATGTAGATCAGGCGCCCTTCGTCCTTACGAATGTCCGCTACCACCGAAGCTTCGTCTTGTTGATTGCGAACGGTATCGCCAATCGAAAATTCTACCCGCCGTAAAGGCGCGCTGCGTGCTGCATAAGTCAGCGTCTGCTCGCTGGCAGGGAAGATCACCTGCACGCGCTGAGTGCCTGCGGCGATGATCAAACCGAGCCCTAGCTCAGGCTGCATTTCACTGATCCAACGCTGACCGGGAGCAAAGTCGTTCGGGTTTGAGGAAGCGATTTGGTGACGTGATTGACGTGGCATTTTGAACAAAAATATAAGCAAACAGAATAGGCATCTACGCCCAAGCCACGTTTACACGCAGCTATTTTGGGCGTAAATAGAGAATGCCTGCACTTACAAAAAAATCAACCGTTCTTCACGGCTATCGCACAAAGCATGACAATCCACGCTCAATGTTTTGCCAGTTCAAGGTAAAACCATTCACTGACATAATCCTCGGTATCACAAAAAAGAACTTGGAGCTTAGGCTTTTCTAACGGAAAGAAATGTAGTATCTCGTTTTGCTTATGAAACCACCTAGCTCATCCATAGCCCACTTTGGTCCAGAAGGCAGTTTTGCCAATCGGGTGGCGCAACTGCACCTAGGTGACCAAAATTTCACCGCTTGTCGTACGGTAGGGGAGGTTTTCGATTTTGTGGCTCAAGACCAAGGTCACTGCGGCATTGTGCCGGTAGAAAACTCTACTGGTGGCATCATTCAGGAAACCATTCGCGAGATAGCTAAAGATAACCCTAGTGATATACAAATTTTGGATGAGATCACGCTCGATGTGAAACTGGCGCTGCTCGGACGCAGCGACCATGTGATCGAGAAGGTGTATTCCTATTTTGCGCCCTTGGATCATTGCCGTGCTTGGCTCAAGCAGCATTACCCCGACGCGCAGTTGATCAGTGTCGGCAGCACCTCGCAGGCGGCAGCCCAAGCTGCTGCGGAGAACAACGCAGCAGCCATCGGCACCAAAAAAAGCGCACAACTGCATGATTTGGAAATTTTGCAGTTCCCCATCGCTGATGAGGTGCCCAATGTGACCCAATTTTTCCTTATCGGTCACCCAGGTCAATCTTTTCCCAATCAAAACGAACAAGATCACTTCAAAACCGCTTTAGTGGTGAAATTAGCCAATCAAGCAGGTACTTTATGCCAGTTTTTGTCCGTTTTTGGCGAACAAGAGGTCAACCTCACCCGCATTGAGTCCAATCCAGTGGCTGGAGAGCCCAATACTTATCGTTTTTTCATCGAAATCGAAGGTGCAAAAGACAGTGCCAACGTCCTGGCAGCTCTACAGGCGGCAGCAAGCTGTTCCATCAGTATTCGCTGCGTGGGTTCCTATCCTATGGTCAGTCGCTACCAATCTTGAGCCTTTTTTCCATCTCCATTCCCCATTGCAACGGGATTGGCACAGGGTACGTATTGCCGTAAGCTTGACCTTTTGCCCAAATTCGGTAAACTCTGTCTCCAGACTTGCACTCCTTCCCAACCGAGATTCAGTCGGTTTTGAGAGAACGAGAGGTGAATTTGGCAAGAATTTGAAAAATATGGGATTTTTCGAAATTTCCCGAGGAAGAGGTTTCGCTGCGCTGACTGGATCATAGATCTAGTCGCGAGACCCAAGGTGCTTGCACCATCCTGATAAAACAAAGCGACCTATTTATACATGATGAACAAATACTACCAGACTTCGATAAACTCTGAGGGCAGCCTGCACCGTCCAGAACTAGAACGTGATTCCTGTGGCGTAGGCATCGTAGCTCAGATTAATGGCACGCCTAGCAATGAAATCCTTCGTTTAGGTGTCACCGCTGTCAGCAATGTGACTCATCGTGGTGCGCTGGATGCCGATAATAAAACCGGTGACGGCGCTGGTGTGACGACTCAAATCCCAGCAAAAATCTTCCTCGCCGAAGCAGAGAAGATGGGTAGCAAACTCAATGACATCTCCGAGCTAGCCGTGGGAGTGATTTTTCTCTGCGAAGTAGCCACTGGTGATCGTCTGAAAGGAAAAATCCTCGTCGAAGGCGTGTTGCGTAATCGCGGCATTTCAGTGATCGGCTGGCGCGACGTTCCTCTCAATGTCGGCGCGCTTGGCGACAAAGCTCGTAGCACTTTACCTGAAATCCATCACCTCATACTCAAACGCCCAGACGGAATGGATGGCGATGCTTTCGAACGCGCCTTGTTTCTGGCACGTCGTGAGATCGAGATCAAAGCTGCTAAGGAGGATATCGAAAATGTCTATATCGCTTCCCTTTCCAGTCGCTTGATGTCCTACAAAGGTTTCATGGCAGCCAATGCTTTGCCCGCCTTTTTCCTCGACTTGCAAAACTCGGAATTTGAGACAGCGATTTGTCTTTATCATCAGCGTTTCAGCACCAACACCTTTCCTACTTGGGCATTAGCTCAGCCTTTCCGCATGTTGGCTCACAATGGCGAGATCAATACCCTCAAAGGCAACCGCAACTGGTTTGGCTCGCGGGTAGCTGACTTCGACAGCGAACTGTGGGGCGAAGACATCAAGCTGCTCAAGGGCTTGATCGATCCCGACGGTTCGGATTCTGCTAGTCTCGACAATGCCTTCGAAGCTTTGGTTTTATCTGGACGCTCGATCCCGCACGCGATGGCGATGCTGGTGCCTGCCGCGTGGAGAACCGATCCACATGCCAATAAGGACGTCACCGATTTTTATAAATACCACCGCTGTTTTTCCGAACCTTGGGATGGTCCTGCCGCTCTAGCTTACACCGATGGCAAAAACATCGCCGCAAGTCTGGATCGTAACGGCTTGCGTCCTGCTCGTTACAAAATCACCGACGATGGTATCTTTTGCTTAGGTTCGGAGTTTGGATCAGAGCGCTTGGATGATTCACGCGTGATCGAAAAAGGTCGCCTAGGACCTGGTCAGATGATCTATGTAGATTTGGAAAAAGGCGAAGTGGTGCGTGACAAGGAACTCAAAGAACGCCTCGCTTCTCAGCAACCTTATGGAAAGTGGCTGAAGGAGAACCGCATCGAGTTCGATCAATTGGTCGATACTCAAGCGCAGCAACCTGAAGGGGATCTAGATTTGCTAACCGTATCGCAAAATCAGGTGGCCACCGGTTACAATAAAGAAGAGCTGGATATGGTGCTCTCGCCGATGATCAAAAACGCTATGGAAGCCACCTACTCGATGGGTGATGACGCCTCGCTGTCGATTTTGTCTCTTCGTCCCAAGTTGCTGTATAGCTATTTCAAGCAACTCTTCGCCCAAGTGACTAACCCGCCGATTGATCCGATTCGCGAACGTTTGGTGATGTCGATCGCCATGGATCTAGGACCCGAGCACAACTTGCTCACCGAAACTCCTGAGCACGCACAAGTGATTCATCTAGAAACACCATTTTTGTTCAGCGAGCAGCTAGAGAAACTCAAAACTTTGCATGACGACTATCCTGTGAGCACCATTGATACCACTTGGCCCGTAAGTGAAGGTGCTGCGGGTATGGAAGCGGCTATGGAGCGAATCTGTTGTGAGGCCGAAGCGGCAATCGATGCTGGCGCCAAGGTGCTGGTGCTCTCTGACCGCGCGATCAGCCATGAGCGTGTTGCCTTGCCCACTCTGATCACCACAGGTGGAGTGCATCACCATCTCAATAGTGTTCATAAACGCATGTTGACCAGTTTAGTGATCGAAACGGCAGAAGCGCGCGACACTCACCAGATGGCTTGTTTGCTTGGTTTTGGTGCCACCGCGATTTGCCCTTGGTTGGCACAAGAAACCGTCCGTGAGCTGGTAGAAAATGACCGCAAAAAGACTTTCGAAGGCATTTCTGTCAGTGAAGCGCTGATGAACTACCGCAGTGCTTTGGAAAAAGGGGTTCTGAAGATCATGTCCAAAATGGGCATTTCGGTGCTCAACAGTTATCAAGGTGCACAGATTTTTGAAGCGATAGGTCTGGGTGAACAAGTCATGGCACGCTGTTTTTCTGGCACGCCGTCACAAGTGGCAGGCATTGGTTTTGAAGAAATCGCTAACGAAAGCCTGGAGCGCCATCAAGACGCTTTTGCAGCAACCATACCAGGCGAAGGCAATGATGGCGAAACACCCATCAAACTCGGTGACCCAGGTAACTACCGTTATCGTCGTAATGGCGAGCGTCACGCAGTCAATGGGCCTGTGGTGAAAAGCTTCCACAAATTTGTCAAAAGTGGTGAGAAGGAAGATTACCAACAATACACAGCTGACCTGAAAGATAACAAACCGCTAGCCTTGCACGACATGTTTGGACTGGTGGCTAAAAAAGGCGGTCCGATCCCCATCGAACAAGTCGAACCAGCAGAAGATATCCGTCGTCGATTCACCACCGCAGCGATGTCGATGGGAGCGATCAGCCCAGAAGCTCACGAAGTTTTGGCAATGGCGATGAACGCGATTGGCGGTAAATCAGATTCGGGTGAGGGTGGTGAGGATTTTGCTCGTTTTGGAACCAATAAAAACAGCAAGATCAAACAAATCGCTTCCGGACGTTTTGGAGTTTCTGCCGAATACTTGGCGAGCGCTGAAGAGTTGGAAATCAAAATGGCTCAAGGAGCTAAGCCTGGCGAAGGTGGACAGTTGCCTGGGTTTAAGGTCAATGGACTGATTGCCCGTTTGCGCAATACTCAACCAGGCGTGACTTTGATCAGCCCACCACCGCATCACGATATTTATTCCATCGAAGATCTGGCTCAGTTGATTCACGACTTGAAAGAAGTCAATCCGCGAGCACGCATCACTGTGAAGCTGGTCTCTGTGACAGGAGTCGGCACCATCGCTGCTGGTGTAGCCAAAGCCAACGCAGACATCATTTTGATCAGTGGTTATGACGGCGGCACCGGAGCCTCTCCACTCAGCTCGATCAAAAATGCCGGCATGCCGTGGGAAATCGGCTTGGCAGAAACTCAACAAGTGCTGATGCTCAATGGTCTTCGCGATCGCGTCACCCTCAGAACCGATGGTGGCATGCGCAATGGCATGGATATCATGCACGCTGCTATTCTAGGAGCAGAAGAGTTCAACTTCGGCACCATCGCACTGATGGCGATGGGTTGTGTGATGGTGCGTCGCTGCCATCTTAATACCTGCCCAGTAGGCATTGCCACTCAGGATTCAAAACTGCGTGCTAAGTTTAAAGGCAGCGTTGATAACGTGATCAACTTCTTCAACGCAGTCGCCCAAGAAGTGCGCGAGCACCTCGCCTCCATCGGAGCGCGCAGCCTCGATGAAGTGATCGGACGGCCTGAGTTTCTCGAGCAACTTGAGGTTCCCGGTCACCCCAAGGCGAATAGTTTGGACTTCTCTAAACTTCTTCATGATGTCAACGCAGATACCGAAGAAGAATTGCCGCGTATATGTCGCTTCGAACGCAATGATGGGCTGCACGAACGTCCCTTAGATGACAAAATCATCCAAGACGCCATCCCTGCTCTAAGGAATAATAAAAAAATCGAGCTCAGCTACAAAATCAAAAACACCCACCGCAACGTGGGTACCAAACTCTCCGGAGATATAGCTTACCATCAAGGTAATCATGGACTAGCTGAAGGCAGCCTAGATATCACTCTGACAGGTAGTGCAGGACAAAGTTTTGCCACCTTCTTAGTTAGCGGTGTGAGAATGCGCCTACTCGGAGAAGCCAATGACTACGTCGGCAAAGGCATGTGCGGTGGAGAAATCATCGTGCGCCCTTCAGATAAAGCACCCGATGGATTCCTAGCAGAAAACAACGCCATCATTGGCAATACCTGCCTTTACGGAGCAACCGGTGGTCATCTCTACGCTCGCGGGCGAGCCGGGGAGCGCTTCTGCGTCAGAAACTCTGGCGGCACTGCAGTGGTCGAAGGCTGTGGAGATCATGGCTGCGAATACATGACCAACGGCGTTGTGGTCATCCTAGGATCAACAGGTAAAAACTTCGGCGCAGGAATGAGCGGTGGCATTGCCTATGTGCTCGACAGCAAAGGGAAATTTTCCAGCCGGCACAATGATGAAATGACAGAAATAGTCAAGCTGACCGATGAAGCGGAAATCACTTCATTGAAAGAACTGATCTACCAACACCTTGAATACACCGACAGTGCTCGCGCGCGTGATATATTGGCTAAATGGGATGACTACCAAACTCAATTTGTCAAAGTGCAGCCCAAAGCTGGCGTCGGGGTAAAAATCGAAGACGATGAAAAGGAGGAAGAAGCCCTGGCAGGTGCCAAATAGTTATTAATCAAATCACCCGTGGCACCTATCATCAGTATTCACCATCTTGATTATTTATCGATGATGAGGGTGTGTGGTTTTGCAATACGTACAAGTTGACCCATACAGATCATCCGTTAGGCTGAAAACATGGCAGGTAAACGATCTTTAACTAATCTTCATTTGGAGTCTTTGTTGCAAGGCCGAGATATGGATGAGTTGGAACAAATGTTGCAGCCCAAGCTCGAACCGCCAACGCGCTCATTCATGCCATTAGTAAAGGTAAATGAGCGACGAGTGCAGCGACTTTGGAAGACCGTTGGCGAAGTTCCGCATCCAGATATTCTCGATGATTGGACTCGACATCATTTGCATGATTTTAACGGCCATATTGAAAATTGTATTGGTTCAGTTAAACTACCCTTGGGTTTGGTTGGGCCGTTAAGGGTCAACGGTCTTTTCGCCCAAGGGGATTATCCTGTTCCACTAGCGACATCGGAAGCTGCTTTGGTGGCGAGTTATCATCGAGGTTGTTGTCTGATTTCAGCTGCCGGCGGTTGCACTTCAATGTTACTTTATCAGGCTTTGAATCGTTCACCCGCTTTTGCCTTTGATTCGATCATCACTGCTGGACGTTTTGTTGCCTGGGCAATGGAGTCTTTTGAGAAATTCCAGCAAATCGCCAATGCCACCACGGAGCATGGCAAATTGATCGATGTGGGCACAACAGTGGAAGGGAACCACGTCTATCTTAATTTTGAGTTCACCACTGGAGATGCCTCTGGGCAAAACATGGTGACCATTGCCACTCAAGCTATTTGCGATTTCATCGCAGATGAGTGCCCCGTATCAATAAAGCAACTTTATGTCGAGGGTAATTTGTCAGGAGATAAAAAGGCGAGTGCACAAGCTTATACTTCGGTGCGCGGACGTAAAGTGTCGGCAGAAGTGATTCTTACACCAGAGCTTGTTCAGAAATTTTTACGAGTAACTCCCAAACAAATGACGGATTACTGGTGCATGTCAGCCATTGGGGGCGTGCTTAGTGGGACAATGGGGGTGCATGGACATTTTGCAAACGGACTAGCGGCTCTTTACCTTGCCACAGGCCAGGATGCTGCCTGTGTGGCAGAGTCTGCAATAGGCGTCACACGATTTGAAATAACGGATGACGGCAATCTGTATGCTTCTGTTAGTCTGCCGAGTATCATGGTAGGAACCGTGGGAGGAGGCACCAGTTTGCCTAGTCAACGAGCAGCTCTTGAGTTGATGGGACTTTATGGCACAGGTTGCAGTGGAGCCCTTGCGGAAGTTTGCGCTGGTTTACTGTTGGGCGGTGAATTATCCATCATCGCTGCGATGGCAAGTGGCGACTTCACCCGCGCGCATCACAAATTAGCACGCTGAGCATCAGTTCAATCAATGTTTAGAAAGTTATAAACGATTTAACTTTAGTGCCAAACTTGTCTATATACTCTTGCATGCGATGGTGGATTTACCAAAAAGAACGATTTCCCTTGTTTCAACATGGGCTGTTAGTTGCGGCTTTTAGCTCTTGTGCAGTCGCTTATTCTGCGATGTTGACGGGAACGCTACCGCTTTGGCAAGCTTTTGCCGTAGCTTTCCTCACTTGTTTATTGTTTTTTCTCCAACTTCGCATTGCGGATGAATTTAAGGATGCGGAAGAAGATGCTACCTATCGCCCGTATCGCCCGGTGCCTCGTGGTTTAGTGAGCTTAAAGGAGTTAGGCCTAGTGTTTGTTGGTGCCGCAGCTATTCAGTTATTACTCGCCTTATTATATGCGCCCGTTTTAGTGATCGTATTATTGATTGCTTGGGTGTATTTGGCCCTGATGAGCGTTGAATTTTTTGTTCGCGATTGGTTGTTAAATCGTCCGATTACTTACCTATGGACGCACATGTTAATCATGCCGATAGTAGATTTTTATGCTACAGCTTGCCATTGGATTCCCAGTGGTCAAAAGCCATGGGCAGGCTTGGGTTTCTTTTTAGCGGCGAGTTTTTGCAATGGCTTGGTGATTGAAATCGGACGAAAATTACGACAAAAGGATGACGAAGAAGAAGGCGTGCCAACATACAGTAAGCTGTGGGGCCTACAGCAAGCCGCCTGGGTGTGGTTGGCTTGCATGTGTACCACTGCAGCATTTGCTGTGATAGCTGCCAGCTTGATTCATTTTGCTTATCCAGTGGCGACCATTCTTTTATTGATGATTTTATGGGCATGGAACAGCGCAAGAAAAGCAGAGCAAACGACTGCCAAGACTTTTGAGCTGATCTCAGGAACGTGGACGCTCTTCTTATATTTGAGTTTGGGAATTATTCCTTTTATTATTCGGTGATATGATTATTACCTCCGATACCCAGCAGCATCATTCCCAATTAGGAGGCAAAGCCGGCGCACTTGCTAAGTTAGCAGGAGCTGGCTTCAATATTCCTTCATGGTTTGCAGTTACCGCTGACAATGATTTGAATCAAAAACATCTAACTGAGCAGGTTGAAAAATTGGGAGGAGAATGCTTTGCTGTACGTTCTTCAGCCCGAGGCGAAGACGGCGTGGAGCATTCTTTTGCGGGTCAATATGACAGTTTTCTTTTTGTTGATTCGGATTCACTTGAGGAAAAAATCAGACAGGTGTGGGATAGTCACCAGAGCACTCATCTGGAAGTTTATCAAAAAACAAAAAATATTGCCGTTGATCAGGCTCCGACGGCTTTGGTTCAGAAAATGGTGGAGCCTGAAGTGAGTGGAGTTGCTTTCAGTGCAGATCCGGTGACAGGTCGACGGTCTCACGCCATGGTGGCAGCATTGTGGGGGGTGGGCAGTGCGGTCGTTTCTGGAGAATGTGATGCTGACACTTGGCTTATCGATTTGCAAGGCGAAGTGGTAGATCGAACACTAGCAGATAAAACTCACCATCATCAGCGTAGTCTGAAAAGCCATGAAGGAGTCTGTTTAGTTGAAACGAAAGAAGAAAAACGTCATCCTGCTTGCCTTGATTTACAGCAAATAGCTGCGGTAGCACGATTATCTCGGCAATGCGCAAGTCACTTCGATTGTCCGCAAGATATAGAGTGGGCTATTGAGTCTGGACAGCTCTACTTATTGCAAAGCCGCCCTATCACGACGCTTACCCATACCCCAGACCCCGATGATCCTTTGACGGTTTGGGACAACAGTAATATTGCCGAGAGTTATTCAGGCATTACTTCTCCATTGACTTTTTCCTTCGCCGAAAGAATTTATGAACACGTATATCGTGAATTTTGTATCTTGCTTTCCGTGCCGCAACAAAGAGTTGCAGATAACGATCAGGTTTTTTCCCAGATGCTAGGGCATATTCAGGGGCACGTGTATTACAATCTGAACAGTTGGTATCAGGTGCTCGCTATGTTGCCCGGCTTTTCGATCAATCGCTCGTTTATGGAGCAAATGATGGGAGTGAAGGAACCGATACCAGCAGAGGTGGTCGAAGAAATCCTCGCTAAAACCCGCACTAGTAAATTCAAGGATGGCTGGTCGCTATTGAGAACCGCGATAGGATTGTTTAACAATAACCGAGGTTTGCAAAAACAAATTGATGGGTTTTATCTTCGACTGAACACTGCTCTTGCTGCGTTGGACAAACCGCTAAGTCAAATGAGTGGAGTGGAATTGGCGGCACATTACCGTGAGCTGGAGTCACAGCTATTAAAACGCTGGGACGCCCCTTTGGTGAATGATTTTTTTGCTATGATCTATTTCGGAGTTCTCAAATCATTGTGCGAGAAATGGCTCGGGGATGGTTCTTTGCAAAACAGCCTATTACTTGATGCAGGAGAAATCATCAGTGCGGAACCGCCGCGTCGCATCAACGCAATGGCTAAAGAAGTCGCCAAACATAAGTCGTTAGCACATATACTGGCTAATATTGAAATCACAGCTAAAGAAAAACTGATTTTACTGCAAAAATACGCAAACATTTTTCAATTGTATCAAGATTATTTAGAGGAATTTGGAGACCGTTGCTTAGAAGAACTCAAACTGGAATCTCCAACGGTTGGTGATAACCCTCAATCTCTACTGATCGGAATAGGGGTGCTGGCAAAACGATTTTGCCGCTTGGCTGATGCGCCAGGTGAAAAGACAAATGTGGAAATCTCTCATGTAGAAATTCCAGAGGTTAATTTTGAAGCTTTAACGCCGATCAAGAGAAAGGTTTTTGATTGGATTCTTCACCAGACCAAAAATCGGGTTCGTGATCGTGAAAATTTGCGTTTTGAACGCACACGCTTGTTTGGGCGAGTTCGGCAAATCGTGCTTAGCCTAGGTAAACGCTTGTTTGAAGAGGGACTTATTGATGAATCGGGCGATGTGTTTTATTTGAAAATCTGTGAAGTCATGGGTGTCTATGAAAATAAAAAACCGACTCAAAAATTACGGGCTCTAGTGGCATCACGAAAACAACAACAAAGCTCTTTCGTTGCTGCGCCTCCTGACCGCTTTGAAACGCGCGGGCCCTTACATCGCTACACTTCATTCAGCTCGACGACCTCGGAAAAAGAGGTCGCACAAAATACAAATCAATTGTCAGGAACTGGAGCCTGTCCTGGTGTCACACAGGGCACCGTTAGAGTGGTGAATGACCCGCGTAAGGCGATATTACAAGAGGGCGAAATTCTGGTTGCCCAGCAAACGGATCCTGGCTGGGTTGTTCTTTTTCCTGCTGCAAGCGGACTGTTAGTCGAACGGGGCTCATTGTTATCCCATTCGGCCATTGTAGCCCGCGAGTTGCGCTTGCCGTGCATCGTTTCGATACCCCATATCACCACTATTTTAAAAACTGGTGATTTAGTGGAAATGGATGGCAGCAAGGGCACGGTTCACATTTTGAAAAGGGCGGTAGATCAGACTGCTTGTGATAAAAATCAGATAGATAATTTTTGTAATGAAATCTGAAATTCAACAACATGCTGATTTCAGCAAAGTGCGTTATGCCAATTGTTGGGAAGATGCCGATATATTGATCGAAGCTTTAATTCCACTAGGACGGCATTGCGTCAGTATTGGCTCTGCAGGTGATAATTCATTTTCGCTATTAGCAGAAGGGGCAAAGACCGTCACAATTGTCGAAATGAATCAAGCGCAAATAGCTTGTATCAAGCTGAGGATGGCAGCTTATCAATGCCTAAAATACAAGGAGTTTTTGACCTTGTTAGGTGAGCTGCAGGGTGATCGTTACTCGCTTTACAAAAAATGCCGTTCATCTTTGGATTCGACTAGCCGAGCATACTGGGATCATTTTTCAGATCAGATCGTAGTGGGTTTTGGACGCATCGGAAAGTTTGAATCTTATTTTGACCTATTTCGCGATAAACTTATGCCATGGGTGCATTCTAGGTCAAATATCGAAAAATTATTAGCACCGAAAACAGATGAGGAAAGAGTAAGATTTTATCAACAAACTTGGAACAACTGGCGCTGGCGCTTATTATTCAAAGTCTTTTTTTCTCGTTTTGTGATGGGACGCCTCGGGCGTGATCCGGCTTTTTTTAAATACGTGGAAGGCTCCGTAGCTGATAAAATTCTCGAGCGCACTCGGCATGCCTTGATAGAATTACAGCCTTCGCAAAACCCCTATTTACGTTGGATCCTCAATGGGCACTATGGTAAGGCACTGCCGCATGCTTTGCGTGCAAAAAACTTCACCCACATCGGAGACAATTTGGATAAAATCACCATTGATGCGCGTCCATTAGAAGAGGTATTAGAAAATTCCAAGCAGCAATACGACGCGTTTAATTTGAGTGATATTTTTGAGTACATGAGTGAAGAAAATACGAAACTTTTGCTCCGTCGCATTCATGCGAATAGCGCAACAGGTGCTCGGCTCGCTTATTGGAATATGTTAGTGCCTCGCGCACGCCCTGAAAGTCTGGCGGCAATGCTGAAACCTTTACCTCAGCTCAGTAAGAAACTTTTTTTGCAAGACAAGGCTTTTTTCTATTCCGCATTCATAGTGGAAGAAGTTATTTGAGAGTATGCCAGAATCTATCACCATCATATTGATCCTGACTTTGCTAGGCATCCTTTTCTGGCTGTCTTCATTAGGAGTGAACTCGGGTAAACTTTCGGCGGAGTGGGCTCGCAAAACGGTTCATATTGGCATGGGTTTGATCTGTTTGACTTTCCCGTGGATTTTCAATTCTGCTTTTTCAGTTCAATGTTTGGCAATCATTGCGATGTTCACCTTGTTACTGCTGCGTTATTCAAAATTACGGGCTTCGGTAGGCACCGCCTTGTTCGCAATTGAAAGATTATCGATTGGTGAGCTGCTTTTTCCTATAGCTGTTGCTTGGTTGTTCACTTTGAGCGCAGACAAACCTTTACTGTATGCGATTTCTCTCTTGCTTCTCACTCTGGCGGATTCTGCGGGTGCTCTAGCTGGCAGTCGTTATGGCAAGTTTATTTACTCTACCACTGCGGCAAAAAAGAGTTTGGAAGGATCCGGGGCTTTTTTTGTAACCGCTTTTTTTTGCACTGCGCTTCCACTCCACTTTTTCTCACCTTTAGGCCTATTTCATATCGCTTTACTTGCTCTAACTATTTCACTGTTTATTACTGCAGTTGAGGGTGCTTGTGGACATGGAACTGATAATTTGTTGATTCCGATCGGCAGTTTTTTCTTATTGGATTATTATATTAACCTCGCAGGCAGTGCGATTTTGATTCGCTCTATAGCCTTGTTAGTATTATTGGCGTTACTGCTCGCTACTCATCGAAAACATTCTTTGAATGGAGGTGCCTTGCTTACTGCTTTACTGTTTGGTTTTTCAGCGTTTACTCTGGGTGGTATTCCCTCCCTATTGGCATCTTTAGTTGTATTGGGCAGACATATTCAGGTGCAAAGCCAGATGGCAAAAAAGCATATAGTCATTCATTCTGTGGACGTGCTTGTTGCTATAGCGCTAGTGCCCTTGGCTTGGTTGACTCTGGGCAGGCAGGGCGTCATCAGCTACTCCGAAGCACAATTCGGTTTTATAAGCGCTTTGGCTATCACTCTTTATTTGTTGAATGTGGGGACTCAAAAGCACCTTAAACTACGTCAACCAAGCTTATGGATTGGTTTTATTCTATCCTTACTGGTATTAAGCCCCAGCTTGATGCTCGATGTCGTTTGGATCGATTATTTGCCTACTTTATTGACTGGTCCGCTGCTGGCATGGGTATATTTTTATTGGAAAGGCAATGCTGATGCACCTGAATTGAACCATTGGTTGAAACTCTGCTTTCTGGTAGGGCTAAGCTCTATTAGCACTATGTTTTTTGTTTTATCATGAAAATATCCACTCCAGAATGCTCACAATCAAATCCGCAGCACAGCACATTGTTCGCCCAAGGTGCTGGGTGCATTGCCAGTTCTGAAGGACTAAGTGCGGCACTTTGGTTTAAAAATACGCCAAACTATCAGGGGTATCCCGTTGCTACTATTGGAGAATGTGATCTCGACGATTCCCAGCGGGCTGTTGATTTTATTAGTGACTGTGCAGATTACCTGCACGATGAACATGAATGCCATACAGTGATAGGGCCTATGAATGGCAATACCTGGTTGCGTCATCGCTTGCTTCTCGATAGTAATGATCGCCTTCCTTTTATGATGGAGCCGCTTGAGCCCTGCTATTTTCGGCAGATATTTGAGGTAGCAGGTTTTTCTATCCTCTCGCGGTATTCATCTTCCGTAGTTGATCTAAACAAACCCGCATCGAACTATGAGATTTTGAGCAAACGGTTACAGCAGCGAGGATTACGTTTACGCACAGTTGATTTTGAGAATTTTGAGAAGGATTTGGCAGCTATTTTCCAACTCAGTTTGTTGAGCTTCCAAAACAATTTTTTATACACAGATTTGCCAGAAAAAGCTTTTATTGGAAAATACCTTTCCGCCAAAGATCAGATAGATCCCGATTTTGTTTTGCTTGCCGAGGTGAATGGCGAACTGGTAGGTTATGTGTTTTGCTTACCTGACATACTAGCGCAAACAGCAGGTGTTGCGCCTGCTTTGATTATAAAAACCCTAGCGAGCCATCCTGAGAGAAAATTGCCTGGCCTCGGGACTTTGTTAGTGGCAGAGGTGCAGCGTCGAGCTAAAGAAAAGGGGTATGTCGAAGCAATTCATGCCTTGCAATATGAGAGTAATTCTTCTCTGCGCATCAGTCAGCGTTTTGATGCTAAAATATTTCGACGATATGCTTTAATGTCAAAATCTTATTGATCTTAAATTTTCCACATTACTATGAACCTTGTAAACCATCTTGCTGAAAGGGCGCTCAATCACCCCAGGCGTATTGCGTTGATCGATGCCGAGCAATCCATGACTTATGAAGACCTCTATTCCTATGTTTGCGGCGGATCCCAAGAATTAAAGCGCCAAGGTTTTGTGTCTGGAAATACCGTGCTTATTTTGCAAAACGTTGGCATCCCGTTGTATGTGAGTTTGCTGTCCGCCTTTCACGCGGGTCTCACTGTGATGTTTGTTGATCCTTCTGCTGGCAAAGATATGATTAGCAGCAGTCTTGCGTTGCATCAAGCAGATGGGTTTATCGCAGTAGCCAAAGCGCATTGGTTGAGAGTAACTGTTCCTGAAATTCGCGCTATCAAAAAACAATTCCACACTACTGCTTGGGCTGCGTTTAGCAAAAAGTGGAATCCAGATAAAGCGGGTATCAGCGAACCAGCAGTGAGCTACAAGGATACTCCAGCGTTGATCACATTTACCAGCGGTAGCACAGGACTGCCCAAAGCGGCCTGCCGCAGTCATGGCTTTTTATTGTCTCAGCATCGTGCGTTATCAGAGGCTCTCGATTATCAAGAGGGTGAAATTGATTTAGTCACTTTACCTGTTTTTACTTTGGCAAACCTTGCTTCTGGATTGACTTCTGTCATTGCAAATACAGATTTAGCATATCCGGCGCGAGCGGATTCGGCTGCTATCATGGCTCAATGTAAAAAACACCGAGTCAGTCGTTGTGCCGCCTCGCCAGCATTTTTTGAAAAACTTTACAAGGATGGATTGTTGCCAGATTTCAAGTCTATTTACACAGGTGGAGCACCCGTGTTTCCTAGCATGTTGGATGACCTTCAAACGGCTAATCCTGAGATGAATGTGATCACCGTTTTTGGATCGACGGAGGCGGAGCCGATTGCCGACATTGCTTGGTCATCTGTGAGCGAGGAAGATCGAAAGAGAATGTTCGCGGGCGAGGGTTTGTTGGTGGGCAAGGCAGTCAAAGCGACTCAACTGCGAATTATTCCCGATCAGTTTGGATCAGCCATCCCTCCTATGGACAAAAAATCCTTTGATTCGCTGCAGTTGGCACAAAATGAAGCGGGCGAAATGATTGTTACTGGAGAGCATGTGTTAAAAGGCTATCTTAATGGCAGGGGCGATTCGGAAAATAAAATTCAAGTTGGTGGTGAAGTTTGGCACCGCACTGGAGATGCAGCTTATTTGGATACTGAAGGTCGAGCTTGGCTGCTCGGACGCTGTCAGGCTGCGATTCGCTTGCCTGATCAATCTCCGATTTACCCTTTTGGCATAGAGTGTGCTGCCATGGCTCATCCAGACGTAAGCCGTTGCGCTTTGTTGTTGCACAAGAACCAAGTCACGCTTTTTGTGGATGGCGAACATAGCGATGGCACTCTTTCCGATTTGCAAACATTGTTAAAAGGTCATCCACTTGAGCAGATTAAATTCCTTCCCTACATTCCTGTGGACAAGAGACATAATGCAAAAATTGATTATCCAGAACTGTTGGTTATTTTATCAAAATAAATTTTCTTAATTACGAAAATTTACGAGGCTGGCAGCTTGATCAATCAAGATAATAATTCCCTTTCAATCACGGCGATGTGAAAAAAGGTGTCGTGTGCTGAATCATGACTCGAAAATCGGAGTTCAGGGTCGTGGATGAAACTTGCGATGCAGCGCTTTGAGCTGAGTTTGATCTACATGAGTATAAATCTGTGTCGTCGCGATATCAGCATGACCTAGCATTTCCTGAATCACTCTCAAATCTGCTCCATTGCCTAAAAGATGCGTCGCGAAAGAATGTCTTAACATGTGCGGATAAATATTTTTTTCTATACCAGCAAGTTTGGCACGTCTTTTTAAAATCTGACGAATCCGATTAGTCGTCAGTTGGCTGCCACGGATCGAAAGAAACAGATGGCTACTCGTTCTCCCACTGCGCACTAGGCTTGGTCGCTCGTATTTGAGAAAATCATCCACCGCTACTTTTGCCTGACGTCCCACTGGCACCAACCGTGTTTTATTGCCTTTACCCGTCACGCGAATCACATTTTCATCCAAATCTAAGTTTTCAATACGTGCCTCAGTTAATTCCGATACTCGCAAACCACTGCTGTAGAGCAGCTCGATGATGGCAAGATCGCGCCGCCCGAGGGCTTTGCCCGTATCGATGGATTCGATCAATTTTTCCACCTCTTGTTGATTGAGCGTCTCGGGAAAATGTTGTTCCAAGCGAGGCGAATCCAATTTATCCGAAGGATCCACGGGAACCTTCCCTCGACTCAAACAATGTCTAAAAAAAATCTTCAACGAAATAACTTCAAAACGCAAACTGCCTGCTGCCAAACCTGTTTTCATCCGCGCTGACAAATAGTCCGTCAAATGGCTTAACTGAACAGTTTGAATGTCCTGCGAACTGGTTTTATTTTCAAACCAGTTGGCGAAGGTCTCCAGCGAGCGCCGCACCCCGAGCTGATAATTGTCCGACAGCCCACGCTCGGTGGCGAGGTAAAGAATAAACTGATCAATCGCTTGTTCCATATAAATACACCTCTGAAGAACTACATGGATGAAGAGGATAAACAGGATTTGAAAAAAGCTAAGATTATCATATAATTTTTCTTATCCTGTTTATCCCGTTTATCCATGTAACATCTTCGAATTTTTTTTAATCATAGAATATCGAGATCCTTTCCCGATACCACCGCCCCTGAATAGCTGCTGCGAACCTCTCTCAACAAATCCGCCTCACTCACTCCTTGTAATAATTGATGCACTAATACCAATAATCCAGGCTTAGCTTTGCTAGCTAATTCCCCCAACTCAAAACCAAGCGTGTGGTAGTTCGAGTGATACTGTTGCCATTCTGGAGAGCGATGCATCAGCCCCATGCCCGAACACACCTCATGGATCAACACATCACAGCCCTTGGCATGTTTGGCGACATTTTTGTTCAAACACGTATCCCCTGAGATCACGATGGTGCGATCCGGACAGATAAATTTGTATCCATAACAAGGCCACGACCCATGACTCACAGCAAAAGCGTGCACTTCTACATTTTCATCTTCATAACAAAGCCCCGGTTTGATCTCTTTTACGTCCACCTGATACCCTTGATCATTAGCAGGCTCCAGACCATTCAGGCGCTGATCGATATCCGCTTCGTAGGCTGCAAGAATGTGGTCAGTCATGTGCGCAAGCCCTTTCGGACCATAAACTTGCAGCGGTTCGTCGCGGCCGCAAACCCAGGGAGTGAAGATCAGATCCGGATACCCCGTGGTATGATCCGAGTGCAAGTGAGTGAGAAACGCTCGAGTCAGCCGATTTGGCGCTAGCCCAGTCACCCCCAACTTCACCGCCGCCGCCGCTCGTCGCACGACCCCAGGACCAAAATCTACGATGTAAGGAACGTCATTGACCACAATCGCCAGCGAAGGGCCACACTTATCCGGATCTGGTCCAGGATTACCCGTGCCAAGCAGCACGATCTGCGAATAACCCGTGCGCTTAGGTTTTTTAGCAGTAGGGGTTTTGCGTTTCGGTTTTGGTTTTGCCGTGGACTTAGAAGTTTTCTTTTTGGCCGTCGCCTTTTTTTTGGCTGAAACCGATGTGCGTTTTTTTGTCATTGTATTGATGAGCATTAGGCGACTTCTTCGCTGTACACTCCAACATCACGCTGTGGGTATTTTTCCAGCATGTGTTGAAACAGAGCACCACATTTTTGCTCAAAAAGCTCGACGGTATATTTTTCAGGCAAACCTGAATCCAACATTTCCTCAATAGAAATTCTCACGGCGGCCCGGGTGGTGCGACGTTTACGCCAGTCGAGCACCAGCTTTTCGGTTTTGAGTTTAGCTAGCATGTCGCGACAAACCCTTTTGATCAGCTCAATTTCTTTGCCGTCCAGATCTGGGCCAGGACGAGTGAGTATATCAAAGACAGCAAGCTCCTCTTCGCTGATATTCTCCCGAATATGCCGCTGTTCTTCTTCATTGAGTTGCTTAGAAAAAATCACCAACTGCTCGAATAACTGTTCGATACCCAAGGCTCCACTGTTGTAGTCCTCCACCATTTTTTGAAATTGTTCGAGGTAGTCGTATCGTGAAGCATTGAGTCGAATCATGTTATCAAGCTTACGTTCAATGAGCGCTCGCAGCTTCTGAGTCTCGGTGTTTTTAGTGTTCGTTTTTGAGAACTTCTGCTCCAGCGCCTCGAAGTCGATCTGGCTCAAGTCAATCGTCTTCGCCTCTTCACCGGGCGCTATGTGTGGTTCGGCAACGATGGAGCCATCAAGTTTTTGGGTGATACTTTGAAGCACCTCGGTGATATCCACTGGGTTTTTTGTCGCTCTGATCGCTTTAGCCAACTCCTGCACAACTTGGCAGCGAGGTGCAAGATCTGGGATAATCGGATCTGGCATCACCGCTTTATAGAGACGTGCTATGTCCTTAGCTTGACCAAGGAAATTTTCTTTCACCTCGTCCGTTCTTAGAAGGCGGTTCAATGCGGGTAGGAAATGTTTCGCGGAATCATCCATCACCAGCTGCAAGGCGATCCCTTGATCGGCACAATACTTCGTTACCTGATTCAGTGCAATCTTGAGAGCCTCCACCAGTTCGGCTTTATCTTTGACGGGCATCTCACCACCACCAGTTCCCGAACCATAAATGGCAAGTGCTTTTTCCAACTCTTGAAAAACGTTAGCGTAGTCGACGATCAAACCATTCACCTTATCGCCATAGACTCGGTTGGCACGGGCAATGGTCTGCATCAGCGTATGACCTCGCATCGGTTTGTCGAGATAAAGAGTGGAGCAATTCGGGACATCAAAGCCCGTCAGCCACATCGAGCAAACAAAGACGAGCCGAAAAACATCGTCAGGATCCTTGAACTTATCGTCCATCTTCTCTTTCACCATCCGCTCTCGGTGCACTTGCATATCCAGATCATGTTTCGCCATCGTGGCAATTTCATTCTGCTCAGGGGATACCACCACAGCCATGCCGGTTTCTTGCAAATTGCGAAGTCGTTCGTTCAGCGCCGCGTAGTCCTTATACCGAGGTGCCATCCCCGCCAATTCTTCAGACACTCGTTCCGTCTCAGCCTGCCACTCAGCTGCCACCTTGGCATGCATCTTGACAGCGGTAAGTTTATCAATGCAGACAACCATCGCCTTGCCCTGATAACCTCGGTTCAGAAAGTGGTGCACGATGTCCCTTGCCACGGTATCTAATCGATCATCACGCGTGATCAGATGATATTTTTTGCCGAGCACTTTTTCAAGCTTCTCCTCCTGATCTTCATCCAGACCAGCCTCTTCAATGACATCGTAGATTTCGTCATTCAGGTCTGGGTTGGTGATCTCCAACTCTGGAGTGCGGTTTTCGTAGAAAAGCGGTACCGTTGCACCATCATCCACGGATGACTTAAAATCATAAATACTCACGTAGTCACCAAAGACCTCACGGGTGCGCTCCTCTCCGCTGATGAGTGGCGTGCCGGTGAATGCTACAAACTTCGCATTAGGCAGAGCCGTGCGCATATTCATCGCCAGAGTATCGTATTGGCTGCGGTGAGCTTCATCGGTAAGCACGATAATGTCATCACGCTCTGAGAGAACGGGATGCGCCTCACCAGGCTCGGTGCGGAACTTATGGATCAGAGTAAAAACGTAGCGGTGGTCTTCGCGCAGTAGATCGCGTAGCTTGGCTGAACTGCTGGCGTGACAATGCTGCTCGCGCGCCGCGCCACATCGGGCAAAGGTTTTGTAAATCTGAATATCCAGTTCCGTTCGATCGGTGATAATCACAAAAGTCCAGTTTCCCGGAATTTTACGAAAAACCTTCTCAGCAAAAAACACCATCGAATAACTTTTCCCTGATCCTTGAGTATGCCAGAACACACCTAGTCCGCTGCGCGGCCGAGGTGTGTTTCCCTCACCCCCGCCTCTCCCAGAGGGAGAGGGGCTTTTTGAGGGAGAGGGGAGCTTGGCCGCGATTTGTTCGAGGGCGACTTGAGGGTTATCCAAAATGAGTTCATTGGGAATTCGGACGATCTTAAATCCTTGAGTGATAAGCCCTTGATCTCTGACTCTATCATGTTTGCTTTTATGTTCTGTCTGATGAACATCACCATCAGCTTCAATGATCAATTGATGCTCAGCACAGAAAAAATCAGTGATGTAATTCCCAATCTGATGTTGCCGTCTAAATTTAAGCCCCATGAACTGACGGTTGCGCAGAAGCTCCCATAGAATTTCTTCTGCAGGAGTTTGTTCCCTCCGCAATTCTCGAGCACGCTCAACCAATCCCGAAAAATTAAAACCTCCTCTATAATGTGGCTTCTTCTCCCTTTGAGATAAAAGCTGGGAAGTTGCTTTCCCTACCCCCCTCTCCCTCTGGGAGAGGGGCTGGGGGTGAGGGTTTGCGCTATTACCTAAAATCCCAGAATCACTCAAACCCACACACCTCACTAATGACTCAATCAAACCATTCACGCCAAGCAATTGATGATTGCGGGCAACCAACTTGCTAACCTCACCCTTGTTCTCCGAAAATAGAGTGTAGTTCTCGATCAGATCCAGTAAGCGCGATGGCTCACAGGTGCCACGCAGTAGATTCTCTAACGAGGTCTTGGGTGTTTCATCTTCACTGCTGACCTTCTTCCAATCACTGTAGAATTCCCACGGCGCGGTCAAACTCCCCAGTTTGTTTTCGGTGCCGTTGGAAATGAGGATCAGCCCGTTGTAATGAAACAACTGCGGAATCGTATCCTTGTAGTCACAGATGTTTTTATCAAAACCTTCACGAACGTGTACCCCAGGTTTTTTGAACTCCATCAACACCAGTGGCAGACCGTTGACAAAAGCAATCACGTCAGGGCGTTTAGTGTATAGCGCCCCACTGATCCAAAACTGTGAAGCGATAAAATAGTCGTTATTCGCAGGATCCAACCAATCGATCACTTTCACGACCTTTGTATCTTGCCGCCCAGTGTCTGGGTCGGGTACTTTCACCTTCACTCCGTTTTTAATCAGGTCGTAAATCTCACGGTTCGCCTCCACCAAACTCATGGCGGATCGATCACGGGTCAGTTCGTCCACCGCCTGATCTATACCACTCTCAGGCAGGTTCGGGTTCTGTTTTCTCAGCGCAGCACGGAGTCGTGATACCAGCACCACCTCATGCTTCCCGCTCCGCCCTAGCGTGCCACCTTCGCCGAATGTTTCATGGAAACCATTCACATGCACCCAGCCCAGCTCATCCTGCATGATGGCGAGAGCGGGCTGTTCTACGAGGTGATCTTCGGTGTAATCTGGCATGGTAGTTGAGGCTAAGGATTTATTTCTCCGATAACTTATATCGCTGATGCTGACTTCTCGGTTTATCCGGGATCGTGCGTTCGATCAGCTTGGCTTCAAGAGCTGGGTTGAGGTAGTTTTTACGGAAGGTGGGGCGGTGGGAAAGATGCAGGAGGCCCATGCAATCCAGTGCACTGAGAGGGCCCGACTCAAGGGCTTTTAAGAGAAGTTTGACTTGGTCGCTCACTTGGTCGCTCACTTGGTCGGTTGCCAGTGTTTCTGTAAGGGCTTCGAGCAGGGCTGTGAGTAAAAACTCGATCAACTGGGTGGAGTTCCCCACCTTGTCACAGGCGGCGAGGGTGTCGTAGTATTCGTTCTGACGTTTGCGGATGATGTCTTCGATCGGCAGGTAGGCCAGCGGTGCCTTCCACTGGCTGAGGATAAGGGTTTGCCAGAGGCGACCGACCCGACCATTCCCATCGGCGAAGGGATGGATAAACTCCAGCTCGTAGTGAAACACACAGCTGGCAATCAATGGGTGTGCGTCCGTTTCCTTGAGCCACTTGAGCAGATCGTTCATCAATCCGGTTACCATCTCGGCAGGAGGTGCCAGATGCACCACGGTCTTGCCTTTGGCAATGCCCACACCACCCGAGCGGAATGCTCCCGGGCGATCTACCAATCCATCCATCATCAACGCATGCGCCCGAAGCAAGTCATCGATCCGATACGGCGACCACCCCGCCAATCCCTCATAGGCGGCAAAGGCATTCTTTACCTCCTGCACCTCTTTCGGGGGTCCCAGCACACGTTTCCCCTCAATCAAGGCGGTGACCTGCTCCAGACTGAGCGTGTTGTTCTCAATGGCTAGCGACGCGTGAATGCTCTTGATCCGGTTCTTTCGGCGGAGTTGTGGTGAGCGGGACGCAGGCGATGATGTATCACCCAAGCCCAAACGCCCCACCTCCTCCGCAATCCGCGTGAGCAGATCGAGAATCGCTGGAGTGATGGTGTAGGGAGGGGTTGGCATGATACTTAACTACTTTTCCGTTTCACCTCATCCAAGGTTTTACCATTGCTGTATTTCCATTTGATCCAACCGTTGCTATTGGAAGCAAGGACGATGCTGGAGGCCTGGCTGGGTGAGGGGAAAAGATAATTACGGGTGAATAGCAGACTATCTTGCTCATGCTCCTTCAGCACGCCATCGGCGATGAGTGCCTGCTGGATGTTTTTCAGAAAACCGTGAGCTGCATTTGTGAAGTTTTTCCTGCTCGTGGAGCCTTTAAACACAATGAATCCATCATCCGTATATTCACCTGTCGCCTTAGCTTGCGGCCCATTACAATTAAGCTGGTTACTTTCACCTGTCCCTTTCTGAATTTGATCAAACAAAGGATAACCTAGAGTGGAGCTTAATGTCTGGATCGATTGAAAATGATCCATCAAATCTGCAATCACAGGTTCTGAGATATGCGATTTCACCGGCACATTGCCATTCTCCAACTTGTACCGTCCAGCCTTTTTTGCCAGTTGGTGGCTATACCACTCTAGGTATTTGACATGTGCCTTGGTGAACTCCTGTGTCTTGGAAATACAAACCAGCGCGTAGTTCCACCAGTCCTTTAGTTGGTTGTGCTGCTTGAGTCTCTTAGCACAGTCCTCGGCCTCGCCAATGTAGAGCGTCGGTAAGCTACTCGATTCGCCCTCGCCAAAGAGGAAATATAGACCGACATTGTTCAGCTCTGGGCGTTTGCAGGCAAAGTCGAGTTGTGCTCGAGGGACAAGCACCGCTTGTATCGTCCGGCTAGTGAACTCCGCGATTTTGACGCCGCGTGGGTTACCGTCGGGGAGGAAGATTTGGATGGTTTTGGCGTGGGCGGTCATGTTTGAATGGTGCTGTTTTAAGTCATTCTTGATGTAGACTGCCTAATAGGCGAGCTGTTTTTCAGCTCATCTACCATGCTGTAGAAGGAGCAACGAGGTCGTCCTTCGGGACGGCTTCTGCTTTTTTAGCTGTGGTCTTTTATGTAACGGGCATAGCGTTTATTGACTTTTTGTGTTAACTCAACACAGTACTAGGAATTTTCGAGTTAATCAAAAAAATGCATCTTGCTCATCTCAACGAGAGCTTTCGCTTTCTCCAGTTGTTGCCGCTTTTTCTCCGCCTTATCCGTATTTGCTGACCAACCCACAATATTTGCGTGATGAAGCGGTGGTTCTGCAGAGCTCACATCGAGGCCTAAAGACCTCGGAGCTTCTGCGCTGAGTCGCGCATATCCCCATGCTTTAGGTTTCCCCCGCTGATCAGCAACGTCATCACCCAAAGCTTGCACTTGTTCTTGATAGAGATCATCGACTCTCGAAAGTGAAAGCTCAATGTGCGGGTTCGGCATGAGCAAATTGGCTTTGGGTCTTTTAGTAAGTCGCGTAAACTGACTTTTAGAAATGGCAAAACGAGCCAATGATTCCACGTCCGCCACCATTACGGATCGACCTGAGTCCAGGTGGTTCACCCTAGCTCAAGGGGTTTACGGCTAATGTTCGTAATGGCACGAATAAGGGTCTTGGGAATCGTTGCTGTAAAAGTAAAGGTTCCACTCCATTCTTCATCAGTATCGATAGCCGCATAAGCCAATCGTGATTGTGAACCAATAGCTACGGTCAATGTTCTGCGAGGACCAAAATCCCAATCGAGGGAAATATCGCCATCAGGCATAGCACCTATTTCAGGATAGGGCAGATCTCTTGGCAGTGCGGTGATGAATCGATGAGCATTCGAAACCGCATTCAGATCAAGTGCAGCTGCATCATAGCCGTCCCAGTTTTCTGAGGAGCATTCGGCTACGATTTCTCCTAACTCGTCCAAGCAGATTTCCAGTTCCTTTGCGATTGAGTAAGCTTGATCCAAATTGACCTGAATCTCTTGCACTTGGAATTCCACAGCCCGGGCATCTGCACAAACGCCCAATGACATCCCTGCTGCCAATGCTGGCATAAGGACTAATTTTTCAGATGAGGAAAGTGGTGGAGCCATGTTTACTTAAAGAGACTTAAGCATTTTTCGGTGAAGCTTCCAGCAAAAAGTCGGTTTTTTAGTTCTCTGAGTGATTCCAGTTGTGTCCAAATTTCTTCACTTTCAGGCACGCATCCCGCTTCACTCCAAGCATCAATGTCCAAGAGAATCGCCTCCAGATCCCCCGTGGATGATTGTAGATTTGAGAATGAAATATTTGCTTTGTTGTCCGTGTCAGGGTCTTGGATTTGAACTCGACTCAGAAGATTTTGAATGTGGCTTTCTTCGGGCAGGGATACGTGAGGCACGACTTTCACGTAATCACTTAGACTCTCAAATTTGGTTCCTGCTGGAAGTTGAACTCGGTTAACAAAACGCAAACCCAGCCGCGTGATGCTCTTAGGCTGAGCAAATTCAGCGAACTGTTGCCAATATTTCTGAACTTCAGGGAGCAGTTCAGAGTAGGAGGTGTAAGGAGTCAATTTGTGAAAACTCATTCCATCCTTGCGGAAACGTAGAACTTGGTTTTCCTCTGCGTTCAAATACTCACAACCCAGCCAGCCAGAGTCGGTCACCAGCTCGGCAGTTTCAGGGCTGCGTTGGGTGATCTCAAAATTATTGAACGCTACCTTTTTGCATGTTGGAAAATCCGCGCCTACCATTTGACGGGATTCATCGGCAAAGGTTTCGAAATCCCGTTCCAAAGTGGACGCCGCCTGAAAGTCAAAAATGGCTTCGACGATAGGTGCTTTGGAAAAATGTGGAATGTTGCTCACGGTTATATTAGTAACAGTTTTTTGTTTGAGAGGCAAGTGATGGGCAATTTTAGTATCGAGGTAAACTTCATTCTGAAACAATTCAATGGCAGTTAACTCGATGAGAAAGTCTTCTGTCTATTCATGATCTATTTGACGGATCTCTAAGATCCAATCCGAACACCGCTAGGCGTATCGCCCCGCTACGCTCGCTTTCAAGTTCGTTCGCCCGCTGTTGGAGAAGTTCGACTAATTCCGGAAAATCCAAACACTTATTAGACACTGGATGTTGCCAGTGTTGGCGGGGCTTTTTTTCGTACCCACACTTATTACATTTCTTAGAGTAACCTCCATAGGTCAGCAACAAGCAACCCGCCTTTCGGGTTTCGTAGCGAAGGTATTTTCCCACTAGTTGATTCTCGAGCGCATCAAGTAAGTTGGCAACAGTCCAAGCTGACTTTTCTGCGACCTTGATCTCGATCACCGACTCCACATCTGCGCCAGGTACAGAAAACTGAATGTCGGTTCGCTTTTTGTCCGCCACTTCCGGCTCTCGGTGTATAGAGTAAGCGCCGTTAGCCGATCCCTGAAGCAGAAGCGCCAACATCCGTTGCATCTCCTCTTCGCTATCGATGGATTGCAGGGTTCGACGGGGAACGAAATCATGGTGCGAGATATTATCCTGGAGATCGTCGAGGCGACTCATCATCACTCGGAAAAGTGAGTCCCTATCTTTTGGCATGACCTCAAAATCTGTTTCAATACCATGAATTTCAGAAATCGTAAATCGAGACATATCGGCACTTTGAACTTCTCGGATTTCACTGCGCCCTTTCAAATACCCACCCACCTTTTCACAAACAGGGTCACCCGCCAACCTTTGTATCTCTTCATCAGCGACAGACCCTGGTATTTCGACCAACTGGTTGACAAGTGAGCTGCGAGCAGACTCCGCTTCGTCTCGTGAGTTTGGGTTGTAAGCTATTCCAGCTATCCGTTTTTGATCTTCAGAAGCTAAGACGTAGGAGCAAGCAATTTTGATCAATCGGGCTAGTATTCGAGCACGGGCATCGTCGTCTTCTAATGAAAGATTCACAGCTTGATAGTCTCCGAACAGTTGTCCCAACCAAGCAATGACCTTGCCTCTGCGCTTATCCTCTTCCAACGATTCGATCACTTCTCCCAGTAGCGATGTTGCAGTTTCGGCATTAGTTGTGAAGATTACGCGAAACCACTTTCCGGCAAACTGTGAAAGAGGAATTTTTCGTAACCTCTGAACACACCGTTCTATTAGCGCATCAAGCCGACTCTGCTCAATCTCTGATCGAACTTCTAGAATTATTCGAAATATTTGGGAGAAGTTATGGTTCAGGTAGCCACAACTTTTTTCCGAAATATTCGCTGGCTCATCCCACTTAAGTATGAAGTCGATTAAGCGATTAACCAGCAGCACTTTGAGATCCCTGTTTCCGCCAGTTAGGTCTTGAAGTAATGGCAGGTGCTGAACTTCAGCAATCATCCCCAGTTGCGCCTCAAGCTCGGCGCCAAGAACTTCTGCTACGCAATCAGGCTTGGCTTCCGCCAGTTCATACAAAAATCGGGGGAATCCATTAATCTCAACCATCGCAAGTCTGGTTGCTTGGTTGATATCTGCATCGGTGAGCGTCGTCACCCAATTTTTTTCATCCGCCTCGGCCAAAAGCCCTGTAAGGCCAAACAGCCATGTGTATGCAGTGCCAGTTTGATCATCTTTCCTCTCGCTGAACGTTAGGTAATCAACACTTCGCCAAAAGGCTCTGAATGTTTCACTTGCCGAATCTCTGACACCCTTTCCAAACGCTTCCTCTATCCCTTTTCCACCACACCAAAGCTGATAGGAACCATTCGAGCTATTATCTGCCATCAACCATTCCAACAGAAGATGTCGGCTGCGTGGAAGTTCCTCTTCAGAAAAATATTTCTTAGGCTTATCTACTAGATTTCGGCGCCACTGCAACCAGTCCTCAAGTCGTTTAAATTCTTTTTCATCATATTGCCGCTGCTGCTCTTTCCACTCTTCTTCCGGCGCATCAATATTCTTCTCCTTAATCCAGTTAGTGAGGTGTTCTTGGAGAATCTTATCACCTGAACCCAAAGCCCAAAATGACTCAATTTTGGATTTCGGACAACCTGAGGCATTCCAAGCGCGAATTATTTCTAGGAGAGCACTTAGCCTAATCTTCACATCAGAGTCGGTGTCGAGGACGATCTCCGTTAGCCAGCCTTCGTCCTCTTCCGAGATCTGAGAAACAAACGAGTTCCGGACGACCAGTGGTGAGTTCTCTCGCAATGAGGAAAAACGTGTCAACGTGTATTCCAACTCCCAAAGGAAGAGCTGCTTCCTCTCCAAGTCCGAAGACCCGACCCATTCGCACAGTTTGGAGGTATCATCAGCTCCATAGTAGAACTCGGCCCTAAAGCTTTTAGCTGTCATGCAGGCGAAAAAAAAGTCCCGCATATCTTTCGATTTTATCAATGGCGCTTGCCGTAAGCAGAGCGTCGAAAGCGCAGGAGACAACCATGCATACTCACTGATGGGGTGATAGTGGAAAGATCCTGGTAATTGTTTTTCGGTGATTAGACGCGCCAGCCCCTCACGTAGTTCCCTGGCGTTTTCATTGTTTGGATCAATTTTTGTAGAGATTCGTTGAAGCTCCTTTGGGAAACTTCCACTTCCATCGGCCCCTTCAAAATGTAAAACTCTGAGAATTTCGAGCAGCCTAGCGACCTCAATATAATCAGGAACCAAATCTGCTAACACGTGCTCAAGCACTTCAGAAGACCACGATTGCTGCTCATCTACGATGGTGCCCGCTACTCGGCGTAGTCTTTCATCGTCTTCGCATGACAACAGACCTTGTAATGCAAGCACGCGCTGGAGCGCTGGCTTTTCCTGCGATCCAGCGATGTCCTCAAGCAGGTCACCACATGCTACTAATTTCCCTTCCTTGATTAAGCTTATCAGTAAACAACAAACAGAATCAGACACGCTTTGTTTTTGTATTACAGAACGAATCGGCTCTTCCAAAGCTGATGTCGAAAAACGGCGCAGGGATGCCTCGGAATAACTAAGCGACTTACGGCTTCCGTCGCTATCTTTCCTCACGATTGACTTAATAATCTGAATTTTATCGGCGATAGAATACTGTTGCTGATCTCCGGCGTTAAGCAGTAGTTCCGGTTCAAGCTCTATCACATTTTTCCGCACAATATCATTAAATTCCGTGACGCCCTGGGCCAGCCAGACCACGATCGATTGCTTCGATGGAATGACGATCTGACGACCGGAGCGAGTCTGTGTGAACAAGAACTCCAAGAGTCGCCGCTTCGCAGAATTCCCAGCGTTTGCGAGTCTATTGAGATGACCTGCTGCTAAAAATGCCTCCACGTCTCTTCGATGAAACCGGACTCGGTCAAAGGTCGGAGGATCAAACAGACGCAGGCGCAGAAGTGATTTCACATCAGTCGGATTCCAATCGGTTAGAACATCCGCCGCTTTCAGGCTAGATGTGTTTTGAGTCAACTCGGACGAACTAGACGGATTTGCGATTGTTCGTTTTTTGGAAAGAGTAGCTTCTTCAT
>JAKISY010000127.1 GCA_021648365.1 Verrucomicrobiales bacterium
CGTCTATCTACACTGCGTTCCGGTTGTGGTTCGATTCTTCAATTTTAGAAAAGCATCGAGCCGTGCGCCTTTGCATGTGAGACCTTGACTAAAACACACGAGAAGCCCCCTTAACTAAGTGCCATTGCACTATGCCAATTGATCAAATACTTGGATCATGCTGCTGGCGGCTTGAGCGGATTCGATGCCTCGGTTGATTTGTGATCCGAGCGCGCGCTCTTCGGCTTGTTTTTCATTGTCAAGCAGGAGGACTTCGTGGATCACGGGGATGAGGTGGGTGGTGGCGCTGCGTTGCAGAGAGTCGGTGATGGTGGCAGCGATGAGGTCTGCGTGGGCGGTCGAACCTCGGATGATGACTCCAAGCGCAATGACGGCATCGGGTTTTTGCGCTTGTTGGCAGACGGTTTCGACGATCACAGGGATTTCGAAAGCGCCTGGTACGCGATGAACTTGGATGTTGGCGTGGGGGAGAAGTTTCGCTAGTTCGTTTTGTGCAGAATTGACCAAGCCATCTGTGAAACGAGGATTGTATTGGCTGGCGACGATGATGATATTTCGTGCGGCGGAATCGACTTGCGGAGTAGTGGGATAGGCTTGATCGCTCATTAGGACAGAAGTTAGAATGAAGAATGGAGAAGTTAGAATGGAGAATTAAAGCAGGTGGCCCATTTTGTCTTTTTTGGTTTTCAGGTATTCTTTGTTATGTTGGTTGGGGTCGATGATCACGGGGACTTGTTCGACGATGGTGAGGTTGTGACCTTCTAAGCCGATGATTTTCCTTGGATTATTGGTCATCAAACGCATTTTGCGCACGCCTAGATCGTAGAGGATTTGGGCGCCGAGACCGTAGTCGCGTAGATCCATGGGAAAACCGAGTTTCTCATTGGCTTCTACGGTATCGAGTCCTTCTTCTTGCAGTTTGTAGGCGTGGATTTTATTGGCTAAACCAATGCCACGTCCTTCTTGTTTGAGATATACGAGCACGCCGCTTTCAGCTTCTTCGATGGCGTGCATGGCGGCGTGGAGTTGGCTGCCGCAATCGCAGCGACGTGAGCCAAAAACGTCACCGGTCAGGCATTCGCTGTGGACGCGGACGAGAATAGGGGTGTCGCTATCGATCTCTCCTTTGACTAAAGCGAGGTGGTTTTCACTTTGATCATAAACGGAGCGGTAGAGGTTGAGTTTGAAATCTCCATAATCGGTGGGCATGTCGATTTGTTCGAGGCGTTCGACTAATTTTTCTCGTTTGCGGCGATAATCGATCAGGGCTTCGATGGAGCAGATTTTTAGTTGGTGTTTTTCTGCGAATACGAGCAGTTCTGGCAAGCGAGCCATGGTGCCGTTGTCATTGAGGATTTCGCAGATGACTCCTGCGGGTTCGCAGCCTGCGAGCCGAGCGAGATCGACGGCTGCTTCGGTGTGACCAGCTCTGCGCAGGACGCCGCCAGGGCGGGCTTGCAGGGGCAGGATGTGTCCGGGTTGCACTAAGTCGTCCGCGCTAGATTTAGGGTCGGCGAGGATCTGAATGGTGCGTGCGCGGTCGGGCGCGCTGATCCCTGTGGTGATACCTGCTGCAGCATCGACGGCGACGGTGAAGGCGGTGCCGTATTTTTCGGTATTGCGGCGCGCCATGGGAGGCAAGTCGAGGCGTTCGACGGCATTGGGCATGATCGGAGCGCAGATCAGGCCACGGCCGTGGGTGATCATGAAATTGATCGTCTCGGCAGTGATTTTATCGGCTGCCGCGATCAGGTCGCCTTCGTTTTCTCGATCGGCGTCATCGGTGACCACTACCATGCGGCCTGCGGCGATGTCGGCGATGATTTCTTCGATCGGACTGAATGGATGGTCTGTGGTGGAATGATGGCTCATTAAAATTGGGCTGTAGCAGTTTCAGTATGCTTTGGAATGCAGTAAAAGGCAAGGAGGGGGATTTAGAATTAGGAATTAGGAATTAGGAATGAGATGTGCTCTAGTATTGACCATGTATGTAAATAGAATCATTTCCATGGTATCCCTCGCGCTTTTATCTGCTGGGGCTTTAACGGCGGCTCCTAAATCCAAAAAGGCAGTAGGCTTGAAGTTTGAAGTGCAGCAATTGCGTTTGGACAATAATGAAGGCGTAGCTGTGGGTGACATCAATGGAGATGGTAAGCTCGATGTGGTGGCGGGGGAGTTTTGGTATGCTGCACCAGATTTTAAGGGGCAGAGAATCCGCACGTTGGAGTCGTTTGGCAAAGATTACATGATGAACAATTCGGATCATCTATGGGATGTGGATGGCGACGGTGATCTCGATGTGGTGGCTGGCGGATTCACGGTGAGTCAGGTGTTCTGGTATGAAAATCCTGGTAAAGGGGGCTATGGCGCAAATGAAGGATGGAAAGCGCACTTGTTGGCGGATACGGGGACGGCTCATAACGAGATCAGTTATTTGCACGATCTTGATGGTGATGGGATTCCTGAGTATTTTGAGAATAGTTGGAAGGATGACAGCCCGATGGATATGTGGAGTTTCGCTAAAGATGCTGAAGGTAAGCCTATTTTGAAAAAGCACACGATATCAGAGAGTGGTAACGGGCATGGCATGGGTTTTGGTGACATCAATGGCGATGGCAAGGAGGATATTCTTTTTAAGGATGGTTGGTATGAGCAACCTGCTGGTGGGGCGACTTCGGCTAAGTGGAAGTATCACAATGACTTCACGTTGCCGCACGGTAGTTGTCCATCGCTGGTGGTGGATCTTAATAACGACGGTAAAAATGATATCATCTGGGCAGATGGTCACAACTACGGGGTTTATTGGATGGAGCAACAGGAGCCGCAAAAAAATGGGCAGACGACTTGGCGGATTCATGAAATTGACAAGAAATTCTCTCAAGGTCATGCCTTGGCATGGGAGGATATTGACAATGACGGGCAGCCTGAGTTGATCACGGGCAAGCGTTATTTCGCTCACTCGGGTAGTGATCCAGGATCAGGAGATAAAGCTACGGTGCATTATTACGATTGGGACGCTGAAAAGCTCACATGGTCGAAACCTAAGAAGATCGCTCAAGGTGAATCGGGTAAAGCTCCTGGGATTGGGTTGCAGATCCGGGTGATCGATATGGATGGTGATGGCTGGAAAGAAGTGGTAGTGCCAGGCAAATCTGGAACCCATATTATCTGGAATAAAGGTAAGTAGCGTAGGATGGCTCGTTTATTTCCTGCGCTCTTGGATTTGTTTAGATTGTTCTAATGGCTTGATTTACGATCTGCAATGGCTTTTTTGAGATGCTCTATTTCGGCTTTTTTTTCTAGGATTTGTCGTTGATGCTGCCTTTGCATTCCGGGATTATTAGATTCGCCTTTAAGTTCTTGAGTTAACTGAGAAATGTTTTTTTCGAGTCTGACGATCTGCTCTAGGCGTGTTTGTATGTAAGGCGGATTATTTCTAGCTACTGCAGGAACTATTTTTTCATCACTGGGGTTGATAGGGAGCTTTTCAACATAGGTTTGATCTTTTTTGGTGAGTTTGATGATCGGAAAGGAAAAGAATTTAACATCTTTTTGGCGGATGAAATCGATATGAGTGGCACTGCGTCCAGTGATGCTGACTTCAATGCTGGAGCCGTCTTTTGGGTCAGTGAAGGAATGCTCGATGGGGTAGCTTATTTCTTTTTGCTTGCAGCCAGTGCAGCTTACAGCGACTAGGCAAAAGAACATCAACCAGCAGCAGCTTGAGAGATGTTCCCCAATGCGGAAGTAGCAATTTTTTGGTGAGGAGAGAGACATAGTAAAAGCTAATACAACGAATGCTACTTTCAACTGTGCGTTCACTAGCTGGTGCCCGTAAGCTTAGCGTTCAGGTTGATCCCAGATGAAATGTTTGAGCCGAATACGGTCGGCTAGTTTGGCGGCTTCGATGGCGCGGGGGCTGCCGGAGGTGGCTAGGCGGTCGGCGATGCGTATGGCTTCGCGCCATTCTTGTTTGCTGCGGTGTAGGCGTATGGCGGCGAGTCCGGCTCGGAAGAACCATTCCACTTGCGCCACAGGAGCGTCTGGATCGCTGCCTTTGGAGAGGCGATCGGATTGCATCACGCGGTGGTAGGTGGCGAGGGCATCGTCAAGACGATTTAAGCGCTCGAGGCATTTACCTTTGCGTACGGCGGCTTGGTTGCTCCACGTCGCTGAGACGTTTTTTTGTTTGAGAATAGCATCAAAGGATTGAATGGCTTTTAACAAAAGATCGTGATCATTGTTTTGTGAAGTCGCAGCATTGAACATGGCTTGGCCGCGGTCAGCTAATACTGCCAATTTTAGCTCGGTGGGAGGAGGTGGCTCGTGATCCAAAATGCTGTCAAATGCTGTGATGGCATCGTCGAACTCATCTAATCTTAGTTTGAAGAGGGCTTGTTCGTGGCGTGCATAGAGAGATAGAGGGCGGCTGGTGTCGCTGGCTAATTTCGCCCATAATTCTATGGCTCGCTTGCGTTCTGAACTTTGGCTGGAGAGGCTGGCGGCTCTACCTGCCAAAAAAAGTGCGGGTTCGATCAGTGGTGATTGCGGGTGATTTTCCACTAATTGTTCGAGTGTACTGACGGATTGGAAGTAGTCTTTTTCTTGATAGTAGGCGTCTCCAAGTTTGAGCCGAATTTCTGGAGCTCGCTGGGAATGGGGCCAATGATCTAAATAGCGTAGGGCTTGTTCGATCAAGACTGAGTGATTGCCATCGCTGGCTTCGATCCAGACGGCGATATAATCCAAGGATTCTTGCTGGGCTTGAGTGAGCGGGTGATCGATGGCGACCTCGAGATGCTCTCTGGCGGAGACGGGCTTGGAGGGGACTTCATTGAGGTAGAGTTCTGCCAGTGCTAGGTGCGCATCTGCTGCGCGCGCATGTTCTGGATGTTCTTTTAGGAAAAGTGAAAGGGCGGCAAAGGCGTCGGTGACGGAATGCGAAGCGAGGAAGAGCCCATGTTCTAGGTGGAGTTCAGCTAAGAGTTTGGAGCCTTGGCTGTTGCTTAAGACGGCTTGGTATTGCAGGAAGGTTTTTCCATCTTTTGCGTAGAGGGCGGCGAGAGCGATGTTATAAGCTGCAAGGTCGGTATCGTTTTGCTGAGCAAAAGTTTGTTTGGCTTTAGCATAGGCGCCCTTCTCGAAGGATGCTACGGCATTGAGGAAAGTGGTTTCTATCTGCTGCTCTGCCGATAGCTTGGAGCTGGGTAATTTGAGTAAGAGCTTTTGCGCTTGGTTGATTTTTTTATTCTCAATCAAGAGTCCAGCTAGGTCGATTTTGGCGGAGAGGGATAAGGGGTGGTTCGGGTGTTGTTCGATGAATTGGCTGAGCTTTTCTACGGATTGCTGAGCTAAGTAATAGCGAGCTTGAATCTGTCGTTCAGGGTGCAAGTCGTCGGAGGTGGACCAAAGTTTCAATTGTTGGGAAAGCTCGGGAAATTCACTAGCTTTGAAATGGGATAATTTGAGGAAAACTTTGGGTAGAAAGGCGCTGTCGGGATGCGCCTTGATGAGATGCAGATATTGATCAACAGCCTCTGTGGGTTGACGCTTAGCTTGCAAGGCTTCGGCTAAGAGTAAGGTGCTTTGTTGGTGCAGTTCTTGCGACTCGGGATCTTCCGTGTTTTGAATTTTTTCAAGGTGAGCAATGGCGGTATCAAAATTACCCTTTTGCATAGAAACTCGCGCTTGTAGCAGGATGAGCGCTTCTTGATTAGACGAAGGGGGCTTGGGAGTAGTCGTCGTAGCAGTAGCTAGGAGTATTTTTTCTGCGGAGGATGTTTGGCCTTTGTGTAAATACAAGTCCGCTGCTAATAAGCGTGCGCGCTCGGCGATGCTTGCGGAGGGGGATTGTAGCAATGGGCTGAGCAATTGCTGGGCTTGGCTTAATTGATTTTGGGCTGCTAATGCTTTCGCCAAGGCGATGCTTGCTGATGCTTGATGAGAGAATTTCTTATCAGCAACCAAAGGGGTGAGTTTTTTGTGTGCTTGAGCATACTGTCTATTGGAGATCAGTGCTAGAGCGGTCCAAAATTGCCCTACTTGGCTTTGTTGCAATTCTGGGTGTTTGGCTATGAGGGCAAGTGCCTGCTGATGATGCTGTGAGCGCACCAGTGCTTCGAGTAAAAGTAGAGTGAGTTCCTGTGATTGCTGTGGGTTTAAGCTGTGCTCGTTGTCATTGAGCGAGAGTTCGAGTTTTTGTGCTGCTAGGGTGTGATGTCCTTGCTGGAAGGCTTGCAGGATATCGAGCCGCTCGGGAACGGGGGCAGCTTGGCCATGACTCAGGGAGAACATCCCGAAGGTGATGCTCAAACTGAGTTCGAGCTTAGCTATAGTAGTTAAGCCCGTTTTGGAAGATGGCAGGCGATGAGGGGTCAAGTGCTTGAGTGGGATTTGAGATAAGCGAGGATTTTGCTGTCATCCTCTGCAGTTGCCCAGACTACACGCAGGAAATCTGCTGGGGCGATGTCGTGTTTTCTGAGAAAGGCGCGATCGCCTCCACAGCAAAACATGCTCTCTGGGTGCAATTCTCCGCGCAGTTTGGCGCGGGCCTTAGCTAGGATGCGAGGTAGCCAAACGTGACCTTCTAAATCGGCAGTTTTGGCGGGAAGGTCTGCGGGCATCACTTGAGCTTCGCTGTGTTTACCTGCTTGCATCACGTCGAGGTAGTCGCGTCTGACGGAGGCGATCAGTAGGGCAGTGGTGGGTGATGGGTCGTTGTGCACGGCGCAGTCTTCGACATAGTCAAAAAATTCGAGTGCTTGATAACCGATGGATTGGAGAAAGGCTTGGTCGCTTTCGTCATACCAAGTTTGGTAGTCTTTGTTGCCAGCGCGGTAATTTTCTAAGCAGCGTTCGAAGAGGTTGAGGAAGGTGAAGTCCCAGGTGTAGTTTTTCATAGTAGTTGGCAGGTTGATTTGAAGCAGAGTTTAGCGACTGAGTTCGAGCATTTTCATCAGCGGTGCCTTGGCTTTGAGGCGGACTTCCTCTGCCATGGTGACTTCGGGGCTGAGGTTCAATAGGCAGTCGTGGAGCTTTTGCAAGGTGTTCATTTTCATGAATTTGCAGTCGGCGCAGTTACAGCGATCGGTGGGTCCGGGGATGAGGTTTTTATCGGGTGCCTCTTTTTGCAGGCGGTGCAACATGCCGCTCTCGGTGATGACGATGATGTTTTTCGCTGCTGAATTTTTGCAGAAGTCGATCATTTTCTCAGTCGAGCAGACTTCGTCGGCGAGCAGTCGCACAGCGGTGGTGCACTCGGGGTGGGCGACGACGGCGGCGTCTGGGTATTGATCCTTGATCTTTTGGATGCTATCGCGGGTGAATTCGACGTGAACATAACAGGAGCCTTGCCAGAGGTCCATCTTGCGACCGGTTTGTTGCATCACCCATTCGCCGAGGTTTTGATCTGGCACAAAAAGGATGGGCCGATCTGCGGGCGCGGCTTCGACGATTTTCACGGCGTTGCCACTGGTGCAGATGCAATCACAGAGCGCTTTGACGCCGGCACTGCAGTTGATGTAGGCGATGACGTAGTAGTTTTTGTCACTATGAGTGTCGAGGTAGGCGGCAAGCTCTGGGGCGGGGCAGGATTCTTCCAGAGAGCAACCGGCGTCGGCGTCGGGTAGCACGACGGTTTTGTTGGGGTTGACGATTTTGGCGGTTTCTGCCATGAAGTGCACGCCGCAGAAGGCGATCACGTCGGCATCGGTTTCACTCGCTCGGTAGGCGAGTCCAAGGGAGTCGCCGACGTAATCGGCGATGTCTTGGATTTCGCCGATTTGGTAGTTGTGGGCCAAAATAACGGCGTTGCGTTCTTTTTTGAGCGCGAGGATTTGTTCGCGAAGGTCGGTGGCGGTGCTGACGGCTGACATGGTATTTGGTGCTGGCTGTGATCCGGTCGCCCCTATATTATATAATTAGGGGACGTTCTTGTTTATCGAAACGCAGAGCGAGGTGATTGTCAATGTTCAGCGGCGGATTTTGCTGCTGTGGGGAGCAGGTATTTTTAATCCAGATTGGGGATGTAACAGCCGATAGCTTGAGTGCGGGCTTGCTGGATTTTTTTCCCCGCTAGAATAGCATCGAGGGTATCACGCAGATTATGTTCGCTCGCTTGTGCTCGGCGTTTGCCGTAGTCTGCCCATTGGTTGTTGATGCGTCCGCTGTAAACCAGTTTCCCTTGGGCGTCGAAGACGGCACATTGTGGGGTGAGTTTGGCTTGGCTAGCTTTGACAAGCAGGTGTTGCGTATCGATGACGATCGGTGGGCGCAGGGCGTAGTCTTTGGCGTGGTGGCGAGCCTCCTTTTTGGAGAGTCCAGGGTCGACGTGGGCGAGGGTGAGCTGAATGCCCGCAGTTTTGTAGTGATCGTAGATGCGGTTGATCTCGGGGATCAAGGCATTGGCGATGGGGCAGTCGGTGGTGATGAAAATGATGACACTGGCTTTGGTGTTTTGCTTTTGCAGAGGGTGGAGGGTTTTGCCAGTGAGGCTGGTGAGAGTGATGCTAGCGCTAGGCTCGCTGGCGTAGTTGATACCGCTCTGGAATAAAGATAGCAGGATGCAGAGTAGCAGCGAGCTTGCGAGTCCTAGTTTGTGAGGGGGAGGGTTCATTTTTTATCGAGGAAAGAACCAGCTTGTTTGATTTCATCGACTTCGACGATCTGGTTTTTGTTGAGATCGAGTCGGTGAAAGGTTTGGTGATGTTTTTTGGGAGTTTCGGCGAGGCTGAGTTGATCATCGTGGTTTTTGTCGAGGATCAATACGGTGTGAAGGCGGCGCATCATCTGGCGAGCTTTGGCAAAGCGCTGTTTGGATTTTTTTGACTCTCGCTGCAGTCCTCTCGCTAAGGTGTTTTCTTGTTTTTTGTCGCTGGCGACGCATTGAAAAATAATACTGCCCATTTCATCATCAGACGCTTCGCCCCAATGGATACGCTGGGGAGGTGAGTTGGGGTTGTTGATATTGTGCGCTGAGTTGTCGTAGATGATGGTGACGTCGATACGGGTGCCTTTGGGCAGAAGCACGGGTTTTTGGTATTGGTATTGCCCTTGCCAGTTGAAATCCCAGTCGTCGATGTAGAACAGGGGTAATTTTTTGCCATTGGGCAGGGTGGCGTCAGCTTTCATGCTACGGGCGATCTGGTGGGCGTGCGCCCAAACGGTGATCAGTTCAAGGTCTTCTGGCACGGTGAGGTGATCTTGGATGACGTAATGCGAATCGTCTGGCGCGATGGTCAGACCTACTTGCGCTCCGAAATGTGGCGGGATCTGGAATTCGCCGATTTTCCTTTTGGGCTCTTGTTTGGCAAAGTAGATGCCGACTTTAGTTTTTTCTTTCTCAAGCTTTCCACTGGGATGAAAGTGGGTCTGCAAGACGAGGTCGGAGCCTTTGGGTAGTGGCAGGGCAAAACCGTCGTCGAGGGCTAGTGGCATGCCGCCCACAGCCCATGCTCCGAGAGATCCGGTAGATTTGAAGCCTTTGCCATTAAAGCCTGGTTTGGGATCTTTTTGCTGTAGTTGTCGGGCTTTGCCAGTGTTATCGAGGAAAAACAAGGCGTGGTGAACGACGCTTCGAGCGCTGGGTCTGATCTCGACGGCTCGCACCCATTGGTCTTTTTCCAAGCCGAGAGGCAAGGCGAAATAGCGATAGATATCTCGCCCCTCCGCGTAGATCTCGAAACTTTGCTGCATTTCGACGATGAGATCGGGTGTTCCAAGTTGCCAGCCTTTGGTGAAGGTGGGGGGCTGTGTTTTTTTGCTAGCATCACCTTCCGGGCAGCCTGCTTTCACCCATGTTTGGATGAGATCGATTTCGGGATTTGTCAGGCTGAGGTTTTGTTTGAAGTCGCCATGTCCCGTTACGGGTTTCCACGGCGGCATGTAGCGAGTGCTGATCACTCGTGCAATGGTTTTGCTACGCCGTTTGGCTGAGGCGTAGTCGAGCAGGGAAAATGGAGCGGCTTCGCCAGGGCGGTGACAGCTCACGCATTTTTCGTAAAATAGAGGCGCAATGTGCTTATGGTAAGTGACTAACGGATCTGAGATGTTGTTTGGTGAGGGTTCCGCTAGAATCCAAGCTGAGCTGATCCATAACAGGAGTAGAGTTGATGCGTAGGTGTTCATGTAGGACTGGAATAACGTGAGCTTCGTTGATCCAGCTAGACGCGAGTGGTTTGAAAAGGGTTACACTCAAACTCGAGTATTCATGAAGCCGCCATCGATTGGCCATGCGGCTCCGGTGACGAAGGAGGCTTCGTCGGAGCAGAGATAGACACAGAGGCTGGCGATTTCTTCAGGCTCTGCCATGCGTCCGATGGGTTGGGCTTCGCTGAGTTTTTGGAACATTTCTTTTTCTTGCCCAGGGTAGTTTTTGGCGATGAAGCCATCCACAAAAGGGGTGTGAACTCGGGCGGGGCAGAGGCAATTGCAGCGGATATTGTCTTTGATGAAATCGGTAGCCACCGAATAGGTCATGGTGAGCACGGCGCCTTTCGACATCGAATAGGCGAAGCGGTCAGGGATGCCAGTGAGTGATACAATGGATGCGAGATTAAGGATGACACCACCGCCCGCTTCCACCATGTGTGGCAAGACGCTGTGCAGGCAATTATACACTCCACGCACGTTGGTCTGGTAGATGCGGTCAAAATCTTCGATGTTGGTATCTACGGCATTACCGACATGGGCGACGCCAGCATTGTTGACAAGGATGTCGATGCGCTTGCTGCTTTCGAGAGTTTGCTCGATGGCAGCAGTGACGGAGGCGGGATCTGAAACGTCGCAGGCGTAGGCTCGAGCTTTTCCACCGGCGGCATGGATGCTTTCTAGCGCGGATGCAGCGTGATCTTCCGTGAGGTCGAAGATGATGATTTCAGCATTTTGCTGGGCGAATTTCAAAGCGATGGCCTCTCCTATGCCAGAACCTCCTCCGGTGATGATGGCTGTTTTTCCTTCTAGATTGAGCATGGTTTAGGTGTTTTTGGGGTAATAAAGTTTTGCGAATAGGGGGCATTTTTATGCGCTAAATTCTCGCCAACTGTGCAGGTTGATGAAGCGATTATAGCACAAAGCT
>JAKISY010000128.1 GCA_021648365.1 Verrucomicrobiales bacterium
AATTAGCCAATGACGACGTGTATTTTAAAGCGGTGACTAAGGGGACATTGGAAAGGTTCAAGGTGATGCCTTCATCTTCGGCTCCTTTCACCGATTCACTCAAGTTGAAATTAACGCCTTTAGTGGCAGGATCTATCGCTTGCACGTCAAACTCTGCGCTTTGTTCTTGAAGGGTGGCCAGAGCTTCTTTTAAGGGGGTATCTTGGAACTCTACTTTGGGCAGGATGATGTTTTTAAGTTTACTTTCGATAAGGGCGGGCTCTTCAGCGGTGGGAGAGTATCTCGCCAAATTGCCACGGATCGAAGAAAGAGAGGAACGTGATTCCTTGCGACTGTTCGACTTAGCTACCGATGAAGCATCTGCGGTGGGAGGTCTCGAGCCAACAGAGGAAAGGCTGCGGCTGGCGATTTCTGCTTGGTTGACGGTGTAGCGGTGGGCGGGGGAGATAGGCGAGCGTTTGGCCTTTTGCATTTTCATTACTTTCTCCGAGGCGATCTCATCTACGTCGTCAGAAAAGGATCGAGATGCTACGGAAAATGCTGGGGGATTTCCCATAGGAGTGTAAACCACATAGAGCATCAGTATAGCAGCTAGGCCTAGATGCACGACGATGGCTATGCTCAAGGCGGAAGCTTTTGATTTCTTGGTGCTTTCTTTTTTGTGAGGTCGCGGTTTGGTATCTGCAGTGGTGGAGGTTTTTAGCGTGGTAGGGCTTGGCTGTTTCTTTTTTTCTTTAGCTTCCCCACCAATCACTGCCAGCACTGCAGCACGACGATCATCACCCAGCTTCCAATCTTTAGCTTCTTCCAGACTTTCACCGGTCGCTACTTCACGCAACAATCCGTGCACTGCCTGCATGCGCTTTTTGAACATGGCTAGTTCCGCTTTTTCTTCGATCAGGCGTTCCAGCTCTTCACGTTCGAAGTCGGACGCTTCGCCTAACACCAAAGCGACTATGCGCGCTTCGAGTTCGGGTTCGATCCAGGGATGTAGTGGTTCTTCCTTCATGACGTTCCGTCGATTCCGAGTTGGCGTAATTTTTCTGCCAGCTCTTTTAAAATGTGGTGCAGGCGATAGCCTACGTTGCTGATGCTGAGTCCCGTTTGCTCGCTGATGTCGCGATATTTGAGATCATCGAAATATTTCAACTCGACCAGTTGGCGGTCCACGTCGTCGAGTTCTTCTACGATCAGGCGCAGGTAACCGGCGGCCTCCATGCGTAGCAGTAGGGCGTCGGGCGCTTCGTCTTGGTCTTCGTTGGGCTGATTTTCTTGATCGTCGGTGAGAATTTCGTTTTTGTGTTTGCGTTGGTGATTGTAAGCACGGTTGCGCACGGAGCGGAACAGCCAGGCGCGGGGTTGTTCGACGTCATCCCAATGGGTGTGGAGCTGGAGAAAAACTTCCTGCACGATCTCCTCGGCGATGGCGCGCCGCCCGATGAGGGAGAAGGCGTAGCGCAACAGCGGGGTCTCTTCAGTATCGAACAGCTGGCGCAAGGTCAGGGGCTGACTGCGTTTGGCTGATGGACTGGGAGACGAGGAGACGGGCATGGTTTTATTAGATTCAGGCGGGAATGCTGAAAAATGGAGCCGTTGGGCTGGGTTGTTTTGATACACGATAAATCATCCTCTCAGGGGAAAGACCCGCGATGAGCAGATTTCTTAGAAAGTTTCTGATATTTTTTTAGAAATGTCACGACTGAACGTTGTAATTACGTGAAAACGGGACGGTAGATGGGGAGAGGGATCTCGCAAAGGCGCTAAGGATCGCTAAGAAGAGGGTGGGATAGGAGGCGATGGGCAGGAATATTTTCTAAACCACTGATGGCACTGATTATCACTGATAAGAATAGGAGTAGGAGTTTCTTTAGGGAGTTAAGTGTCTGAGTGCGGAGCTGGCAGCTGGGGGCAGCGCAACAAGACGATTCTTATGTCCGGGCGGACGGGGAATTGTCTTGTTGGCAATGGTGGTTGAGCAGGGATTTGATGATGATAGGGAGTTGTTGTTGGCGTAGTTGATGGGCTTTTTTCCCAAGGTAATCGTTGGGGATGAGGGCATTAGGTAGTAAGGGGTCTTTGTTCAGGGCGATTTCCCATAGGCGTTTTTCTTCAGCGATGAGGTAGTCTGGGTCATTGAGGAATCGTTTATTTCTCAAACGTTTGAGGTGTTTGATGTAGGCGGCGTAGTTGGCGTTGATTTTGCTGAAGTCCCAGGCGCTGTTCACCATATCTGAGGGTAGGTCGCCGGGTAGTGACTGCGCTTCTAGCAGTGTGAGGCTGCTTGGATCGGCACGGGTTTTGCCGAGAGCGTGCTTGATGGTATTCATGGGGTGGGGGGAGATCCATACGCTTTGTTGCAAGCAGCCAAAATGCTGGGAGTGCAGGATCTCGCGGATTTTTCTACGCAGGTTTCTTTTGGATTCGGGGATATCAAAGAGCACCATCCGCCAGTTGCCGTCCCATTTTCGCGACCATTCGCTTTCTGGATCACGATCGCCGATGAGGAATTGACGGCTTTTTTCTGTGAGCCGAATCACGCGGTCGAGGGATTTGCCTTGGGTTTCTAGCCATTGTTCGTTTTCGAGGCGGTTGATGGTGCGCAATAAGCCGGAGGAATAGGCCCAACTCTCGAAACTGGCTGAGAGATTATTGAATGTGGGACGTGTGAGCTGATCGCAGGTCCATAATAACTGGTAGAGGAGAAGTTCAGTGCTTGCTTTCATGGTCAAATGATAGAAAAAATCTTCAACTGCAACAAGACAATTCTTATGTCCGGGCGGACGGGGAATTGTCTTGTTGGGGGCGGGTGGATTAGAGGCTTGCTTGCTTGAGTGCTTGGGTGTTTGTTTTCAGATATAAAATAGATCATGAGAATTGTATTATCGCAGCAGGGGTGGGTCTTTGATGGTTTGTCGGGATTGGAGTGGTTGTTTTTGCAACGACTGCCGGTTCTGGTGGACGAGTTGTCGGCGGATGAGGGGGCGCGGTTGCGCTTGTTTCCTGATCCGGTGCGTGAACAAGATAGGGAGGCTAGGCAGGGTTCTGGATTGGATGAGGACGAGGAGGAGATCGTCGATGATTGGAAGGAGTATGTGCGCCCGGAGTTGCAGACTTTATTCGATGAGGCTTGTCAGGTGGTGGCGACAGATTTGTTGGCGGTGCAACAGGGGGTGGTGGCTGTGGACGCTGACGATGAGGGTGCTGAGAAAGGGGAGGAGCAGGTGTTTTATTCTTTGGAGGTGAAGGGGGATCACGTTGAGCAGTGGAACAGCACGCTCAATCAAGTGCGCTTGCTGATGAATGAGGTTTATGATCTAGCGGAGAGTGAAAAAGGGTTAGCGGAGAGTTTGCTTGAGCAGGTGGAGGACTCGGATGAGGATGCTGCTGCGAGTGGGAAACAACGATCTAGGCAGGCGGATGCTTATCCGCAGTGGTTGCTGCTAGCTCAGTATGGCTTTTACGGTGCGGTGCAGAGTTTTCTGATCGAACAGATCATGGAGATCTAGTTTGAGGGTGATCGAAGAAAACGGATGGCCAATCCATTCCACTGATTGCAGCGAATGCGCAGAGTTTTAATATTCTGCGATTACGGTAAGTGAGGGAGCTCAGGCAAAAACGACGCTGCGGTTTTTGTGAACCAAGACGCGGTGTTGTAGGTGATACCAGACGGCGCGTGAGAGCACGGTTTTTTCTAGGTCTTTGCCTTTGCGGATGAAGTCGCTGACGCTTTCGCGGTGAGAGACGTGGATGACGTCTTGAGTGATGATGGGACCTTCATCGAGGTCGGAGGTGACGTAGTGACCGGTGGCTCCGATGATTTTGACGCCGCGTTGGTGAGCTGAGTGGTAAGGGCGGGCGCCGGGGAAGGCGGGCAGAAAGGAGTGGTGGATGTTGATGATCTGGTTGGGGTAGTGATCGACAAAATTTGCGGAGAGGATCTGCATGTAGCGGGCGAGTACGATGGTATCGATGCGGTGCTCTCGCAGCAGGGCGATTTGTTTTTCCTCCTGAGCGGCTTTGGTATCGGCGGTGATGGGGAGGTGATGAAAGGGGATGCCGAATTGCTGGGCGACGGGTTCGAGGTCCGTGCGGTTGCTGATGATCAGTGGGATGTCCATCTGCAGGTCGCCGCTATGGTGGCGGGAGAGCAGGTCATAGAGGCAGTGGTTGTCGCGAGTGACAAAGATGGCGACTTGGGGGAGGGTGTCGCTGAAGTGCAGTGACCACTGCATGCCGAAGCGCTTGAGTAGGGTTTCGAGTGATTGGTGAATTTGGTCGCGGGCGATGCCGAAGCCGTCGAGCTGCCATTCGACGCGCATGAAAAAGGCTTTTTGTGAGCTGTCGACGTGTTGTTCGAGATCGACGATGTTGCCTTGAGCATCGGAGATGAAGCTGGAAATGGTCGAGACCAGTCCGGACTGATCAGGGCAGGAGACGAGGAGTATGGCGGTGGGTGTTGATCTATCCATGATGTTTACCAAGAAAAAGGAAAACAAAAGTGCTCGAGGGGGGACTCGAACCCCCACGGGTTGCCCCACAAGATCCTTAGTCTTGCGCGTCTACCAGTTCCGCCACCCGAGCTTTTTTTTGACGAAGAGAGTGAATGATTAGTCGAAAATCGGCTGGGAGCAAGTTTTCTTTCACGCTTTGGCATTTTTATGAGATAGAGAGAGGGTGGAGAAGAGGAAAAATCAGCTGCGGCGCTATGCTATTATCATACCGGTTTGTGATGAAAATGCTTGTTTGGGGCAGGTGCTGGATGAGTTACAGCAGGACTTGCCGGATCAGGATTTTGTGGTGGCGGTGGGACTGAATGGCAGTTCGGATGCTTCGGGGCAGGTTGCGGTTGAGCGCGGGGTGAGGGTGGGTGAGACGGAGCTGAGGGGATATGGTCATGGCTGCATGGCGGCGATCGAGGCGCTGCGGGTGGCGGGGGTGGAGGTCGAGGCGTATCTATTTTATGCGGGCGATGGGGCGAGTCGTCCGCGGGATGTGTTGGCTTTGGTGCAGCGCTTTGAGGCGACGAGGGCGCCGCTGGTGATTGGTTTGCGGAGTTTTGATTTGCGCACTTGGTGGCAGCAGTTGGGGCGTGTTTTGCCTAATTTGATTTTAGGGGTGGCTGGGTTTTTTCTAACGGGGAGGTTTTATCATGATTTGGGACCTTTGCGTTTGATTGAGTTTGAGTTCTTCAATCGACTTGATTTGCGGGAGTTGACTTGGGGCTGGACGATCGAGGCGGAGGTCAAGGCGAGTGTGATGGGAGTTCGAGTGGAGACGCTGGCAGTGGTGGAGCGCGAGCGTTTGGCGGGAGAGCAGAAGGTGAGTGGAGTGTCGCTGTGGAGATCGGCTTGCATTGGTGCGCATATTTTGTTATCGGGGGTTAGGGCGAGGTGGGCGGACGATTGAGCGGATGTGGGTGAGGTGTGAAAACAATTTAACCAAATACTTGTTATTTCTGGAGAGTTGTGGATAATTTGCCAGCGCATCTACTTCTAATAAGGAGTGGGGACGATTCTCCTGTTACATTTTAAAGCTTCTCATGAATCGAATATTCAGTTGAGGGGCAAGGAGTAATGGCAGAAAGATATACCATAGAATCAGAAATAGGCGAAGGTGGGGAGGGTTCCGTTTTCAAGGCTTACGATAAGGTGTTGAGACGTCATGTGGCGCTCAAACGGGTGTTGACAAAAGAGCGCGGATCAGCTGCGGAAGTAGAAAAAGCGGCGGATGCACTGATCGCGGAGGCGCATACGTTATCCGCCTTGAATCATCCGAATATCATCACGGTCTATGATGTGGGTAAGGATGAAGAGGGTGGGTTTGTGGTGATGGAGTTGATCAAGGGGGAGACGCTGGATCAGTTGGTGGCTCGCGGGGCTTTTTTGGAGGAGGATTTCTATCGTTTTGCGCGACAGACGATGGAGGCGATGATGGCGGCGCAAGAGATCAAGTTGTTGCATAGGGATTTGAAACCGAGTAATGTGATGCTGGTATGGCATCCTGGGGGGCGATTCCAGGCGAAAATTTTGGATTTTGGCTTGGCTAAATTCAGTGAGGCTCCGAGTTTGCAGACGATGGGTTTTGACGATTCGGTGAAGGGCTCGATCTACTTCATGGCTCCGGAGCAGTTTGAGCGTGCGGAACTGGATGAGCGTACAGATCTGTACGCGATGGGTTGTGTTTATTATTACTCGCTGACGGGTAAACATCCTTTTGACGGAGAGACGGCGACGATGGTGATGGTGAGTCATTTGCAGCATCAGGTGGTGTCGTTGGAAAAAGTGCGTCCCGATTTGCCTGCTGCTTTGTGCCAGTGGGTGATGTGGTTGATGAACCGAGATATCAGCACGCGTCCAGAGAATGCAGAGGCGGCGCTGAAGGATTTTCCGCAGAACATGAGTGAGGCTGAGCAGCAGAATATCATGAATCTGCCGGTTAAGAAAGAGCGGTCAGGATTGACAACAGGAGTTCAAGTGGTGATGCCGACGCACGCGGTTGCTGCACCTACGGGAATGGTGATGACTGCGGGAAATGTAGGAGAGGCGCGAAATCAGGCTCTAGCACCGCAAGCATCAGCGGAGGTGTCGCAGGAGGCCGAGACTTCGTCAGATCATTCTGAGTATGAGGAGGATGACGAGGAAGAGGACTATGCTCCTAAGAGCAGTAAGCTTGGGGGCTTGATCGGGGTGACGATGTTGTTGGCTGCAGTGGGCTACTTTGGCTGGTCGATGTTGCAAGGGGATTTGGATGCTGGGGGAGAGCAATCGAAAGCGATCAAGCGGGCAAAGGCGATGGGTTTGTCTGCGGCGGACATCTCGCAACTGGGTCGCTTGGAGGAGTTGGCGAGTCAGGAGAATCCGCTGGGTGAGCCTAATGATGTGGATCTGATGGTGAGCTTCATGGATACGGTGAGTTCGACGGCTTTGCAGAAAAATCAGGCAAAGACTTTGTTGGTTGAGATGAAGGGCGCGGGCGTGGAAGCGGAGATCATCAAAAAGCTGAAGACCAGTAAAAAAGAAAGCGAGCAGTTGTGGCTGAGTCAAGCTCTGGTGAAGCGAGGGGCGAAGGATCTGGTGCCGTTGTTGCTGCCCGTTCTAGAGGGTATGAAGTCTGTGCCAGCACAATTGGCAATAACGGATTTACTAAGACAAGCAGCAGGCCAAGAGAGCCTGCCGTTGTTGCTGGATTCTCTCAAAAAGGAGAAGCCAGCGAAGCTGCGTAGGGCTATGGAACAGCTGGCGGTATCTATTTTGCGCCAACTGCCGGCTTCAGAAGAAAGTCTCAAGCCAGTGCTGAGTCGTTTGGCCACTGCGAGAGGTGCTGAGCGTCCTTCATTGTGGAGGATTCTGGGATTGCGTGGCGGGGATGTGGTGATGAAGAAGTTGGAGCAGGTTTTCCAAAAAGAAAAACACGATAAAGCTTATTTGTTGGATGCTATGGAAGCTTTGAAGCAGCTTCGCACGCCGAAGATCGTGAATTTTCTTAATACTATCTATAGCATGACAACGGAGCGTGAGATAAAAGATGCGGTGGCGGAGGCGCTAGCGCATGCGGTGGTGGTGCCTTCGAATGACCGTTCGGATGTGCGAAGTTTTTGGTGGCAGTTGGCGCTCAAGATCGTGAAGGAGCCTAAAGCTTTGCAGCAGGTGTTTGTATCCATTTCGGATCATGCGGATGCTAAGGCGGTGAGGTTTTTGCAAAGTTTGTTCAGCAGCAGGACGTTTAATGCTTATGCAAGCAAGGCGTTGGGTCGGGTCAAGGATTATGAAAAGCAGGCGCTAGTGCTGGGCTCTGGTGATTTGCTACCAGTGACTCAGGAGAACGTACGTAATGAGGGGGCTGTCTATGCCGAGGAACAAAAAGCGGTGAGTGAATGGGTGGATCCCGAGGCTTATTTTGTTTGGCATTTTAAGATGAAAGAAGCAGGGGTTTATAATCTGGAAGTGATGCAGGCTTATGCTGGCGAAGGGAAGAGTGGTTTTGTCTGTATCATGGGACTGGCGAGATTGAAAGGACGAGCTATGAAGACGGAAACGTGGACTGACTACCAAGCTAACTCTTTGGGGGCGGTGAAGTTGGAAGCGAACAGAACCTATGCTTTATTTTTGCAGGCAGACGAAGTGATCCAGCCTCGCATGATGAATTTCAAAGGCTTGCGTTGGCAAAAACAGTGAGTTTTGAGATAAATAAAAACACAAACAATTGATTCGCAGGCTTGCCATTTGCTCAAAAGTGTGAAGAATCTCCTTGGAGCACGATATACAGATTGCAACCGAGTGTTGGTTCGGCGGTGTATTTGTGACATCTGACTATAAATATGGCTGGCCGTTACACAATCGAGGAAGAAATAGGTAAAGGGGGCGAGGGCTCTGTCCATAAAGCTTTTGATACACAACTGAAGCGCCATGTGGCTCTCAAGCGAGTGTTGACAACGGATCGCGCGACTGCCGAGGAGGTGGATAAAGCGGCGGACAATCTGATTGCTGAGGCGGAGGCTTTGGCTTCGTTGAATCATCCGAACATCGTAACGGTATTCGATGTAGGCAAGGATGAAGAGGGCGGCTTCGTGGTGATGGAGTTGCTCAATGGGGAGACACTCGATGATACGGTGGCTCGTGGGGTTCTGACTCAGGAAGATTTTAAGGAAGTGGTGATTCAGACGATGGAGGCCTTGATTGCGGCGCAAGCGATCAATGTGGTGCATCGTGATTTGAAGCCAACTAATGTGATGGTGATCTGGCAACCGAGTGGACGCTTTCAGACTAAGATTTTGGATTTTGGTTTGGCAAAATTCAGCAAAAGCCCCAGTGTGCAGACGATGGGGCAGGACGAATCGGTGATGGGTTCGATCTATTTCATGGCTCCGGAGCAGTTTGAGCGGGCGGAGCTGGATGAACGTACGGATTTGTATTCGATGGGCTGTGTGTATTATCATTCGTTGACAGGGCTCTACCCTTTCCGCGGTGAGACGGCGCCGTTGGTGATGAACAGTCACTTGCAGCATCGGGTGACGCCTTTGGACAAGTTGCGTCCCGATTTGGCGCCTTCGGTTTGTCAGTGGGTGATGTGGTTGATCAATCGAGATATCGATAATCGCCCAGATAACGCGAGCATGGCATTGGAGCATTTTCCTCAAAATCCTGAGATGCCTGAGCAGCAAGTGTTGCAGGCGATTCCGGTAGAAGAGGCTCCGACGGGGATGACGACAGGGGTGCAGGCCGTGGTGGCGACGCACGCGGCGGAAGCACCTACCGGCATGGTGGTGCTCGAGAATGAGACGGGATCACGACCTGTGATGGGTTATCCTGGTGGTGTGGCGCCGAGTAAGAGTAGCGGCAAAGGGAAAATGGTGGCATTGGGGATCGTGGCGGCGGCGGCATTGGGTGCTGGAGGCTGGGTGGTGAAAGAAAAACTGGATGACGGCGCACGACGCACGCGATTGGTGGAGTTGGCGAGTAAGGATATTCCTAGTGGAGCGGTTGCGGATGTGAAAATGGTGATGCATTTTATTTCATCAAAAAAATCTACGCCTTCGCAGCGGTCTTCAGCAAAAAAAGTGCTGTCGAGCTTGGAGGGGCGTGGAGTGGATAAAGCCGTTTTGGATGAATTGAAAAATGCAAAAACTTCGTATCAGCGAATGGTGCTGAGCCAGGCTTTGGCAACTAGAGATTATGAGGAAGCTGTGCCTGCTATTCTCAAGGCCTTTGAGTTAGAAAGAAAAGACCAGGTGCGCTTGGAGATTTTGAATGCCTTGCGCTTGTTGGTGACTACGGAGAATATCGAGCCTGTTCTGGAGGATTTGAAAAAGGAATACACCCTGCAGATTAGAGTGGCGTTGGAGAATTTGGTGGTGGCTGCTTTCAGGAGAGTTTCTGCGACGAAAGAAAATCTCAAGCCTTTGACGGATCGTTTGGATAAGGCTGAAGGAACAGAGCGGCGATCGCTCTGGAGGATTTTGGGCGCTCGAGGAGGTGGCGAGACACTCGGACGATTGAAGCGTATCTTTATCGACGAAAAACACGATGAGGCTTATTTACGTGATGCGATGATAGGTTTGGCGAATCTACCTACGATTGATAATACATGGGTGATTGCACGTGTTTATAGCAATAGTAAGGATGAAGTGTTATTGGCTACGGCAAAAAAGGCCTATATTCGCTCATGCACTATCCCTTCAAGGATCAATAACAATGAGAGAAAGAGTTGGTGGAGTACAATGCTTAAGGCGTCTAAAAAACCACAAGACATCAATAGGCTTTTTGCTGCGATGTCGGATTATACATCTCCAGAGATAGTTAAGTTTATTGAGGATAGACAGAAGGAGAAGGTTTATGCACCTTACGCCAAAGCTGCACTTGCAAAAATAGCAGAGTTGGAAAAAGAGGCGCCAATTCTGGAATCTGGTCAATTGTTGCCTGCGCACCGTCAGGTTTTGCGTTCGGATGGAGCGGATTTTGATCCAGAGGATCAAGCAATCACCCGGTGGGTGAAACCGGAATCTTGGTTTGTTTTTCATTTTAAAATCAAAGAAGCTGGAGAGTATCAGGTGGAGGTGTCACAATCTTTAAAAGGAGGAGGCAAGAATGAGTTCTCTATTTACCTAGATGAGAAAAAACTTACTGGCGTTGCGATTGATACTGACGACTGGGACGAGTATAAATCTAATAAATTGAAAAACACCGTCAAGCTTGAGGCAAATAAGACTTACGCTTTATTTTTGAAAGCGGGAGGGGTGGTTCAGCCTCGTATGATGAACATCAGAGGGATTCGCCTGCAGAAAAAGTGAGGCTTGAGATAAATAAAAAATTAGAACAATTGATTCGCAGGCTTGCCATTTGCGCTAAAGTGTGAAAAATCAATTGGAGCACGATATACAGATTGCAACCGAGTGATGGTTCGGCGGTATATTTGTGACATCTGAATATCAATATGGCTGGCCGTTACACAATCGAGGAAGAAATAGGTAAAGGGGGCGAGGGCTCTGTCCATAAAGCTTTTGATACACAACTGAAGCGTCATGTGGCTCTCAAGCGAGTGTTGACGACGGATCGTG
>JAKISY010000129.1 GCA_021648365.1 Verrucomicrobiales bacterium
TCGAGAAGTAAAAGTGAGTTGGTTCGCCCAGAGCATGTAAAAATAGTAAAAGCAGAGATCAAGGAATATGCAAAGCACAAAAAAATATGTGGGGAACTCATCGAGCTATGTATTGAGCACTCAAAAGAGAAAATAAAGCTTCTCAAAGAGGCTTCTTCAAAGTAAAAGAACTTATCACTCACCAGAGGTTTTACCGACAGCAGTTTTAATCGGAAAGCCAAGTTGTCATTTTTTATGTTGTGAAGAATGTCGTGTAAGGTCATCGTCATAAAAATTAAGGTAGTAGGATATTTCAGCTAGGACTTCGTCAATAGGATTGAACTTAGAGTGTATGGGGGAAGTGGCTCACTCCAGCCACATTTTAACAATAGAGAATTTTCTGGTTTGGGGGTTTTGCTGGGTGAAGAGCAGTAGGCGGCGGATGGAGCTGAGCTTGAGTTCACGATTTTGTGGGGATTGGCGGATGGTGTTTAGATCGAAGGCGAGGTGATTTTCTCCAGATTGGAGAGATCGCTGATCGTTGAAACGGGACTTGAGTTGACTACAGTCGAGGTCGTCGTCGATGCGGATGCCTAGCGGGAAGGGGGAACCGGGATTATGAAGGGTGAGATGGAGGCTGGCGTAAGGGCTCCAATCTTGTGGGCCAGGAAGGAAGTTGATGCCGGTGTAGTGCTGGGGGGAAGGTAGGGTGACTTCGAGTCTAGGAGGCGAGCTGGATTGAGTCAGCGTGGAGCTGCTGCCGTTCTGGGTTTTCCACAATAAGGCAAACGATGCGTCATGAAAATCGCTCAAGAGGGGGAATTGTTGTTGGCTGTGGTGGCGGGCGTGTAGTTGTTGGAAATAGGGCAAAGCGAGCAGCACGGCGATGGTGATGGTGAGCGTGGCATGCAGTGAGCTTTGCCATGGCCAAGGGCGAGTTTGATATTTTTTCCAGATCCAGATGCCGGACAAAGCGGCGGCGATTCCGAGCAGGTTGGCGATCAGGTCATGCAATGATGCCATGCGCCCGGGGGTGAAACTCTGGATCCATTCGGTGCCAGCAGCCACGCTGATAGCGATGATGGCACAGAGTGCGATGCGCGAAGCTGGGCGGAGTGTTGCTGGTAATAGGAAAAAAATCAGTGTAGTGAGCAATAGAAAGGCGGGAAAGTGTGCGGCGTCACCTCGGGTATCGCTTTCAGATGAAGGAAGCGCATCCAGAGAATGGGGGGCGAGCAAAAGGCTGATCAGAATCAGCAAAAACAAGCTAGCGGTGACTTTTTTCCAAAACATCGGTGAGTCTGGGGATGAGGTGTTGTTGGACGATAGTCGGTATGGAGCTAGGTGCAATGCCGCGGTTTTACAAAGGGTCGCACCCCCTTTACAAAGGGTCGTACCCCTGGTAGAGAAAATGTTGCGCGTGTGAGGGAATCAGAATGAGCTTGGTCGTTTATTTTTGGGCTGGTTTGGGGCGCGGGAGGTGAAAATGGGCAAAAATCCTTATGCAAGGGCTGGTTTTGGCATTGACCGAGTGCCTCGACCCTCTATATTGGCGCCGCTGCGGGAGAAAAAAGCTCCTTAAACAATACAACATTTAACTAAAATAACATCATGGCAATCTCAGTAGGCGACAAAGCTCCAGACTTCACTCTCACAACTCTTGGCGAAAGCGGTCCAGAGCTGTTCACTCTTAGCAAAAACACTGGCGAATCTAATATCGTGCTGCTTTTTGTGCCGATGGCTTTCACGGGGGTCTGCACTGAGGAATTCTGTGCGGTATCAGCGAATATGGACGAATACGATGGCTTGAATGCTCAAGTGATCGGTATCAGTGGCGACAATCCTTTTGCACAAGCGGCTTGGGCGGAAAAAGAGGGTTTCGGTCTCAAAATGCTCAGTGATTACGAGCACGAAGTGACTGCGGCTTACGGTGTGGCTTACGAGGCATTTTTGCCTGACAAGAACTTGACGATGGGCGGCGTGCCTAAGCGTTCGGCTTTCATCATCGACCGTGAGGGAGTGATCCAGTATGCAGAGAGCAGTGATAATCCTGGCCAGTTGCCAGATTTCGATGCGATCAAAGCTAAACTCGGCGAACTTGCCTAGTGCAGTGAATTTTATTAACCGAGCCGAGGCAGTGTGAAGCTACGCGGCTCGGTCGTATTTATCAATTATCAGTCATAAATAGAACCATGAGCAATGCATTCGATATCGTCCGCACTTTCACCACTGGAAATGGTAGTGAAGGTCAGTTCCAATCTCTCCCAGCCTTACAAGAGCAAGGTTTTGATAAGTTGTCGCGACTGCCGGTGAGTATCCGTATTGTTCTGGAGTCTTTGCTGCGTAATTTTGATGGTAAAAAGGTCACGGAAGCGGATGTGCGCAACTTGGCGAACTACAACGCGGCTGACCCTGGTGAGTTCGAGATTCCATTCACGGTAGCTCGTATCGTGTTGCAGGATTTCACTGGCGTGCCTTTGTTGGTCGATCTAGCAGCGATGCGTTCGGCGGTGGATCGCATGGGTAAGGATGCGGGTATGATCGAGCCTTTGGTGCCTGTGGATTTGGTGGTGGATCACTCGGTGCAGGTGGACTTTGCGGGGACTAAGGATGCTCTGGAGAAAAATCTTGATTTGGAATTTATTCGTAACCGTGAGCGCTATGAGTTTTTGAAATGGGGACAGCAGGCTTTTGATACTTTTTCGGTGGTGCCTCCCGGCATCGGCATTGTGCATCAGGTGAATTTGGAATATTTGGCTTCGGGTGTGCTTTCGAAGGAGGGTATGTATTATCCGGATACTTTGGTGGGCACGGATTCCCATACGACGATGATCAATGGGCTCGGAGTGGTGGCTTGGGGTGTGGGGGGGATCGAAGCGGAAGCAGGGATGCTCGGTCAGCCAGTGACTTTTTTGGTGCCGCAAGTGGTTGGGGTGAATATGACAGGTGCGCTGCGCGAGGGAGTGACGGCGACCGACTTGGCTTTGCATGTGACGCAGATGCTGCGTGAACATGGGGTGGTGGGTAAGTTTGTGGAATTTTTTGGCGAAGGGGCGCGTGCCTTGCCGTTGCCTGATAGAGCAACGGTGGCTAACATGGCACCTGAGTATGGCGCGACGATGGGCTTCTTCCCAATTGACGAGGAGTCCTCAGCTTATTTGACTGGTACAGGTCGCACGGAGGAGGCTGTGGCGACTTTTGAAGCTTATTATAAAGCGCAGAATTTGTGGGGCATCCCAGAAAAAGGTGACATTGACTACACCGATGAGCTTGAATTGGATTTGGCGGATGTGGTGCCTGCGGTATCGGGTCCCAAACGTCCACAGGATCGGATTGAGTTGCCTGACTTGGCGGACCGATTCACTGAGCTGATGGGCATTTCTAAAAATGACGGTGGTTTTGAGAAAGAGAAAAATGTCACGGATAATGAAGTGACCGTGGACAGCAAAGGAGGTGTGAAAGATACCATCAAGGACGGATCGGTGGTGATCGCGGCGATCACTTCTTGCACCAATACTTCTAATCCCAGTGTGATGCTGGCGGCTGGCTTATTGGCTCAGAAAGCGAATGCTAAAGGCCTGACCATCAAGCCGTCGGTGAAAACTTCGCTCGGACCCGGATCTCGTGTGGTGACGGACTACCTTACGAAGACGGATCTGCAAAAAGAGCTTGATCAGTTAGGATTTGAAACGGTGGGTTATGGTTGCACTACCTGCATTGGTAACTCGGGGCCGCTTGATCCTGGTATCGAGAGTGTGATTCAAGGCGAAGAGTTGGTGGTGTCATCGGTGCTATCGGGCAACAGAAACTTTGAGGCACGTATCCACCAGAATATCCGCTCTAACTTCCTCATGAGTCCCCCACTGGTGGTGGCTTATGCGATAGCTGGCACGGTGGACATCGATCTGACGACTCAGCCATTGGCTCAAGATCAGGATGGCAACGATGTGTTTTTGAAAGACATCTGGCCGAGTTTGGAAGAAGTGAAGGATGCGATTGCTCGTTCGTTATCACCAGAAGCTTTCCGCGCGATGTACACCGACTTTGAAGCGCTCAATCCTAAGTGGAACGAGATCCCAGCTTCGACGGGCAGTGTTTATACTTGGAACGAAGATTCAACTTACGTTCAAGATCCGCCGTTCTTCTCCAACTTCACGATGGAACCAGCGGACATCGTTGAGATCAAAGGTGCACGTCCTTTGGGCATCTTTGGAGATTCGGTGACAACCGATCACATCTCTCCTGCGGGAGCGATCAAGCCAGACGGTCCTGCGGGACGTTACTTGAGCGAAAACGGTGTTGAGGTGGCTTTGTTCAATTCTTTCGGCTCACGGCGCGGTAACGATCGAGTGATGACACGCGGAACTTTTGCCAATGTGCGGATCAAAAACCTGATGTGCCCTGGCACGGAAGGTGGAGTGACGCAGTTTTACGCTGAGGGCTCGAGTGAAGGTGATCAGATGTCGATCTTTGATGCTGCGCAGAAATACCAAGAAGACGGCAAGCCTCTGGTAGTGATCGGCGGCGAAGATTACGGCATGGGTTCATCTCGCGATTGGGCTGCCAAAGGAACTAAGCTGCTGGGAGTAAAAGCTGTGGTGACTAAGAGTTTTGAGCGTATTCACCGGTCAAATTTGGTTGGCATGGGAGTTTTACCTCTGAACTTCAAAAATACGGAAGATTACGATAAGGTGGTGGATTTGAGCGACGCGACTTTCAGTATCTTGGGGATCGATAATGATACTCAGCCGCTGAGCGAATGTGTGTTGCAAGTGACCCAAGCTGATGGGCAGTCCTTCGAATTGCCTTTGGTGGTGCGCATCGATACTCCTGTGGAGATTGATTATTATCGCGCTGGTGGTATTTTGCCTTACGTCTTGCAGCAGATTCTGCGCGAGAACGCTTAAGCACCCAATAGCGATGAAAGAATATCCACTGAATTACCGTGAAGGATCTGTGCCCGCACCTGTGGCGGAGATTCCTTTTTTCAAGACGCTGGCACCTGAGATCGTTGAGAAGATGCTGGCGAGCACGACGATGCTCGACTGTGATCCTGGCGACGTGGTGATCGAAGAGGGGGATGCGGGTAGGGATTTGTTTTTTTTGTTAAAAGGGCGAGTTCGAGTCCAAAAAGATGGTTCGGTGATAGGTGCCGCCTCTGGTGGCGGTGTCGTATTGGGCGAAATCGCTTTGTTGAAAGAAGGGCAGCGCACCGCGACGATCGTGGCTGAGACCCAAGTGTATTGCATCAAAGTTGAGCAGGCTTTTCTAGACACTCTTGATGCGGAAGCTCGCAATGCTTACTACGCAGCGATGTATCGATTTTTAGCCGAATTATTAGCGCAGCGATTGGATTCCGCTTCAGAAAAATTGGTCAGTGCCGAAAAAATGATCGCTGAATTGCGTAAGGGCTGATGACTGAAAATATTTATTTTCATGAATCGCTTCATTACATGGTGCTTACTCCTATTTACCGCAGCATGTGCTTCCCGTCATTCTGGTGATAAGCTTGATTTTGAATCGAGCCATTCTGTTTCAAGGCAGGATATTCTGAAAATAGCGGAAGCTTATTACCGTCATCGTTGGCTGCCGACGGAGGCAAATATTTTTCACGGTGTGGATGATGGTGGTATTCGAGTGGATACCCCTGATATAGCCTACAACGATCCAGCTGCTGAGCGTCCTGGGTGGTGGCTTGCTAATAAGAAAAATACTGGGATTCCCTATATGTGGGGTGGATTTGATACTCCCTCGACTTTCGACCAGAAATTGTCAGCTGGTTTTTATGCGGGAGATATCTATTCATCGGAGAAAAGACGTTTGCTGGATGATGGGGTGAGTTTACAGGGCTGTGGAATCGACTGTTCTGGATTCATTTCGCGATGTTGGCGACTTGAGCGTTCGTTTTCGACTAGAGAGTTGCCTGCTCTTTCTGATGAACTTTCTTCATTCGCCGAGCTTCAACCTGGCGATATTGTGAATCTATCCAATGTGCATTGTCTCTTGTTTGTGAAATTTTTGGATAGCGAGCATAAAAGATTTCTCGCTTATGAAACTGGGTCTCCACCAAGTTGGAAAGTATTGAAACACCCGATTTCTGTTGAGTATGTGAAAGGGCTTGGCTATCGACCTTATCGGTATAAGAACATAGCAGCGATTGAGTGAGCTCTTTTTTCTGACCGCCCTTTTTTTGGAGCGGGCGTCTAGCTGGCGAGCGGCATAGCTGTCGTATTTTTATGCCAGCTCAGTCAATATTTCTCCTCGACTACAAGCGAGAGTGTTGTGATTTTTTTCGCAAGGTAATGATAAAAATAACTCTATTATTGTGATGAATTTCAAACTGTCTAAAATATTCTCCTTACTTATTCTAGTGTCCCTATCATTGCTGCCTAGTCTGAGGGCTCAGGAGGCAGAGTCAAAAGGGAAGACGATCATTGTCTTTGATGCTTCGGGTTCGATGCGGGGATTGTCACAAGGGTTTTTTTAAGATTGAGAGGTAAGTAGAGCCTGTTCCTCTAGGTCGCCAGAATCGCCCCAGCTCAGAACTTCCACTCTAGTCCAGTCGAGACGCTGTGGCTGAGGTAGTTCCTGCGCGCGAAGTTAGTATTGTAATAAAGGTAGGCACTCCAGTCTCGGCCGAAGTTGGCGCTGACTCCGGCACCGGTCAGGATGCTGTCCTGACCGAGAGCTTCGGTATTGTAACCGAAGGAGGCTGCTTTGCCCGCATCGAGGGAGGCGCCGATATCGCTAGATTCATCCAAGAACTCATGCTGCCAGAAAACTCGGACTTCGGGAATGATAATCAAGTTGGGGCTGATATCCCAAGCATAGGCGATGCGCCCACCTAGATTGGTGCGGATACTGTTGACGGTTTGTCGGTCGAGGCGCAGATTGAGGCTTTCTGCTCCATTTTCGGAGAAAGAAGAAATACCCGCGTAGGTGTATTGTGATCCGGCAAGAACACCAATAGTAAAACCGCCTGCTCGCCAGTCATAACCAAGATCTTGGTAGGCATTGAGCTGTCCGCCGTCGGGAGAGCTGCGTGCGGTTCTGTCCACGGTTGAGAAGGCGATTGAGCGGCGCATGCGGTAGTCGTTTTGCGCGCCGCCGAGGATAGTATCGGCATAAAATCCGCCGTTTTGATAAGTTGCGTAAGCGCCAAAGAGAGCGCTGGAGATTCTGCTGTTACTACTAACGGCATCATCAATCCAGGTGTAATCGTAGCCGATATAGCCACCTACGGTTAGCTTGGCATCCTGGCTTGTGGAGCCCAGATCGGCGGATTCACCAAAGGTGTGATCGGCACCGATCAGTACCCCGCCGGTTTGAAAATTGCGGGTAGGCATTTGGCTGGCATTGGAAACCTTGGCAAAGATGCCACTGGCCTGCACCCACGTCGACCACTCTGAGGTGTGGGTTTCTGAGATTGGGCCGGAATTTTTTCCTCCCGTTACGTCTTTGCCACTTTGGCCACTTTTGTCGTAGTGTAAGGGGCTCTCTATGATGCCGATGCTGCTATAGCCGCGTGATCCGAGGCGGATAGCGCTCATTCTCTGCACCAACATTTGGTTGTGGGTAACAGCCTGCTCGATGGCGATGTCGGTCAGGTTCTCGTAGAAAGCCGGTGTGATAGCATTGAAGGCCGCCGCATATTGCCCTTCGCTTTGCATGTCGAGGGCGATACTGACCGTTTCGCGGTCATTGCCGCGTTCGCTGATGTAGCTGTCGAGAGCTTTAGCCACGCTGCGTTGGTTCGCTGTTGCTGCGACCAGGGTGTAGCTGGTTGGGGCGATGAGCAGTGTGCCGGTGCCGTTTTGTGCGAGGAATCGACCACGAAACTGGTCAGGGTTTGGCATGAGGATGCGGTCGAAGTCGCCGCTGATACTGCCGGCTTGCAGGAAGTTAAGTTGCTGGCCGTAAGTCAGCTGATTGCCGCCGAAGTTGATCACTTGAAGGGTGCCGGCGAGGGTGGCGTTGTCGCTGATGATGAGGCGGTCGAATACTGACGGGCTGGCGATTTCGATTTGCAGCGTACCACTCGAACTCTGGGTGAAGTTACCATTGATCGTTAGAGTTCCTGGGCTGTTGCCGGGGTTGACGGTGCCGTTGTTGAGCACATTGCCATTGATGATGCCGCTGCCGCCGAGCAGGGCGTTTTGAAAGACGGTCAGTCCGCCGCCAGTGGTGAATGTGCCATTGACGAAGAGTGCTCCTGCCTTGACGTTGGCGGCTCCTGCTACGCTGATACTATCGTTGAGGATGAGCTTGCCTGCGCCATCTTTGCTGAAGTCACCTGGAACAACCACTTTGCCTCCGCTGATCGTTCCGGTTCCGGCATTGACCGTGAAGCGTCCGCTGGTCACGGTCAGGGTGTTGAAGACTTGCAGTGAACTGGATGGATTGAAGATCAGGCCATTGATGATGTTGTTTTCCGTTGGGGAGCCGGTGGTGACCGCCCCATTGACGACGAAGTCGGCGAAAGTCGGGACGCCAACTGGCGCGCTGTTTTGCAAGAGGTTGCCAGTGAAAAATGGATTGCCAAGGAAGTTAACAAAAAGGTCATCTCCGGTAATGGAAAAGATGGGAGCTAATCCTAAGAGGGCATTGCCAAAGAAGTCTGCAGCGGGATCAAAGACTGCCAAGTTGTCGGCATTGAAGATTTTGTAAAAAGTGTTGTTGCTGAATCCAGGCACTGCGGTGAAATCAAACTCGCCCGATGCACCGAGAGTCAGTGATCCTGCGGTATCGACAAAGTCCGTGGTAGTGCCAACGTCGGTCGCGATGGTTCCACCGTTCCAAGTGAAGGCACCGGTGTTGAGCGTGCCGACAGGGTCAAGGCGGCCGGCATTGTGGATAACTGGGCCGCTGCCTAAAGCTGTCATACTGGTGGTGCGTACTGTGCCCGAGTTGATAGTTGCGCCCCCTGAGTAGCTGTTGCTACCGCTGAGGGTGAGGGTGCTGGCACCGGTTTTGGTGAGAGCGCCCGAACCGCTAATAGCAGCACTGAGGGTGAGATTCGCTGCGGTCTGGAAGATGCCGCCTCCAGCACTGAGAGTCATGGCGCGTGTGGTGGAAAAAGCCGCGGTGTTTTGTAGGATTCCGCCATTGAAGGTCAAGCCGCCGGAAGGATCGCCGAGGTTGTTGTCCGCGCTCACACTGAGGATGCCGCCGTTGAGCTGGGTGCCTCCTGAGTAGGTATTGATGCCGCTGAGGGTGAGCGTGTTAGCGCCGGTTTTGGTGAGGCTACCCGCACCGCTAATGATGCCGCTGTGGGTGAGATCCGCGTCGGTCTGGAAGGTGCCGCCCCCAGCGTTGAGCGTCGTGGCACGGGCGGTGGAAAAAGCTGCGGTGTTTTGCAGCGTGCCACCGTCGAAGGTCAGACCTCCGGACACGTCGCCGAGGTTGTTGTTGGCACTCACGCTAAGGATGCCGCCATCGAGCTGCGTGCCACCGCGATAGCCGTTCGCACCACTCAGAGTCAACGTGCCGGTGCCGAACTTGCGCAGGGTGGTGTCGTTAGACCCAGTGTCTTCAATGGTACCGCTGAAGTTACCCGAGCCGACGGCGAACGTTTGATTTCCTGAATTTTGCTTTCCACTAACAGATCCCGTCCCCATCAGCACCCCGATGGTCTCGGATGCACTCCACAAGGCGAGATGTCCGCCGTTCAGTGTCACCGTTGAGGTGTCGGCGATTTGTTCGTCTCGAAAAATGTTAATCTCGCCTCCGTTCATCAAAATGTCTCCGGCGATGGCGTTCACTCCGGCCGATTTAAACAGGCTCAACCCTCCACTCTGCACGGTGGTAAGTCCGGTATAGGTATTGTCAGCCGTTCCTCGGAAACGGAGATTACCGGACGACCCGTTATAGGTAATCCCGCCCGTTCCAAAAACGACTCCATCAAAATTAAAATTACCAGCATTTACGGTAGTAATGCTGCGGATGCCCGCCCCCAGATTGGTGGTTCCATTGACCGTGATATTGTGGTTCGTCCCACCCCCGTCACTAGTAAAATCACCGTTGATGACGACATTGTTGGCGAGCGTTTTGTCTCCTGACGTGCGACTGAGCGTCGTATTGTCTTCGATGGTCAAGGTGCCGGTGCCGAGGGCGCTGTTGTTACCGATCACGAGCGTGCCCGCGCTGAGTGTCGTTCCGCCGGAGTAGGTGTTCGCACCACTGAGGGTGAGGCTGCTAGCACCGGTTTTGGTGAGGCTACCCGCACCGCTAATGACGCCGCTGTGGGTGAGGTTCGCGTCGGTCTGGAAGGTGCCGCCCCCAGCGTTGAGCGTCGTGGCGCGGGCGGTGGAAAAAGCTGCGGTGTTTTGCAGCGTGCCACCGTCGAAAGTCAGCCCGCCGGACAGGTCGCCGAGGTTGTTGTTGGCACTCACGCTAAGGATGCCGCCGTCGAGCTGGGTGCCACCGCGATAGCCGTTCGCACCACTCAGAGTCAACGTGCCGGTGCCGAACTTGCGCAGGGTGGTGTCGTCAGGCCCAGTGTCTTCAATGCTTCCGCTGAAGTTGCCCGAACCGACGGCGAACGTTTGATTTCCTGAATTTTGGAAGCCTTCAACTGATCCCAATCCCATCAGGGTTTGGAAGGCTTCACTGGCACTATCTAATTCATAATTCCCATTGATGGTGACAGTCGACGTGTCCGCAATTTGATCATCTCCGAATTGATTGACGCTAGATCCGCTATTAATCCGTAGATTCCCAGCGATGGCGGTTGCTCCAGAACTCTTACCCAAGCTCAAGCCGTGGCCTCCATTCACGGTTGTCAATCCAGTATAGGTATTGCTCGAAGATCCGCCCATAGACACTACATTACCGGCATTGAGAGTAAGGCCTCCCGTGCCTGCAATGGAACCATTCAATAGCAGCGTCCAGTCATTGTTGGTGATCGTCAGAGTCGCTGAACCCAGTTCGATATCCCCACTCAGAATCAGGGTGTCACCTATCGCTGCTGTCCG
>JAKISY010000020.1 GCA_021648365.1 Verrucomicrobiales bacterium
ATCGACCTCACCCACTACCACAAAAGCCATGCGATCTGGCGTGTACCACTTTTTATAAAACTCCACAAAGCGATCTCGCGGTGCTTTCTCAATCACCTCAGCTTTACCAATTGGTAAGCGATGACTGATCAGCGCCTCTGGCAAGATGAACTCCAACTGCTTCACAAAAGTCCGCCACCCCACCGAATCACGGGTGCGCTTTTCACTCATGATCACTCCACGCTCTTTATCAATTTCAGGAGCTCCCAACAACATGCCGTCAGCATAATCACGCATCAACTGAAAACCCTGCGATAATAACTTAGGATCCGAGTCAGGCATTTCTAATTTGTAAACCGTCTCTTTGAATCCCGTATGCGCATTGGTATCCGCCCCAAACGCCATGCCCAAGCGCTGAAAATACTCCACCATCTCTCCCGCCGGATAATGCTTGGTGCCATTAAAAGCCATGTGTTCCAAAAAGTGCGCCAGCCCCTGCTGATTATCTTGCTCCATCAACGACCCCGCATCGATATACAAACGCATGCTCACCCGCTTAGGCGGCTCAGCGTTTTTCATGATCGCGTAGCGCATGCCATTTTCCAAAACACCCCACTTCACCGCAGGGTCAGCTTTCACGTCACTCTTGTCTTGAGCTAGTGGAATGGACGCCGCCTCCTTCCCCGTATCCTTAGACACCTTTTTCTTTTCACCAGCATTCTCCTTCGTCACCTCCTTATCCGAAGACCCTGGCAACGCGTTTTTTTCACTCGCCTCACGACAAGAACCCAACAAAGCCAACAAGCTCACCGCCATGATAAGCATTAAATACTGAGCACTTCTCAAAACCCGTTTTGACATATTTTTCATAAAATTCATTAGCGCAAAGATTAAGCACGAATCGACCAGATGGCACAAACAATTTTGCCAAAGCTCCACAAAATCCATGCAAAACTCTGTTTCACTTTTGTATTGCTATAAGTTTCTCGATTTAGTATAATTTCCACAATTACAAAATTTGCCGTAATGCCTTTTTCTATTTTCGACCGCGTTCTCTGTTCCCGAGCCCTATATCCCAAGTTTCATGTTCCAGTTCAAGACCGGCTCACCAGCCTTTCGAATCATCGTCGATGAATCGCGTTTTGATGCATCCAACGCAAAATCATTTCGCGAGCAGTTTGATGCCCATTGCCCCGACCTCATCCAATCGGTGGACATCGACTTCACCCGCGTCGAACTCATCGACAGCTCCGGCATCGCCGCCCTGCTCAACATCCGTCATCGCATCCACTTACCGACCCCCGTCTCATTAAGAAGCTCCTGCCCAAGCGTATTAGGCATCCTGCAGACCATGCGACTGCACCGCGTCTTCACCCTAAATCCCACCCCGCCAACAGCTCTTTCTGAACTGACGCCCACAGAATATTAAACAGCATCACTTCCGAATTCGTTACAGCAATGCGGCTGTCGCTGTCACTGTCGCTGTCTGAACTGCCGTCCGCAAAATATTAGAACTTTACGCATTAATATCAGTCCGTGGAATGGATTGGCAATCCGTTTTCCCTCGTTTTGGTATCACTTTGAATTTTAATCTCAAATTTAACGATTCCCATTCCAACAGCATTTCCCAAGGACGTGTCAGGGGGTGTGAACCTTCCCATGGATCTAGCAAGTTTCACCTTTCTTCGCCAGTCGCGAGATAATCAAAACAACTTTCGCCGTGCAACGTCAATTCGCAGCACCACAACTTTCCAAACATTTTTCTTGCCAAAACTTTGCCAGCTTAGTATAAAATTCATCACCCCAGTTCATCACAAAACAAGCAAGCGTGCGCCAATCCTCAAACAATCTAGACTCAACCGCCAGCGCACACGTCTTGTATGTCATGTCTATGCAGACCTTGTTACAATCCCTGCTACAGTTACGATTGGCCTTCACCCAGCGAAAAGCGCACCATTCTTCCTTTGCCTACGCCTATGATAGCAATGCCACTTTGAGAGCTATCAGGACTGATACCTCCCCCGCTCTCGCGACACGCAAGGCTCATTCACATTGCTTCTGTATCTACGATGCAAGCACGCAAAGCTACCGCATCGTCGCCCTCATCACGATGGTGCGACAAGATGGACAAACCGAGGGCAACTACGACAACCTACAAAAAACTCATTACGCCTTTAGGTATTACATGCCGGAAACTGGGCGGTGGGCGAGTCGGGATCCGATTGGGGAGAGGGGTGGGGTGAATCTTTACAACTTTGTTGGGAACGATGGGGTGAATCGGGTGGATTATATAGGATTGATTGAAATTATTGACACGATTCTAAATTTTGGAACTGTGGTTAAAAATAATGCTTATATAAAGCAAGCTGTTTATACTTCTAGCAATTGTGGTTCAAAAGATAAAACTATAGAGTTGCAAATTAATATTAAAACAACTGGAACTCTGGGAAAGGGCGTAGTTCCCGTAGGTTTATCTTTAGATGGATCAGGTAGTGTAAAAATAACTATCACAGTTCCTTGTGGAAAAAAAGTGACAATCTATGCTACGGCTGAGTTTACATTAACAGGAAACCACCCGCCAACACCAACTATATTATTTGGCGATATAAATACGGAAACAGATGCAAACTGCCCATAAATTATCTATAGCTATTTTTTTGATTACCTTAAACCTAGTTTTAATTATGCATGTTGCTGCTGATGATGATATAAGAGAAAAAATAGTATATCAATCAACTAACCAAGGGGCTCGCCTAAAGTTGATCAAGCTTGATCTAACGCAATTTTACGATCAAGAGACAAAACCCCATAAACATACGTATCTGTCAGAGTACTACGTGCCTGCACAGTTTAAGTTGTTAATTATACAATTGAATAATTTAAAAACTAAAAAAGTGTTTTACGTATCTCGGTATGAGAAATTGACACCCTAAAAAGGTGTTACGCGTTACGCGTCAAAATCGAATTAGGGGTCAGGCAGCATATTTTTACAAACTTTATAATCTGTTGATGGTGACTGGGTTATCGTGATTGCGAAACACTTAACCTTCAGGATTTCGACAAATTTGGACACCAAACGCTATCGCTGAAGTCGAACGGCTCCGCCCCCACCGTGGGCAGGTGAACTTAGCAGGTAGCCTTTTTATAGCTTGGGGTTGATTGGTCGGTTGAGAATGACGGTGATCATCGTTTGGTGATTTTCACGAATACTAACCGCGACGAGGCTACCATGGGCGTTGCACCTGTCCCACGCCCCCTCCTTCGCCTCGTTCCTCGGCTACGGCGGGCAGGCCGCTTCGGCTCGATAACGGAAATGGCTGTTTGCGGACGCTGTTGGCTCGCCCTCACAATGCTACCCCCGCGTCCGCCGGGAAGAATCCGCCCCAGCCTTCCGGTCGGTCAGAGTGTGACGGAGTGCGTTGACTGCGCTACGCTTGCCCTTCGGGTTGCCTACGGCAATCTGTCTCCGCTTCGCTACGGCTCGGCAGGCGTCCTCCCGCACCCTCGTTTTGTCCTGCTTCGCACGACCTGCATTTAGCCTCCGCTTCGCTCCGCGGTTAATTACGTGCGCTATCGCGCCGTAGCAGTATCTCGCTCCTTACACATACTGCCCTCCCTCCAACCTCCCACTTCAAGCTCCGCGCCACGCGTTCGGCATCGTGCGCCGATCGCTTTCTACATCCCGCTTTGCTCGAAAAAAGTCGCCAAGTTCATCGCACTTCTTCTGGTGACTTTGCCCCGCTCTTATTTGAACTCTCATTCAAGTATTTACCATTTGTAAAATGCTGTGGAAAATTTCTCACTTTTTCCTTGCCTAATTTCTTGGTAATCCACATTATTCATTTCTTGTGAGAAATTCAAAATTAAATCTACTTGTCCTTTCTTTACTCTTTTCCGCCCAAATAGCTTCGGCTCATCCTGGTCATGCCCATAATACCAGTGCCGGACTTGGCTATCAACTGCTTCATTGGGGATGGTATTTCGGCGGAATTGCTTTGGTTGCATTTTCCATTTCCTTTTTCTTGAAATCAAGAAAGAGGAAAGCTGCAATGATTCAGAAAATCCCTCGGTGACATTCCCTCACTATTTTCCCCGACGCCCTGCAACCCCACAACACTAACATCTAGCTGCAATTATATTATGGCAAATTTACTATGGCTCCAAGGAGGAGCATGCTCTGGCAATACTATGTCTTTCCTCAATGCAGAGGAACCAACCGTTTATGAACTCGTCAACGACTTTGGCATTAATATCCTCTGGCACCCGACAGTCGGTATGGAGATGGGACATCAAATGGATAAAATGCTCAAGGATTTGGTGTCGGGAGATTTAGCTCTCGATATTTTCGTTTTTGAAGGATCCATTATTCAAGGGCCTAATAACACGGGGAAAATGAATCTCTTCACCGAGCGTCCAATGATGGAGTGGGTGAAGGAACTGGCTGCTGTGGCGGGTTACGTGGTGGCAATTGGTGATTGCGCGACTTGGGGAGGAATTCCGGCAGTGGAGCCGAACCCGAGTGAGTCGACAGGCATGCAGTTTCTTAAAACCGCTAAGGGCGGATTTCTAGGGGCGGATTTTGTTTCCAAAGGTGGTTTGCCAGTCATTAACATTCCGGGCTGCCCGGCACACCCAGATTGGGTAACTCAAATTCTAGTCGCAATCGCAGCAGGGCGGATTGATGATATACTGATTGATGAATACCATCGCCCAAAAACGTTTTTCAGCTCCTATGTACAGACAGGCTGTACACGAGCACGACATTTCGGAGAGAAAATCGACGGTGGGTTCGGTGAGCGTCAGGGCTGTTTATTTTATGAGGTTGGTTGTCGCGGACCAATGACGAAAGCGAGTTGTAACCGGATTTTGTGGAATCGGCAGAGTTCCAAAACGCGAGCGAGTCATCCATGCCTAGGGTGTACGGAGCCAGGTTTTCCGCACCACGATTTGGCAAAGGGGACTGTTTTTAAGACTCCAAAAACACTTGGCTTTATGCCCAAAGAAGTCCCTGACGGGGAGGGGAAATTTTCATATTTCGTGAAGGCAGCAGTAGCGAAGATACTGCCAACTTCAAAGGAGCTGGCAGTGGAAGAAACTACCAAATAACTCGCTAAAAATAGTTAAATATTATGTCGACAATTAAAGAATTGAATATATCACCCGTTGGGCGTGTTGAAGGCGATCTGGATGTCAAAGTTTATATCGAGGACAATAAGGTTGTACGCGCTCATACGATGGCTTCCATGTTCCGTGGTTTTGAGAAAATCATGCGCGGCAAGGATTATCAGGCAGGCTTGATCGTTACGCCTCGAATTTGCGGAATTTGTGGAGGCTCACACCTTTATTGCGCATCCTCTGCGCTGGATACGGCACTGCAAACAACGCTACCGCCGAACGCTCTGCTGATTCGTGCAATCGCTCAGGCTTGTGAAACGCTGCAATCAATCCCTCGCTGGTTCTACGCCATTTTTGCGACGGATTTGTGCAACAAGAAGTTCGCCAAATACCCACTCTACGATGAAGTCTGCAAGCGCTTCGCTTTGTTCAAGGGCAGTTCCTTTGAACGAGGGCTTAATATCAGTGCTAAGCCAGTCGAGATCTATGCTATCTACGGCGGGCAATGGCCTCACTCAAGCTTCATGGTTCCGGGCGGTGTCATGTGCGCACCTACGCTGACTGATATTACTCGCTCCATTGGTATCCTCAATGATTTCCGCCGTAACTGGCTGGAATCTGTCTGGCTCGGTTGCACGGTAGATCGTTATCGCCAGATTCAGAGTTATGATGACTTGATGGCCTGGGTCGAAGAAAAAGAGGAACACCGTAATAGTGATTTGGGCTTATTTATTAGAGCTAGTCTTGAATTCGGTCTGGATACTTTCGGTAAAGGTATTGGTCGCTTCATAGCAACAGGCACTTATCTCCACAAGGACAAATACAACAAGCCCACTATCGAAGGGCGCAATGAAGCTTTGATTTCGCCAAGTGGTTTTTACGACGGCAAAAACTATTCAGCATTTGATCACATGCAAGTCACTGAACACGTTCGCCATTCATGGTATGAAGAACAAGGGCAAAAACATCCTTGGGATCAACCTGCGCCTTCACCAACTCCCTCTGGGACTCTCGAAGAAACCGATTTTTCTGACAAATACAGTTGGTCCAAATCACCTCGATACACCGATCTGACCGCTGAAGCAGGACCGCTTTCACGTTGCATCATGTATGGCAGCCCTCTGAATGGAGAGCATCAAATTAAAGATCCGCTGTTTAAAAATATCATTGATGAGATCGGGCCGAGTGTTTTTGTGCGCTCTTTGGCGCGCGTTCACGAGGCACCTATGATTTTTGACAAAATCCATGAGTGGCTCGGTGAAATCGATCTCGATGGCGATTTCTACATCAAGCCAGAACTCCGCGACGGCAAAGGCTTCGGCGCGACAGAGGCCGCGCGAGGCTTCCTCGCACACTGGATCGATATCGAAGATGGCATGATCAAAAATTACCAAGTAGTCACACCAACCGCATTCAACATTGGACCTGGTGATAGCGAGACTGTTCGCGGTCCGATTGAGGATGCTCTCATTGATACAGATATCGAGGACGAACACGATCCGGTGGAAGTCGGCATAGTGGCACGTTCCTTTGATTCGTGTCTGGTCTGCACCGTGCATGCTCACGATAACAAGTCTGACAAAAAATTGGCGCAATTTGAAATTTAGTGAGTGAAAAAATTTCTATATTAGGTTTCGGTAATCCCGCGCGTAACGACGACGGAATCGGGCCTTACGTCGTGCAGCAACTCTCAGAAATAACTCCTGCTCACGAAGGTCTGGAGATTATCGACATGGGCACCTCGGCTTTCGAAGTGCTCTTTCGCCTGAAAGGAAGCACTGAAATGGTCGTCGTCGATGCAGTGGTGAACTCCGGCAAACCGGAGGGAACGCTTTTTCAGCTCCCGGCAGAAGAAGTTGAGGCGCAGGTAGAGGATGATCCGCTTGTTTTTCTGCACAGCTTAAAATGGAATCAGGCACTTTATTATGCCAAAAATATGCTCGAAGCTGATTACCCAGCAAATAGAATTACCGTTTACCTCATCGCTGTCGAAGATATTGGTTTTGGGGTTGATTTGTCGGAGCCTGTCAAGGCTGCTGGTGATAAACTCATCGCCCGACTTCGGGAAACCTATATGAAAGATGCGGTAGCTCATGTCTGAAAAACTCTGTATTCGAAACTGTAACCTGCTCCTACCCAATGAACTAATGCCTGAGCAATTTCAGCAGCTTGATACGATTCTCATCACTTATGATTGCGAGAAAGAATCCATCATGCTATCCGGTCCAGGTCATATTGGGTTCAAGCTAAGCTATCCCTTGGCACATCAACAAATTATGAAAACCCGCAATTTAGCCGGCGACCGCGTGATTTCCTGTCACGCGCTTTTTCTTGATCACGAACTGGCTGACGAACCGAACGAAGAACTTGAATTAAAAATCCTACAAGACGGCAACATCCTGCAAATCAGCCTTCCTAACCACCCTACCGCACCTTGAAAAAATCACTTTTATCGGAAATTGATGAACGCCTAGCCGGCGACGCGATCCTCGAAGATCCTGAAATTCGCGTCTGGGCGGAGGAAATTGATCGCCTCGATATCCCCTGGTTTGCGCTGTTTCGATTTGAGCCTTATGCACTTCATTTTGAGTTACCGCTATTCTCTGAATGGGTACCGTATTGTTTCCCGGAAGCAATCCCTTTGGATGCGCGATCGCTCAAAACCTGCATGGCTTATTTGTTGGAGAACTACGAATATATTCTCGGTTTACCAACAGACTGTCCTTGGGCGGGAGAATTTCAATCCGCTATTCGCCTAAAAATTGAATGTGATCCTCCAGTAAATTTTGTCGCAAAAGAAGGCCACTTCCCACATCAATTTAATCTTGCCATTCAAGCGCATTTTTTTAGTGATGGCGATAACCGAAACGCTTTAAATCAGTATCAAAAGGGCTTTGATCTTTCTGGAAACAACGATCAACGAGCCTTAATTAGCTGTTATTGCGCGCTCTTGCATTGTGACCTCGGCAAGCCCGATGAAGCACTGGCACTTTGCCATGCTGTTCTGGCTTTGGAACTTGACGAAACCTGCGAGGCTTATTTGAAAGCTGCTGCTGTCGAGGCTTTTGCTCAAGCCTCTGCTACTAAGGAAAATTGGGATGAAGAATCATCTTATTTTTTCAGCCTGATAAAAGAGGCTCTCGCGTTTTTCAAAGATCACCACGATCGGATACGCTACGCCGAGCTTCTTCAGAACAGTGCTGCTATCGCCCGGAAAAAGGGGGATTTTTCGGAAGCCATCGCCTACCTTTCTGTCGCGCATAACGTTTTTGAAGAACGTGAAATGACGGACAGCATCGCCCATGTACACCTCGCCAAGGCTGGAATCCTTTCTCAATGGGGAGAGCAAAATCCAGCTTTTTATGATCAGGCACTAAAACATTTTGACCACTCGCTTGAGACTTTTACACCGGAAGAATACCCTCTTCTTTACTCGGATATTCAGTTGCAAATCGCTTTTCTATACGCAGAGAAACCTGGCGAAAAGAGCCAACAACTCATGTGGCGAAGCTTTTCGATTCAATCTTTTAAAAACGCACTAAAAACTACAGAGTCAGCTCCTGTGCAACATGCTCGGGTCGCGCATAACTATGCTTCGGCGATTGCCAAATTTGGCCTCGAGCTCGGGAGAAACGAAAATCCCCGAGCTCTCGAACTGATCCGCTCCGCGCTCGAAGTCCGCATTGGTGAAGGCTTCTCGCTGGAACGAGCCTTCTCCTTACTAACATTAATAGAGATCCATTGGAGTTCTCTTGAAATGGGAGAAGGAAATAAGTCCGACATATTGGATGAAATTACGCAAGCAATAGCTGAAATCGAATCACTCACTGCTCAACCCGAAGTGCTTGCCGAACTCAAAGCACATAAACAGCTATTAGGAAAAGGCAAAAAGGAGGTTCCCGCCCATGCATGAAATCTCACTAGTCTCCAGTATTTGGAAAACACTCGATGCTACCCTATCGGAAAGTGAACTGAACGCTCTGAAGCTGATCCGGCTCAAAGTCGGTGCCTTGGCAAATGTAGAACCTATCCTTCTGGATAGTGCTTTTCAGGCCATCACTAAAAACACTCGCTTCGATGGGGTCGAATTGCGCTGCACGCTGATTCCTGCTACAGCCCACTGCGAGAGCTGCAAAGATATTTTTCCTGTGAACAACTACCGCTTCATCTGTCCAACCTGTGATCAACCAACCAGCGATGTCCGCAGTGGTGAAGAATTTTTAATAGAGAACGTAGAGTTCTCAACGGAGGGCGAAGAACTTAACTCAAACCACAAGCCAAACAAATCATGTGCACCAATACCCAATCAGTAGAGCCAACGGTAGTGAATAATCACTACCATACCCACAATCACTACGTCTATAACTTCAACCATGGTCAAGCTCCGGGACAGCCTGTAGCTATTCCGGCACACGACCACGGGCATAGCCACGACCACGGGCATAGCCACGATCACTCACCTACGAACGGCAACAACGAAGATATTCAGCGGATGATCAGTCCACATATCGGCCAGATTGGTGCCAATATTCTGAGCGCAAATGATCGTGATGCCGCCGGGAACCGCCAACGGATGCGCAATGAAAACATCCTCTTAATCAACCTCATTTCCTCAGCAGGAAGCGGTAAAACATCCTTTTTGGAAAGAACCATTGAGGCTCTCGACGGACGCTTAAAAATTGCCGTCATCGAAGGCGATCTTGAAACCGAACGCGACGCAGATCGAATCCGTAAGCATGGTATTCAGGCTTACCAAATCGAAACGGGCGGCATTTGCCATCTCGAAGCCAACGTCGTCGAACATGCCCTCAGTCATCTTGATACCACTGGTCTGGATGTCATCATTATTGAAAACGTAGGTAACCCAGTCTGTCCAGCAGCCTTCGATCTCGGCGAGGATTATCGTATCTGTATGCTCGCCACCACCGAGGGCGACGACAAACCGAAGAAGTATCCCGAGCTTTTCCGCCGTAGCGACCTGTTGGTGATCAGCAAAACCGACCTCATCGCGCATGTTCCGTTTTCTATCGAAGCCGCGACCAAAGAGGCTCTCGAGATCAATCATCAGCTTGAAGTGATCGAGTTTGCAAACAACGACCCTTCCAGTGTGGATCCGTTTATCGATATATTGATCGACCGCGTCGCCAAGAAAAAATCGCATCATCACGATCACAGTCATAACCACGACCATGCACACAGTCACACGCACGCCTGAGTCTGGCAATTTAGTCAAAAATAATTGATAACCCACAAAGTGTCCTCGCTTGAGATCCATATCACAGGGTTTGTTCAGGGGGTTGGCTTCAGGCCTGCCGTTTACCTGATCGCCGATGAACTCGGTTTGCGGGGAACGGTGGCGAACACTCCAGACGGCGTGTGCATTCGTTGCACGACTCCGGATAATCTCAGCGCAAAATCCACTCTTGAACAAATCCAAAATAAGATCGCTGATCGCGGTTTTAATGTTTTCGAATACCGCTGTCAGGATATCGCGTTGCTTGACGACTCCACTTTTCAGATCATCCCCAGCACGCGCGGTCAGGCTTCACTTTTCCTGCCGCCGGATGTCGGGATTTGCAAAAACTGCGCTCAGGAATGGGCCAATTCAGCCGACCGACGGCATGGCTACTCTTTCATCTCCTGCACCCAATGCGGTTGTCGCTATACCTGGATGCACCGCACACCTTATGATCGGGAGTCGCTGACCATTGATGCCTTCCCCCAGTGCAAAAAATGTCAGACAGAATACACCGATCCTCGTGATCGGCGATTCCACGCGCAGACCAACACCTGTCCTGATTGCGGCCCAACGCTGACGCTTTACTCCTCCCAACCCAACGTTCTAAACATAAGCGCCATCGCTCGAAGCCACGAACTTCTGCGTGACCAGCAAATAGTCGCTGTTAAAGGAGTCGGCGGCTACCTCCTGACCTGCGATGCCCGTTCTGATCACGCCGTTCGTCGTTTACGCGAAATCAAAGGGCGTGATGCCAAGCCTTTCGCCGTTCTTTTCGGTAGCGAAGAGGAACTCCTGCAACACTACCAGCCGACCGATGCCGAACTCGAACAACTCCGCTCGCCGCAGCGCCCCATCGTTTTGTTGGAAAAACCGAAAGACGAAAAACAACTCAGCCCATCCGTATCCGGCGACCTCCCCCACGAAGGCTGCTTTTTAGCCGCCTCATCCCTACTGCTTTCGCTGGCCAGCGAATTCCCGCTCGTCGCCACCAGTGCCAATCTTTCCGGCGAACCGATTCTCACCACCTTGGCAGAAACGAAGCAACGCTTTGCTGGAAAAATCGGCGGTGTCCTCGACTACAATCTCGACATTCATTTCCCCTGCGATGACTCCGTTGTCCGCGTTACGAAAAACCAAGAGCGCATCATTTTGCGCACTGGTCGAGGTCTAGCTCCCCTTTCCTGCCATTGTCCACTGCCCGGCATCATTCGCCAAACTCTCGCCATGGGGGCTCAGGAACGCGCTGGGATCTCCTGCCACCTCAACCGGATGCTCTACACCTCCGGTTACATCGGGGACTTGGAAAATTACGATTCCCAAGTCCGTTTTCACAACATCGCCGAACGCTGGCTCAAGCTCCTCGATTTCGAACCAGCTCAGATCATCGTCGATCAACACCCCGAATATCACAGCACGATTCTCGGCAGAGAACTCGCCGGCAAACTCGGTGCCGAAGTCATCGAAGTTCAGCATCACGAAGCCCACTTCGCCTCCGTCTTGCACGAAAACGACTTACTCGACAGCGACGAACCCATCCTCGGCGTCATCTGGGACGGCTCCGGTATGGGAAGTGATCAAACCATTTGGGGAGGCGAATTTTTCCTTTACCAACAATACGGAATCAAACGCTTCGCCCATCTCCAACCCGTCCCCTTGCTTTGCGGCGAGCGCATGGTCAAAGAGCCTAAATTATCCGCTCTCGCTTTCATCGGGCATTTTGATCCCAATTTTGAAAAGCATTTTGACCCGCGCGAGATCGATCTTCTCGGTCGCAAACTCGCCGATGCCGACGGCATCCCCTGTTCCAGTGTCGGGCGGCTCTTCGATGCTGCTGCGTCCATCCTCTGCGGCTGCCAAAAAAACCTCTACAGCGGTCATGCCGCTATCGAACTCGAAACGCGCGCCCACCATTACCTTAGCAAACAGGGCGTGGCCGATGACCTAACCCTATTGCCTTGCGGAGATGACCCTATCTCCTTTGACGGCGGAGCAATGATAGCTGCCCTGACCGAAGCCGTTCAGTGCGGTGCAGATCGTGATTTTCTTGCCGCCAGCTTTCACCTCACGCTCATCGAGAAAATAGCCGATATCGCCCGCGCCGCTGGGACTCGTTTGATTTGTTTTTCCGGCGGAGTTTTTCAAAACCAGCTCCTTTGCGAACTCGCCCACGAACGACTTGCCGGAGAGTTCCAAATTTACCATCATAAAAATCTATCACCCGGCGACGATTCGATTTCTCACGGGCAGATCATCCGCACTCATCTTCATGCCCTCAGTCCGGCGGTAAAAAGTTCAAACTCAACTCCAGAAAAATTATGTGTCTAGCAGTCCCAGGAAAAATAAAAAAGCTCTACCAACACAAAGAGCATCAAATTCCATTCGCCGATATCGAATTCGGTAGCATATCTAAAAGCATCTGCATGGATCTCCTACCGGACGCCGAAGTGGGTGATTACGTCCTCGTTCACGTTGGTTTAGCGATCAGCAAAGTGGATGAGGAAGAAGCCAAACAGGTATTCAAATACCTCGAAGAAATCGGTGAAATCGAAGAATTAGCGGAAACGTATAAATAGCGTAAACATGAAATACCAAAACGAATATCGAGGTAAAGAAGAAGTCCGCAAAATCCTCGACGAACTACAGCGCATCGTCACCCGCGAACATTCCATCATGGAAATTTGCGGTGGTCAAACGCACACCTTGGTCGGCTACGGATTGCTCGACATGCTGCCGAAAAAAATCACCATGATCCACGGGCCAGGCTGCCCGGTGTGTGTCACCCCGATTTCTATCCTCGACAACGCCGTCGAACTGGCACTCGAACACGATGTCACCCTGTTCAGTTTCGGCGACATGCTGCGCATCCCCGGCACCTCAAAGAGCCTGCTCGAAGCCCGCGCCGAAGGCGGTAAAGTGAAAGCCGTTTATTCGCCGTTGGAAGCCGTCACCTACGCAGAGAAAAATCCCAACGAAGAAGTCGTTTTTCTTTCCATCGGTTTCGAGACCACTATGCCAGCCAATGCCTATGCCGTTGATCTTGCCAAAAAACGCGGCTTGGAAAATTTCTCCATTCTAGTCTCTCACGTCCTCGTTCCCCCGGCGGTGGAAGCCGTCATGTCCGACCCCCTAACCAAAGTAGATGCCCTGCTCGCCGCCGGTCACGTTTGCACCATCACGGGACTCAGCGAATATGGACCACTGGTCGAAAAAGTGAAAATACCCATCGTCGTCACCGGTTTCGAACCGTTGGATCTTCTTCAGGGAATTCTCATGGCGGTGAAACAGCTCGAAGCGGGCGAGATCAAACTGGAAAATCAATATGGACGAGTCGTCAAAGCGGAGGGCAATCCCGCCGCTATGGAAGTCACTCGACGAGTATTTGAAATCACCGACATGGAATGGCGCGGCCTCGGTGTCATCCCACGCAGCGGCTTGCAACTGCGCCCTGAATACGCCGATTTCGATGCCTCTCTGCGATTCTCTCTCGATACTTGTAAAATCGAATCCGAGAGTGAATGCATCGCAGCCGACATTCTCAAAGGCATCAAAAAGCCACCCGAATGCCCCGCATTCGGAACTCGTTGCGTTCCAGAAAACCCACTCGGCGCGCCGATGGTTTCCAACGAAGGAGCCTGCTCTGCCTATTATCAACACGCTCAGATGACCTCTATATAACAATGAATCAAAGTTGTCCTTTACCCAGTTTTGGATCAGACCAAATCACGCTTGGCCACGGCAGTGGCGGAAAACTCACCGCCAACCTGCTTGATTCCGGTGTATTCTCTATTTTCGACAGTCCCTACCTGCAAGAACGAGACGACACCGCTACCTGCCCGCTTGGCAATGAATCCGTAGTCATCACTACAGACAGTTTTGTCGTGAACCCTCTCTTTTTTCCCGGTGGTGACATCGGGAAGCTTGCGGTTCACGGCACGGTCAACGACCTCGCTATGGGCGGTGGCATTCCCAATTACCTAACGCTTGCTCTGATTTTGGAGGAGGACTTTCCCATCGCCAAACTCCATACCATCCTCCAATCCATTCACGAAGCCTGCGGTGAAAGCGGTGTAGAAATCGTCACTGGCGATACGAAAGTTGTGGAGAAAGGAAAGGGCGATCAGATTTTCATCAACACTACAGGGGTTGGAACTCCGTCCCCCCATGCGCAACTCGGCAATGCTTACATTCAAAAAGGCGATGCCATCATCACCTCCGGACGTGTTGGCGACCATGGTGCGACCATCCTTGCTCAGCGCGAAGGTCTGGAAATTTCCGGTGATCTCGCCAGCGACACCCGCCCGCTCAATCACATCGTCCACGGCATGTTGGAAAAATTTGGACATGCCATTCACTTTTTACGTGACCCCACTCGCGGCGGGATTTCCAGCACGCTCAATGAAGCTGCCACCACGACGAAGCTCGGCATTCATATTGTAAAAGACGACATCCCAATCCTGCCGGAAGTCAAAGACTTCTCCTCCATCCTTGGACTCGATCCGCTCTACATCGCCAACGAAGGGATCTTCATCGCTTTCGTCGAAGCAACCCAAGCCGAAGCCATCATCGAACATCTCCGCCAGCATCCTTTCGGAAAAAACGCCGCTATCATCGGCACTGTCATCGAAGACCACCCCGGAGTCGTCGTTCTCGAAAACGAAATCGGCGGTCGCCGCCCTTTAAACCTTCTGCCCGGTGAACAATTGCCACGAATCTGCTAATGCCTGAACCCGTCCGCTCTCCACATTTCAGCGATCCTCTCGTTTATCCCGCCGCCGAAAAGGATCAATGGTTTGATTCCCCTTTCCTTGCTCCACGCGGGATTTGTGCTGTTGATGATTGGCTCTTTCTTTCTGACACCGCGCAGAATCAAGTCTTCTGCTGGCGTACTGATGCGGATGGAATGCCCATTGACGACAGCCTGATATTTTTGAAAGGCGATACTATTGGCACGACCACTGCCAGCTCACTTCAATATCCTTCTGGGATCTGGTCCGATGGGAAAAAGCTCGTCATCGCCGATGCCTGGAACCACCGCGTCCTCATTTGGCACACCATGCCCACCGCCTGTCATCAACCAGCGGACACCATCATCGGGCAGACAGATCCCGCAGGCGCGGAAATCAACCGAAGCGGAGAAATCAACTCGCCCCGTGCCGATAGCCTTTACTGGCCCTACGGCGTTCATTCCGATGGCAAAAGCCTGTGGATCGCCGATACTGGGAACCGTCGTATTCTTCATTATGCCACCATTCCCGAGAAACACGGAGCCTCCGCCGATCTCGTCCTTGGTCAGCCCGACTTTAAAATACGCGATCATAATAGCCGTTTTTTTCCCTGGCCCTATTCCGTAAAAATCGGTCCGAACGGGCAAATGATTGTTTCTGACCCGTCCACCTTCCGGATAAACTATTGGCAAAACTGGAGAAATGCCGGCAATCTTGACCACGAACCAACTTGTGTTCTCGGCCAACGCAATGCCGCAGACGGGCTGCAAAATCTCGGTGGATTTTCCGCCTCAGCTGAAAGCATGAACTGGTGTTACGATGCCTATTTCTTTAAGCGTGGAATCATCGTAGCAGACACAGGTAACAGTCGCCTCCTCGAATGGCTCACTGTTCCGACCAAAAACGCGACTCCCGCAGACTTCGTGCTGGGTCAGGACAGCTTCAATGCCTCAGCCGAAAGTTCTTCACTCTTTCATCAAAAAAAAGACAACTTTTACTGGCCATTCTCGATCAGCCTGACTCCAAGTTTCCTCTGGGTCGCCGACACTGGTAACAATCGAATTGTTCGCTATCGGGTAAACAAAAGTTAGGAAAACGTAGGCTCGGCAGCAAGAATGAAATAGATGCCTCAGCTTTTTTTTAATCCTCTTCCCATTCCGTGACTTATTGCCTTTGGGTAGTTTCCTCCGGCTGTCTTCGCTACTCTACGGCTGCGCCTTCCGTGGTTAAAAAAAATGTAACTCTCACCCCAGCCCCTCCCGCTGTCGCCAGGTGCGTGGCGAATACCCTGTTTGCTGCCGAAACCAGCGAGCAAAGTAGTTGCTGTCCTCAAATCCCACCTCGCTGCCAACTTCCTGAATCAACAAGTGAGCATCAGCCAAAGCCTGCTTGGCCTGCTGTAATCTGTATTCCGCTAACAATTGCCCCAAAGTCAGACCGCACTCACGTTTCAATACTCGATTAAGATGATCTTTTTGTATCCCACTTTGCTCGACCAAACTCGCCAAACTCATCGTCTGCAAATCGCCATCTCTGATCCAATCACGAACCTTATCACTCAGAGGAGTAGACGCCCTCCCTCGCCCCTCGCCCGTTACCGCAGCTAATAAGATCCCCGTCACATCGAGCACCATTGCCGCTTCTCGCGCCTTCAACGCCACACCGCCACGCTGTTCTGTCGCTGTCATCAACCATGACAAACGCTGACGCAACACCGCTATGTCCTCCGTATGTAAGCTCGACAGTCCAGCTTGTAGCTCAGCCCGATCCTCCACTTGGAAATCCACCACCATGCAAAGTGGCGTGCGCTCACCTTGTTTTTCAAAACTATGCGTCACCCCGTCTGGCACGTAGATCAACGAACCCGCACGCACAGCGTGACTTTTACCTGCCAAACGCTGAACCCCATGTCCTGTCAAATATAGCAAACACTGACAGAAGTCATGTCGATGACGGTTCACCCACTCCGCCTCAGGCAAATGCTGATTCACACATAAACGCAAGACCTGCAAACCTGACGAATCCACCTGCAGATCTTCTAATAACAATGGACGGAAATTTTTCACAAAGAAAGTTCATTATCAAGACTCTCACTCAGTAGCACCATAGCTAATGTCGTTTTTGTGCTACTTCAACCCAAACGTTCTACCATCTTTGCAAAAAACTCCCTATCATTGATACACCATCCACTTGCTTACCATGACCACTGCCTCAACTCTAGAAGATTATTCTCGCCTCTGCGTTCACACCATCACCACCAAAGCATGGAGCATCGAAGAGGCGATGGATCGCTACGTAGCTGCCGGCATAGGTGGCATCACCGTCTGGCAAGATGCGCTCAAGCAACGCAAGGCATCACTCATCGGCGAGCAACTACGAGCTAGAGATCTCTCGATCGTATCGCTCTGTAGAGGCGGTTTTTTCCCCGCCAAAAGCGCCCAAGAGCGTCAGCAAAGTATCAATGATAATCGTCGCAGCATCGAGTTGGCAGCAGAACTCGGTGCCCCCTCTGTGGTACTCGTCTGCGGTGCCGTCCCAGGTCAAAGCCTAGACACATCGCGCCAACAAATCTCGGAAGGTATCGCCGCCATCCTCCCCGATGCCGAAGCCGCTGGTATCCGGCTCTCGATCGAGCCCCTGCATCCGATGTATGCCGATGACCGCTCGGCGATCAATAGCATGGCACAAGCCAATCAGCTCTGCGACCAGTTCGACCACCCCTTGCTCGGCATAGCCGTCGATGTTTATCACCTCTGGTGGGACGATCAACTCGAACAGCAAATACAAATAGCAGCTAAAAAACAACGTCTCTTCGCCTTCCATATCTGTGATTGGATGACCCCCACCACCGATTTACTCAATGATCGCGGACTCATGGGCGAAGGATGCATTCCAGTAAAAACCATTCGCAACTATATGGAAACCAATGGATTCAATGGATTCAATGAAGTAGAAATATTCTCCAACCGCTGGTGGCAAGCCAATCCCGAGCATTTCCTCCAACAAATCCAACAAAGCTACCTCAAACACAGCTAAAACTAAAATTCTAACCCTTACCTACTTATCAAAAAAATGAAAACACACCACATAGGCATCATCCTCAACGGCGTCACCGGACGCATGGGCACCAACCAGCACCTCATCCGCTCCATCCTCGCTATTCGCGAGCAAGGCGGCATCAAAATCTCCGCTGAAGAAGTGATCCTCATCGACCCCATCCTCACCGGTCGCAGTGAAAACAAACTCAAAGCCCTCGCTCAGAAACACCAAATCGAACACTGGAGCACTGACCTTGATGCGGTTTTAGCCGATGATCGCTATCAGGTATTTTTCGACGCTTCCACCACCCTCTTACGTCCCGGTTTTATCGAAAAAGCAGTCGCCTCAGGGAAAGCGATCTATTGTGAAAAACCCACCGCCACCAGCTTGCCCGAAGCCCTTCGCCTAGCAAAACTCTGTCGCAAAGCCGGAGTGAAAAACGGCGCGGTGCAGGACAAACTGTGGTTGCCAGGATTACGCAAGCTGCAGATGTTGATCCAACAAGGTTTTTTCGGTGAGATCCTCTCCGTGCGCGGCGAGTTCGGCTACTGGGTTTTCACTGGCGAACACGACGATCAACAACCGCAACGCCCCTCATGGAACTACCGTAAAGAAGACGGCGGTGGCATCATCATCGACATGCTCTGTCATTGGCGCTACGTCATCGACAACCTATTTGGCGACATCAAATCCGTCAGCTGCCTCGGAGCCACCCACATACCCGAGCGCCACGACGAAAGTGGACAAGTTTACCCCGCTACCGCAGACGACGCCTGTTACGCCACTTTCGAACTCGAAAACGGCATCATCGCGCAGTTCAATAGCTCTTGGGATGTGCGTGTCCGCCGCGACGACCTCTTCACCATGCAAGTCGATGGCACCCTAGGCTCTGCCGTCGTAGGGCTACGCGATTGCAAAATCCAATCCCTCGGTGGAACTCCTAAACCTCTCTGGAATCCCGATATCGAACAAGCGATCGATTTTTATGAAGGCTGGCAAGAAGTCCCCGACGCTACTACTTACGACAACGCATTCAAGATCCAATGGGAACTCTTCTTGCGCCATGTCGCCCTAGATCAACCCTTCCATTGGGATCTGATGGAAGCAGCCAAAGGTGTGCAACTCGCCGAAGCAGGCCTGCAATCATGGGATGAACGCCGCTGGATCGACCTAGAACCACTGGATTGAGTCAATCACTACCCTCAATTATTTTCTCTTTATAGATAGTCCTACAGCCATCTTAAATTTTTCAGTTTACAAATTGAAAAAACCGATTAAATTCCGCGCTTCTAAGAGCATTATCAATCGCCGTAGGTCCTTGGGTGCTGGTAAATGCCAGTAACTACTGCTCTGCAAGGGAAACCCGGCAACCAAAAAATACATGTCAGATCCAATCAAATTAGCACGTTTCGAAATCCCGAACCGTCTCGTCAAAGACGAAGATACCGCTACCGATACTTTCGGTAAGTTCACTGCAGAACCTTTCGAAGCCGGATACGGTCACACCATCGGTAACTCACTGCGCCGCGTTTTGCTTTCCTCACTTGAGGGTGCCGCGATCACTTCAGTGCGTATCACAGGTGCACAACACGAGTTCACCTCTCTTCCAGGAGTGAAAGAGGACGTGACTGAGATCATCCTCAACCTGAAACAAATCCGTTTCAAACATTTCGATAACAAAGAGCCCGCTACTCTTTCTATCAACGTCACCAAAGACGGCAAAGTGACTGCTGGCGACATCGAGGCGATTTCTCAATATGAGATCGTCAACAAAAAGCAGCTCATTTGCACCCTCGACCGCAAAACCAAATTTCAAATGGAAATGGAAGTGCGTGTTGGACGTGGCTTCAATACGGGTGAAGAAAACAAACACCCCGAAATGCCGATTGGCGTGATCGCTATCGACTCAATCTTCTCACCTGTTCGCCGCGTCAAATACGCTGTAGAGAATACCCGCTTGGGACAACGCACCGATTACGACAAAGTCGTGCTCGAAATCACCACCGACGGCCGCATGGATCCTCCAGACGCGCTGTTGCAAGCTTCGGCTATTCTACGTCGTCACTTGGACGTCTTTGTCGATTACGACGATGATTTGGTAGAATTCGAAGAAGCGCCAGAATCACAAAGCGAAGAAAATGCTGAGTTGAAGAAACTGCTCAACATGAGCGTCAACGAAATCGAACTTTCTGTTCGTGCAGCCAACTGCTTGAACAACGCCAACATTACGTCTGTCGGACCGCTGGCTATGAAGAGTGAAGCAGAAATGCTCAAATACCGTAACTTCGGTAAAAAATCTCTCAACGAGATCAAAGACAAACTTGCTGAACTCGGACTGTCTTTGGGCATGCAGTTCGATCCAGCCTTGTTAGAAACTCCGTTTGGAGCGCCTCTACTCGCTACCGAAGCCAAACCTGATGAAGGTCCAGGCCTCGCATCGCTCATCAACCAGAACCTTTAATTTTAGTTAAAATATACTCATGAGACATCGTCGCAAAACTGTCAAACTGCAACGACCTACCGCACACCGGAAGGCCATGCTTGCTAACCTGACCTGTAGTCTAATCGAACACGGGCGCATCAAAACGACTTTGGCGAAAGCTAAAGCCCTGCGCCCGATCGTTGAACGCATGGTAACCCTTGGTAAAAGGAACACCTTGCACACTCGCCGCCGGTCTATTTCACTGCTCGGTAGCAGTCAACTAGCTCAGCGCTCCACCAAAACTCTGTTCGAGAAAATCGCCCCGGCATCCACGGATCGCCAAGGAGGTTACACTCGCATCACTAAACTCGGTCAACGCCAGAGCGATTCTGCTCCTATGGCATTCATCGAATGGGTGGACGTGCCGCACGCAAGTGACGCTGAGGAGATCGATCTCGGTGACGAGAGCTAAGAACCTTCCTTATAACAACTTAAAACAAACGCCTGCTGGAAACAGCAGGCGTTTTTTTGTGCCTCCACGCTCCGGCTTTCCACTCTACTTTCAATAACACACATTTTTTTTACCATCCCATCCGAATACTCACCTTCTTTTACTGATCCGATACCAAACAAAAAGGCACCTCGCCAATACCAACACACACACACCCTTCCATAACAACAGCCACCAAGGTCGCCACCACGCGCCCGTGCGCACCTCCACTAAATCGCTGATAGAAAAAGCTAAAAACCCAATGGCTAAAATGAAATACAACAGACGCTGATCTCTAGCTTTGCCAAAACCCCGTACGCCGAAAAACAAGGCCATGCCCGACCACAACACCGCTTCAGCGTAATTGAACCCGCTGAACAGATTCAATTCACTCATTCACTAAGCCCAATTCACCCAACCACTCAGCACAAAGTTGCGGCCATGCCGCGACTCGGTCTGTCGTTTTTTTCATCCCAAAGCCATGACCGCCTTTGGCAAATAGCGTCCAAGAATTGAGGGAAGTCATTAGTTTCATCGTTAAAATAGAAAAATATCAGCAGCTTTGTCGCTCTATCCTATAGAAAACACCCATTCCCCCCCCTTGCAATGCATCTATTCACAAAAGAACCGATAGACAAAGCTTAGTGATTTTTGCTACCATTAAAAAAATCAGAGCTATATTAGTATAGCCCATCATACCTCGGCGAATGACCACCCAACAACACGCCCCCTTTAAGCGAGAAACAGAACGCCGCAAACGGCGCTGGTTTCCGTGGAACTTCTTACGCGGTGGGCGCAGGTATGGCAAATGGCTGCACCAAGCTCCCGACTCCACCGAACAGAATCATTCCAAAGTCCGCATCGGCTTAGCACTGTCCTCAGGTGGAGCCAAAGGTATCTCTCATGTCGGAGTCATCCAAGTATTAGAAGAAAATGGCATCCACATCGACGCCATCGCTGGCTGTAGTATGGGAGCTTATGTTGGTTCGTTATGGGCAGCCGGTTTTGACGGGATTCAAATGGGCGAACTCGCCGCCGAGTTGGACTCTAATCGAGATCTACTCAAACTGATCGATCCTATATTTCCACCTCGACGAGGGTTCATCCATGGCGACAAAATCGAAGAATGGCTCGCCCGCTCCTTGAAAGATGTCACTTTTGAACAACTGGAAAAACCCCTCTACGTCGTAGCAACCGAGTTGGACGGCTTCGCGCGTAAGGTTTTTCATCAGGGCGATGTGGTCAGCGCGGTTCGCGCCAGTCTATCGATACCCGGCATCCTAGAACCCGCTGTGCGAGATGGCATCGAGTATGTCGATGGTGGCGTCTCAGATCCCCTGCCCGTTGATGTGCTGAAAGAACGCGGTATCGATTATGTCATCGCGGTGAACGTCATCCCCTCGGTAGAAGATTTGGAAAAATGCCGCCGCCAAGCGCAGCAAATACAAAAGAGAAAGTTATGGTGGCAACACCCGCTTTCTTGGCTCAACCAGAAGTTCAACTACTTCGCCAAAGGCAACCTGCTCGACATCTTACGCGGAGCTGCGATGGGCTCGCAGATCCGCCTGCTTGAAGAATGCTCCAAGCGCGCGGACGTGCTGCTGCGCCCCATCGTCTGCGATGCTAGCTGGCACGACTACACCAATCACCAAGAATACATCCAAACTGGGCGTCAAATCGCTGAGGATAAATTGCCAGAAATCAAAGCTCTGCTTGCCGCCGCAGAGAAAAACCAAGCTTCACGCAGCTCATGAGCCGACTATCGAACCGACATCCTTTACGAAAAAATTGGGCTCAGCTCGATCGCGACCAGATGCAAGATTTGCAACTAAAACAACTGCGTCGTTTTCTCAAACAAACCGTCTTACCCTTTTCCAAACACTACCGCGAACTTTTTCATCAACACGGACTCAGTCCAGAAGATCTACAATCATGGGGCGATCTCTCGAAAATCCCCTTCACTTCAAAAAAGGATCTACTCAGCTCGCCAGAACACCCTGATCGCAGCAAAGACTTTGTCATCATACCCGACGAAGCCCTGCTCAAACGCCGACCCGAGACCATCTTTCGCGCCCTGACTCGAGGAACTAAGAATGCCAAAGCAAGTCTCGAACAAGAATACCGCCCCATCATGATGACCAGCACCACCGGGCGGTCGAGCGAACCGGTGCCATTTTTTTATAGCCACCATGATATCGACAACCTCAAACTCACCGGTCGTCGCTTGATGGAAATCTGCGAGTCACAAACCGACTTTCGCCACATCAACCTATTTCCCTTCGCTCCCCACCTTGCCTTTTGGCAAGCGCACTATGCCGGCACAGGTTTTAATACCTTCTGCATCAGCACCGGTGGTGGCAAAGTGATGGGAACTTCTGGCAACGTGATGTTAATCGGAAAAATCCAACCCGATGCGCTGATTGGTATGCCTACTTTTATTTACCACGTGCTAAGCGAAGCCATCGCCGAAGGGGTGCGTTGCGATAGCCTCAAACGCCTCGTGCTCGGTGGCGAAAAAGTTCCCAATGGCATGCGCCGCAAACTCCGAGCCCTCGCCGCGGAGCTAGGCTCCGACCACGTCGAAGTGATGGCGACCTACGCTTTCACCGAATCCAAAACCGCGTGGCCCGAGTGCCCTGCCCATGGCACAGAAAAAGCACAATCTTCTGGTTACCACCTCTATCCAGACCTTGGCATCATCGAAATCATCAACCCCGACACTGGCGAAAGCGTAGCCGAAGGCGAAGCTGGAGAAATCGTTTACACCCCGCTCGACAGTCGCGGCAGTGTCATCCTACGCTACCGAACGGGCGACCTCATCAGCGGCGGCATCACCTATCAAACTTGCCCACAATGCGGACGCAGCTGCCCTCGACTGCTAGGTAGGATCTCACGAGTATCCGATATTCATCGTATGCAAATAGGCAAAGTCAAAGGCACCTTGGTCAACTTCAATGACCTCGAACACATTCTCGACGACATCGATGGTCTAGGTTCTTGGCAAATAGAGATTCGCAAAAAAAATGATGACCCCTTGCAAACCGATGAAATCATCGTGCACGCCCAAGCTCAAGCAGGCCAAGACGAAGAACTGTTAGCCGCAGAGATCACCCAACAGTTCCAAGCCGATGCCGAGCTGCGACCTAACCGAATCGAATTTCATGATTCCGCCACCATGAAAAAAATGCAAGGCGTAGGAGTCGCTCTCAAAGAAGACAAAATTGTCGATCACCGCCCAAGCAACAAAAAATCCTAATCTCAAATCCTCAAATTCCCCATTCATGAAAAATAAAAAACCATTAGTCATCGTAGATGGCGTGCGCACTCCCTTCTCAAAAATGGGCACCTCCCTGGCAGCCTTTGATGCCGTCGAACTCGGCGTCGCAGTGGTCACCCATCTGCTCACCAAAACTGGCATCGACCCTGAACTGATCGACGAAACCATCTTTGGTTGCGTTTCTCAACCCGCCGAAGCTGCCAATATCGCCCGCGTCATCGCCCTACGCTCAGGAATCCCTAGAGAAAAGCCCGCCATGACCGTGCACCGTAACTGTGCGTCAGGTTTAGAGTCCATGACCACTGCCTCTGACCGAATGGCGGCAGGACACGGCGAAGTTTTCATCGTCGGTGGCACCGAGAGCATGAGCCGCATCCCACTGTATTATTCCTACCAAGCCGCAGGAAAATTTGCCCAACTCGCGCGCGCCAGAGGCACGATGGCAAAACTCTCGGCGATGGCAGCTTTCCGCCCTGCCGATTTCAAACCCATCCCAGGCTTGATGATGGGATTGACCGACCCCGTCGCAGGAATGAACATGGGCCAAACCGCCGAGCTGTTAGCCCGCGAATTTGATATCACCCGAGAGCAACAAGACCAATTCGCGCTTGAATCTCATAACAAAGCAGAAGCCGCCGCCGAACAACTCAAAGAAGAAATGTGCCCCGTTTACACCGACGCAAACAAAGACGGTTTTGTGCTCGGAGACAACGGCGTGCGCAAAGGACAAACCATCGCTGCTTTACAAAAACTCAAACCCATTTTTGAACGCAAAACCGGAACCGTCACCGCAGGCAACTCATCGCAAATCACCGATGGCGCCTGCGCGCTACTGGTGATGACCGAAGAGCGAGCTCAGAAACTTAGCATGCAACCGCTCGGGCGTTTAGTCGATCACGCCTACGCTGGTTGCGATCCAGAACGCATGGGACTCGGCCCCGCCTACGCCATCCAACGCATGGCAAAATCCTCTGGGCTCAAACCCAAAGACGCCTCAGTGGTCGAGATCAATGAAGCCTTCTCCACCCAAGTGCTAGCGGTAGAAAAACTGCTGCGCGACATGAGATTAACCATCCCTCCCAAAACGCTAAACCCCTTGGGTGGTGCAGTCGCACTAGGACACCCCGTCGGTGCCAGTGGCGCGCGATTAGTATTGACAGCCCTCAAACAACTGCATCACGATGGCGGTGAACGAGCACTGATCTCTCTGTGCATTGGAGGCGGACAAGGTGGCGCCGCTTGGTTGGAAAAAATTTAACCCCTATCGAAACATGAAAAAGATGCCCAAGAAAAAAACAGCTCAGAAAAAAGCTGTAGCCAAGAAAAAAACGGTAGCAAGAAAATCTCCCGTAGCGATCCAAGAGAGCCCCGCCATTCGCTTGCAACACCGCGAGGACCACGTCGCCATCTTGACCTTTGATCGAGCACACTCCTCCGCCAATATCTTTGATACTAAGACCTTAGATTTACTCGACCGACTTCTCGATGAAATCCATGACTCCTCCAGCACCACGGGACTGATCCTGATCAGCGCCAAAGATTCCATCTTCATCGCAGGCGCCGACCTCGAAGCCTTGCAAAACTCCTCCACAGAAGAATTGCGCCTATTGATCATCCGAGGGCAACAAATCTTCCAAAAACTCGCCGACCTGAAAATCCCGACCGTCGCAGCCATTCACGGGATCTGCCTCGGCGGCGGACTAGAAGTCGCCCTCGCCTGCGATTGGCGCATAGCCAGCCCTGACAAAAAAACCAAACTCGGCTTGCCCGAAACTCAACTCGGCATCCTTCCCGCCTGGGGCGGTTCCTCACGCCTGCCTCGCCTGATCGGACTCCCCCAAGCGATCCCACTGATCACTTCGGGCAAAACCCTCTCTGCCGTTGCAGCTTACAAAAAGGGCATCATCGACGAACTGGTGCCTAATGAACGTCTGCTCGACATGGCGACTCGCCTGATTCATCGAGGCTTACCCAAACGCAAACATTTCTCGCTGACCAACAATCACCTCAGCGCCCCGCTGATCGGTTGGGCAGCACGCAAAAAAATCCTCGCCACCACACGCGGTCACTACCCCGCGCCCCTAGCAGCCTTGCGAGTCATGACCCAGGGTGCCCCCGCCCCACTCGACCACTCCTTAGAAAAAGAATGCGACGAGGTTCTCAAACTCGCTCAGGGCAAAGTAGCTAAAAATCTGATGCGCGTCTTTCAGCTACAAGAGCACTCTCGCAAGCTGAGCTACTTGCCCAACTCTGCGCCCACCCCCAAACACAGCATCCAACAAACTGCGGTGATCGGTGCCGGCGTCATGGGTTCCGGCATCGCTCATTGGCTCAGTTCACGTTCATACCCCGTCATCCTACAGGACATCAGCGAGACTCAAATCGCCTCGGGCATCAGCTCGATATCCAAACTTTTTGCCAAAGCCGTCAAGCGCAGGATCATGACGGACCTCGAAGCCAAGCAGGCTCGCGATCTCATCCACCCTTCAGCTTCACCCGTACCTCTCGATGAGGTTGAACTGGTCATCGAAGCGGCTACGGAGAACATGGATATCAAGAAAAAGATATTCCAAGATCTCTGTAAGCGCACTAGCCCCGACACTATCCTCGCCACCAACACCTCGGCTCTGCCTATTTCAGAACTAACCAACGACCCTAAGATCACCCACCCTGAGCGCATCTTAGGCCTGCATTTTTTCAATCCCGTTCATCGGATGCAATTGGTCGAAGTGGTCGTTCCGGAAAGCACCGACCGCAAACATGTCGAAGTCTGTCTGAAATTTCTCAAAAGCATCGGCAAGCTGCCTGTCGTCGTCAAAGACAGCCCAGGTTTTTTGGTCAACCGCATCCTGCTACCCTACTTGATCGAAGCTGGTCGCTTATACGATTCGGGTGTGAGCGCCAATGCCATCGATCGGGCCATGCTCGCTTTCGGCATGCCAATGGGTCCCATTCGTCTGCTAGACGAGATTGGTTTAGACGTCGGCCTGCATGTGGCAGGCACCTTAGAGGACGCCTTTGGCGAACGCTTCGAAATACCTGGCATCCTCAGACGCATGGTTGACTGCGGCCATCTCGGACGCAAATCTGGTGGCGGCTTTTACAACTACGACAGCGACGCTTCTAACAATGAAGCCAATCATGAGGCGCTCGAATGTCGCCGCAATGACCACGAACGTGAACTGAGCCAACAACAGATTCAAGATCGCTTGGCTTTATTGATGGCAAATGAAGCTTGGCGTTGTTTGGAGGAAAAGGTCAGTCAAAGTGCTGACGACATTGACTTCGCTATGATCATGGGAACAGGTTTTGCCCCCTTCCGAGGCGGCCCTATGACTTGGTTGCAAGATTACGGCTTAGAGAATGCATGCAGTGTGCTCGATCAGCTAAGCGCCAGCGAAGGCGAACGCTTCCTGCCAACGGACTCCCTGAGAACTGCCGCGCAGCAAAACGCCGATTCAGCTTCAACACCTGACCTCTCCACAGCAGACACGCCCCCAGAACCCGCAAAGGCTCCAGCAAGCTCCCCAGCAACTATCAGCGCAGGCACTCAAGTCATCGACACCTCAAAAATGTCTCCTGAACAACGCGCCGCGCTCGAACTGACGGAAGCTGCTAGGGATAAAACCACCGGACCTCGCAGCTTTTCCGCATCCCTATTCATGGGAGAAGCGGATATGGACAGTATCATCCCCTTCCCTGTTCCCAATCAGCAGGAAGAAAAGCGCTCACAGGAATTCCTCGACCACTTACAAAAATTCCTCGATGAAAAAGTCGATGCCGATCGCATTGACAAAAACGGAGAAATTCCCGCCTCGGTGATCAACGGCCTAGCAAAAATGGGTGCCTTTGGAATCAAAATTCCACAAGAATATGGTGGGCTAGGTTTACCGCAAACCACCTACTCACGTGCCGCGATGTTGCTCGGTGCCAAATGCGGAAGCCTAACCGCCCTGGTATCCGCCCACCAATCCATCGGCGTGCCTCAACCGCTGATCCTTTTTGGCACGGAAGAGCAAAAGCAAAAATACCTGCCTCGTTGCGCTGCTGGTGAGATCACCGCATTTGCACTCACCGAACCCGACGTCGGCTCAGATCCTGCCAAAATGGGCACCACCGCTACTTTGAGCAAAAACGGCAAACACTACCTGATCAACGGTGAAAAACTCTGGTGCACCAATGTGCTCAAAGCGGGTTTACTCGTGGTCATGGCAAAAACTCCACCACCAGAAGGAGCCCCTCCCTCAGCGAGATCGATCACTGCGTTCATCGTCGAAATGGACAGCCCTGGCATCGAAATCACCCACCGTTGCCGTTTCATGGGACTCAAGGCTCTCTACAATGGCGTGGTCACTTTCAAAAATGTGAAGGTCCCTGCAGAGAACATCATCCTCGGCGAAGGACGTGGATTAAAAGTCGCACTCACCACCTTGAACACCGGTCGCATCACGCTCCCCGCAGCCTGTGTCGGTCTCGCCAAGGAATGTGTTAGAATCTCCACTGAATGGTCAGCTCAACGCGTGCAATGGGGCTCCCCCATCGGCAAACATGACGCCATCGCTCAGAAACTTGCCAAAATGGCAGCGGAGACTTTTGCCATGGAATCTATCGTGCTCTACACCTCGGGCTTAGTTGACCACGACAAAAAGGCCGATATTCGTATCGAAGCCGCCTTTGGTAAATTGTGGGGCAGCGAACGCGGCTGGGACATCGCCACGGAAGCGATGCAGATCCGAGGCGGTCGCGGTTATGAAACCGCACAGTCACTCAAAGAGCGTGGCGAAGAAGCTATACCCATCGAGCGCTTCCTACGTGACAGTCGCATCAATACCATCTTCGAAGGCTCCAGCGAAATCATGAGACTCTTCATCGCCCGCGAAGCCCTCGATCCCCACCTCAATGTCGGTGGTGCTGTGCTCAACAGCACCCTCAGCAATAAAGTTCGCTTTGCTGCCGCCTTGAATGCCGCTAAATTCTACGCTTGGTGGTATCCGTTGCAGTGGGTGCCAGCGCTATTCGGCACTTGTGGTTGTCAGGGAAAAATGCACCCCAAACTGAATCGGGAAATCCGCAAAGTGCGCAGTCTTAGCCGCAAGCTAGCACGCAGCTTATTCCACGCCATGATACTCAACGGTCCTAAGCTGGAGAAAAAACAAAGCCAACTCGGTCGTTTTGTCGATATCGGATCAGAGCTGTTCGCCATCACCGCTACCTGCTCGCGCGCCCAACAATTGCTCGACCGCGATGATACGCCAGACAAAGATGAACTACTGCAAATGGTCGAATACTTTTGCCAATTCACCCGCCAAAAAATCGATCGCCTGTTCCGCGATTTATCCAAAAATGCTGATGACAAGGGTTATCAAGTAGCCAAGAAGCTATTGCAACACGTAAGCCCTACGGATGAGTGATAGCTCCAATGACTTAAAGTCGAAAGATCGTAACTAACGGCATAAATGGAGGGGCACGCTCCGTCGTGCCTTCGCAAGCACAGGTGTGGATCGAGGCAAGGTGGAACTTGCCCCTCCAGATGGACGCACTGACGAGTCTTCGCAGAACCTGATTTATCCGACATGGCTTGGGCGCCTTTCCCCTCAATTCATGGGCTGGAAGCCCATGCTACATTTGATAACAGCTTACAAAGCTGTTCCACACCAAGCTCACATCCAGTTTTCACATGACAAACCTTCCACCCTTTCGAACTCCTTCAAATTATTACTCACCAAAGTAAGCCCTTCGCTCAGCGCGTGCGAGGCAATCAATAAATCGTAATTCCCAATGATGCGTCCCTTTTTCTTGAGATTCGTTCGTAATTCTCCGTAGGCAGGCGCGCAAGATGAAGGCAAATCTAAAACTTCTAATGAAGCTAAGAACTCGGTAAGGGCTAACTGGTTCTCCACCGGCTTTGCGCTTTGAGCGACGCCGAATTGCAATTCACAATAAGTGATCACTGAAATACCAACCTCACCTAGCGACAGTTTTTTTAGTCGATCGTAAACCTGCTTAGGTGAACGGTTGATGATGTAAATGCAACTATTAGTGTCCAACATATATCTCATCATACCAGCTCCTCCCGTTGCTGATCTAAACCAGGATCACGCTCCACCATAAAATCTTCAGAGAACGGATGAGCAGGTGAAAACATGCCTTTCCACGGATCTTTGTCCCCAACAAGGACCACCGCATTGCCTAATTTCTGGATCGACACCGATTCCCCTTCAAACCTAAATTCCTTCGGCAGACGCACCGCCTGACTCTGACCATTTTGAAATAACTTCGCTGTCTTCATAAGAACAGGATAGCTCAAATAAGTATATACTGTCAAATATATACTTATTAAGCTTCTCCTTACTCTTGCGAAGAACTTGAAATCCCATTCATTAGAGTGTATTCACAGCACTCCGAAGCAGGTTTTTCCTGCCGCCCAGCAGGCTGCGCTTACGATACTAAAAGCATCCCAATCCTTTCGACTCACCTAGCACTTTATCTACCATGCCCACTTATCCAGAATCCGTTGTTATCGAAAATGTCCGCCCGCGAATCAACGACGGTCGCTACCCGGTCAAAAGGGTGATCAGCGAACGCCTAGAGGTGACCGCAGACATCTTCAAAGACGGCCATGACGAGCTTGAAGCCGTTCTCAAATGGAAAAAGAAAACGGCGCGAGTGTGGCAAGAAACCGCTATGCAGCCCAGCGATAATGACAACTGGCATGCCAGCTTTGCGATAGATAAAACCGGCAGCTATCAGTTCACCATCGAAGCTTGGGGTGATCCCTTTTTCTCTTGGCTGCATGATTTTGAACGGCGCCTATCTGGCGACCAAGACAACTTTGATACCGAAATCACCGAAGGTTCTCAGATCCTGCTCGCCGCCGCAAAACGCGCCGAAGTCACCAAGGGCAAAAAGAAACTTAGCCTAAGTGCACGAGCCGATATCCAACAACTCAAAAACTTGGCAGAGTCACTAGCAGCCCCCGACTCACCAGCCGCCATTGTCACGCTATTGAAAAACGATGCAAGCTTTGAACTGATGCGCCGCTGGCCCGACCGCCAACTATCGACCAGCCTTGAGACTCCTCTCCCTCTGATCATCGAACGCCCCAAAGCTCAGTTCTCTGCTTGGTATGAATTTTTTCCTCGCTGCGCCGAAGGTCGTGCAGACAAACACTCCACTTTTCGTGACTGCCTGCCGCGCCTGCAAGATGCGGCGGACATGGGTTTCGATGTGGTCTATCTGCCACCCATCCACCCCATCGGTCGTGCGCACCGCAAAGGCAAAAACAACTCAGTCACTTGCCAAGCAGGCGAACCCGGCTCTCCTTGGGCGATTGGCGCAAGTGAAGGCGGACATTATTCTGTCGCCCCCGAACTGGGAACTCTCGAAGATTTCACCTGGTTGGTGGATCAAGCCAGTCAGCGAGGCATTGAATTAGCCATTGATTTTGCTATCAACTGCTCGCCAGATCACCCCTATGTGACCGAGCACCCCGAGTGGTTCTACCACCGTCCCGACGGCACCATCAAATACGCAGAAAATCCTCCCAAAAAATACCAAGACATCTATCCGCTGAATTTCCTCTGCGAAGACTGGCAAAACCTGTGGCAAGAGATGGTCAACATCGTATTATTCTGGGCAGACCATGGCGTGACCATTTTCCGCGTGGACAACCCCCACACCAAACCCGTAGCCTTTTGGCAATACCTCATCGCCGAGGTGCACAAAAAGCACCCAAACACCCTCTTCCTCGCCGAAGCCTTCACCCGACCTAGAATGATGCAAGCCCTGGGGAAAATCGGCTTCACTCAAAGTTACACTTACTTCACTTGGCGCGAGAGCAAAAAAGAACTCAGCGACTACGTCACCGAACTCACCCAAGGGCCGATGCGCGATTATTACCGCGCCAATTTTTGGCCCAATACCCCAGATATCTTGCCCTACCATTTACAGGACGCCTCTCCCGCTGCATTCAAAATACGTGCCGCCCTCGCCGCCTTGCTTTCTTCTTCATGGGGCATCTACAGTGGTTATGAACTGTGCGAAAACCAAGCTCTACCTGGACGCGAGGAATACCTCGATTCGGAGAAATACCAACTCAAAGAACGCGACTGGAATGCTGAAGGCAACATCAAGGGTTTCATCAAACGGCTCAATACTATCCGTCGTGAAAACCCCGCGTTGCATGAATACGCCAACATCGAGTTCATCCCCTGCGACAACGAACAAATCATCGCTTGGTTCAAATGGGTCAATGACGGTGAACAGCCCATCATCATCGTCCTCAACCTCGACCCGCTAAATACGCAGGAATCGATCATCCACTTGCCGCTAGCTAAACTTGGACTTGCTGCTAACAGCAGCTTCCAAGTAAGCGATCTGATGTATGATGAAAGCTACCCATGGCAAGGCAGTGATAATTTCGTCTCCCTGGCTCCTCGCTCCAAGCCTCTGCACATCTTGAAAATTGGTTAACCCTTCTACAGTGAAATACCGAATCATCACATTTTCCATCATTGCCGTTGCTCTGCTCAGCTTGCTCGAGTCGAACGGCAAGCGCTCGCGTTCGAGCTTTGCCCAAAAGCTTGATCGACATTGGCTGAACTTTTGCATCGCTAACGCCTCTGGAAAAATCAAAGACTCCGCAGTGACCTTGGTAACGATTGATGACGAATACGAATCCACCCTGCCAGACGACCAGCTCACCCGCATCGACTATGCTGTGATCCTCGCCAACATTGGGAAATTTCAATCTCCATCCGTCGCGGTGATCCCTAGCCTGCAATGGGAAAAGGAAGACAGTCTCAATCAAAATATCCTTGCGAACCAATGCCTGAAACTCCCCGCGCTCACCCTAGGAGCCGTCGTAGAAAATAGCCCACAAACAAACCCCTCAAAAAAAGTATCCTACCCCGCCCTCACTCAAGTGAAGGGCGATACAAGTGAAATCGATAGCTTCACCCGCACCATTTCTTACCCAGAAAAGGGCACTCTCAGCAAGAGTCTCGTTGCCTTCACTCAAATCGATCTCAGAGACCAGAAAAATGAAAGCGGCAATCTCTCCCTACCACTGGTAGCTCGCCATGGTGATGACATCTTACCCTCTTTTGTGCTAGCAGCTCTGACTCAGTATGAAGGGCTCAAACTCGAAGACATCAGCCTGCAACTACCTCCCGCAGTATCTCACCCTCAAATCCTGATCGCTGACCGATACCAGATCCCCATCGATAAAAAAGGACGCATGAAAGTCTACCAAGAAAGCTCGATGGAAAGCCCGCTTTACCAAAGCATCAGCGCCACTCACTTGACCCTAGCTCACAGCGACTCCCCCCACGTAAAAGAACTGCAGCAGGATCTCGAATCTCAATTCCAATCTCTCTCCAAACATTTAGTCGTTGTCGGTCTCGATAAAAAACACGACCGCCACATCACTTTAAGCGATGGTAAAAAGATCTCTCTTGCCCAACTCATCACACGCTCGATTGCCACTATTCAAAGCGGACGTTTCATCGAGCAATGGCCACTAGCATGGCGCTGGCTAAGCTTCGCTGCGATATTTGCTTTAGCCGCCAAGTTATACTCACTCAGGCGGCGCCTAGTTTTTTTCTGGGGCGGGCTCAGTGCCTTCTTTTACTTCAGCATTTTTGTCATGATCTTCAACAGCCAACTCAAGTGGACCTCGCCCTTCACCGCCATGATCTTGTTCGCCACCCTGATCCTAATCGGCCTGATTCTGCCAGCTACCAGCGGATCGACCACCGCTGACAAAAAGACTAGCTAAACTTTCACACTACAGAGCAAAAACACTTATCCGCAAATACCCCGCCCTCGACTGCCACTTGCCATCAACACAAATCCTATTGTGATGAAATATCTACATTGAGTTTTAAATCCATCTCTTTATATTGTTTTTTTCTACTGCACTGAGAAATCGCAATTTCGCGCAAATTCTCCCTTAGTAAATCCAATATTACTTGATCACTTTCCTCGGAATTTTTCAAAATAGTCAAATTTATGGAAACGGTATTTTTTTTATTCGGATGCTTGGAATCAATAAAAACTAGCGTGTAACTATAGCTATGCTCCCATACAATAGAGGCATCTTTGCTGAAAGTGAACTCACAAAAAGTGAACACTGTAAACAGCCACATGACTATTTTTTTATTTAACAGGTTTGACATCATAGATCGTGTTATTCTTTCCCCTTACTGAAAAACGGCTCATGGCTTCCCTTTAATAAAACCCAGAAACTTACTAACCAAAACTCGATAATCCTCATCGCTACTGATCGCATTGGGATTAACAACGAAATCATTATTATCTTCGCGGAGATATGGATCTGAAAAAAAATGTTGGTCCTTTTTCTTTAAACTATTACACGCATATAAAATTGCTTTTTCGACCTTGCTTGAAGGGTGAATTATTTCTTTTTCCTTATTCACAAAATACGTAAACGATTCCATCACTATACCTCTAGCGAGCGCACTCTCATCATCCCTATTATTAATATGGCTATAGTATGCTGATGAATTATAAAATGACATCGCTGCTAAACCCTCATAATATTTGTCATCATACTCCCCACCACCTTTAGATTCATTAACCCAAAATAAGCTTAAGAGCACACAGACATTTAAAAGTGGTTTCATGTGTTTTTTATACAATTACCGTCAATCAAAAGATACTCCATTTATAGTAGTTCGCACGTCATTTGATATGACTTTAGGTAATGTGGCACAATGAGGACCCATTGGATCAGCTATTGAATGTTACCCATCTCACAATATGTAGCCTATCAAGGTGCCAATCTTCATCAGCTCTTGGATTTTTCAGTTTCCAATAAGCCTCGTATCGTTTAAATGAACTGAATCACCCACACTTTTTTTATACAAGCACCATGCTACCTTGGTTTGACAACAATCAATTTCCGCTCTACCTCGCGCCGATGGCGGGGGTCACAGATTTCATCTTTCGCAAAATCTGCAAAGAGATGGGCGCCGATGTCATGGTCACCGAGTTCGTCTCTGCCGAAGGCATCCTGCACGCAGACAAACGCACCCGCAAATACACCGAATTCGAAGATCAGCAGCGCCCCTTAGGCATCCAACTGTTTGGCGCCGATGGTTCACGCATGGCAGAAGCCGCCCATCAAATCATTGACTGGAAACAACCCGATTTCATTGATCTCAATTTTGGTTGCCCGGTCAAAAAAGTCGTCTCAAAAAACGGTGGTTCATCTTTGCTTAGAGATTGCCCCCTGCTCGCTAAAATTGCAGGCACCATAGCAAAAAGTGTCGGCGACCGCGTGCCCGTCACTGCCAAAATACGTATCGGCTGGGATATGTCATCGATCAATGCCCCAGAAGTCTGCCACATCCTCGAAGACCAAGGCATCCAGGCCATTGCGGTACACGGCCGCACCCGTTCACAAGGTTATTCCGGCGAAGCCGATTGGGATACCATCGACGCTTGCGCCAGAGCGGTGAGCATCCCCGTCATCGGCAATGGCGACATCCAAAGTGCCGAAGACGTGAAACTTCGCCGCTCGCAAACCGCAATCAGCGGTGTGATGATCGGACGTGCAGCGATGGGAGCCCCTTGGATATTTCGCGAAATCCGCGAAGCCCTGAAAGGTCTGCCGCCATCTAGCTCCACCAATACAAGCAGCGAACTCCCCTCCGCTACGCTGCAAGATCGCTGGTTTTTGATCCTTCGCCATGTCCGCCTCAGCATCGAGTGGGGACGCTACGGAAACGAACTTCAAACCCTGCGCTCCATGCGCTCACGCCTGATGGCTTACTCCAGGGGCTTCCCAGCAGGCAAACCCCTAAGACTGCGTTTTTCTCAGGTCTCCTCGCTCAAAGAGCTAGAAGAAATAGCCGCAGAGCACCTGCAATCACTTGCCAATTCTTAAGTGACTATATGAAGGCATCTTGCCTTCGGCGTTAGCGTAGAGATCGATCTCCTTGCCACTCGGTGACAGGACAAACTCTAAACGCTCGGTTTTTTTTGATTCGAGAACCTGAAATTCCAAAGCCCAAATCAAGGACACCAATTTACCCGAAAATGAGTATGGCTCATGGGGGAGCACAAACTCAAAACTCTGCTGTCCCGATCCCCGCTGGATATCGATCGTGCGAGTATCCACCGTCTCCACATCACGATCCCCTTTTCCCGAAGTGTAATAAAAAAGTCTAACCTCACCGCTCTCGGAATTCTCTCCAAGACCCGTTACATCTTGCCAGCTCACCTCCCCACGCAAAGTCTCCCCAGGCGTATAAGCCAGATTATCCAATTCCGTTTTTATCCCAAGTTCCGCCATTTAATCAATATTCCCAATTCCCAATTGCTTTCGGGTATTATCCTCCAGCTATCTTCATTACATTTCGATTCCTAATTCCTAATTCCTAATTCCCCCTCCCCGGACTTCCACCACATATTTGTCCTGAATATCCGGCCAGCGAGGGATATCTCCCTCCACTCGCAGTTCCCATTCGATCGCATTGTTCCCAGTGCTCAAAGTAGGCACCACATCCACAGGCAACTCGAACTGCACTGTGCCTGAACGAATGTCAGAGTGCATCGTTGACTCGAAAAGGCTATGCACATAAAAAACCTCCCGACTGGTATGAGTCTTGGTTCCTCGTCGATAGGTAGCTGACTCCACACCCCACAAAACAATTTTAAAATGCTGAATACGCTCGGCATTCGATGAGACCTTCCATGCGATTTCAGAAGTCTTGCCAGGTTGAAAAATCCCAGGGCGCAAAGTGATCACCGGCTTAGGATTGGTCAGGGACAACAACTGATATAAAAAAACCGCAATCATCACCAGTCCAACCAAAACAAAGGGTACCAGAAACAATGCCATGAACCACTCCCCTTTGCCACTTTGGAAGCCCTTAACGGCTTGAACAAGAAACACTGATACGATTCCATTCCAAAATAAAGCAACCATCAAAATAACCAAAGCTCCTCCCAACCGTTTTTTACCTGGGCTCAATACTTTTGCCTCGCCGCTAATCCCTTGCTGCAAAGATCTATCGCCGAGCACTGACGAGCGCTGCGGTGCCGCCGACTCCATCCCGCCCCTTGCCCCAGACCGATAAGCGTCGGCAAAACTCCTACCTTCAGAAGAACCCGCTCCCATTGCCCTACCTGATCTCGAGCCACTGCTACGTAATCCAGATCTCAACATAGAAATGCCGATCAAAAGAAATACCAACGGAATCAGAGCAAACAGCAAACTTAGAGAAAAACCACGTTTGATCAAAGCCATCTCAGGAATATCAGGATTCACATAACAAACCTGTTGAGAACCTCTCGGGTACCGTTTGGCAACCTCGCGCTTACCCGCACGGCCACCAGATGACCCGCCAAACACCGCATACTTATTCGAGCGGTAAGTATTATCACGAAATTTGTATTCGTAAAAAATATCAATGCTATAAGTAATACTCGTCTTGCCATCACTGGTGCTCTCGTGGCGTTGCACTCGGCTCCAAAGGATCTTACATGGAGTCTCCTGCCATGATCGCGAGGACGACATTTTCATCGCCGGAATCACCCCCAGAGGGATCGCTACCCCACCGCCAATCAAGGCGAACAGGGCGCCAAAAATCAATTTGAATTTCCATGCAGTCAGATTGGAGCTACTTCCTCGACTGGAAATAGATTGAACACGCCCGTCTTTTTCTGCCTTTTTATTGCGGAGTGAAACCACCCCTCCCCACACGATCGCTCCACCTATCGCCACAAATATCAAGGGGAACAACATCATCAACCCTGTGCCCACCCCTTCTCGTTTGATCACCGCGTTAGCGGGATTGTCAGGATCCACGTAGCAGGTCACCTCGGCACTGTGTAACAGCTCCTTGCGCTTGAGTGCTAATTTTTCATAGTCGTTACTCCAATGCTCCTGCAAAGTGTAGTTGGAAGAAATGAAGCTGTTGCCCTTGAACTTATACTGATAGTTCACTTGCAGTTGAAATGCCCCGCCCTCACGCCCCTGCTGCGTCTTGATCTCACAACTCTCGATTTTACAGGGAGTTTCTTCCCAAAGGTAAGCCTTTGCCTCTTTCATCGCCTGACCGAAAATGACAAAGATGAAAAGCAAACCGAAACCAGCAAACACCAATCCAAATAGAACCAAGCAGCCTCCGCCTGCTTGATTCGAATTTTTCACATGACTGCTACTATTACTCACGGCACCAAGCATGGGCGATTTTGATCATTTGGCAAAGTGTAAAATTCAACAATTTTTATTTATGGCTAAGGTTTTGATCTGACTAGAGACACAAAAATATCCCTCACTTTGGAGCACGCGGCTCGACGCCGCTTTTCCGATCTAACCCACTTCCAGAAAATTCTTCAGCATCTTCTTACCTTCTTTGGTCAGAATCGATTCAGGGTGAAACTGCACGCCATACAGCTCATGTTCGCGATGCTTCAAGCCCATCACCTCCCCCTCCTCGGTCTCTGCCGTGATCTCCAAAAAGTCTGGAATGGTATCGCGTTTGACGATCAAGGAATGATACCGCGTCGCTTCAAAAGGATTTTCCAAACCTGCAAACAAACCATCATCGTGGTGTTTGATTGGCGAAGTCTTGCCATGCATCAGACGTTCAGCTCTCACCACTTCGGCACCATAGACATGCGCCAGACACTGATGCCCCAGACACACTCCCAACAATGGCAACTTCTCACCAAACTCGCGAATCACATCGCAGCTGATCCCCGCTTCATTCGGCGTGCACGGCCCTGGAGAGATACAAATCCGCTCAGGATTTTTCTCGCGTATTTCATCGATAGTGATCTCATCATTGCGATAGATCTCCAGCTCTGCTCCCAACTCCCCAAAATACTGGACGAGGTTGTAAGTAAACGAATCGTAATTATCAATAACTAAAAGCACAATGTCTGTAGGTTTATAGATTACAATTCAGTGAGCTGCTTTGCCCTAGCGATCGCGCGCATCATTCCTTTGGCCTTATTGACCGTTTCCTGATATTCATTTTCTGGCACCGAGTCTGCCACGATGCCGGCTCCCGCTTGCACATAAGCTTTGCCATCTTTGAGCACCACGGTTCGCAAAGCAATGCAAGAATCAGAATTACCATCAAATCCAAAATACCCTACCGCACCAGCATAAGCACAGCGTTTGCTCTGCTCCATCTGATTGATGATCTGCATCGCACGCACCTTCGGACTTCCCGAAACCGTTCCTGCCGGAAAAGTCGCTCGCATCACATCGTAGGCGTTTTTATCATCTTGGAGGCGGCCTTCCACATCGGATACGATGTGCATGACATGACTGTATTTTTCGATGATCATGAAATCCGTCACCTTCACCGAATCATAAGCAGCCACTCGACCGACATCGTTGCGAGCCAGATCTATCAACATGATGTGCTCCGCACGCTCTTTTGGGTCAGCAAGCAAATCATCTGCCAAAGCTTGATCCTCCTCGGGCGTCGCCCCCCTCCAACGCGTGCCTGCAATCGGGCGGATCTCGATTTTTTTATCAATCGCCCGCACATGCACCTCTGGCGAACTGCCTACCAGTGAAAAGCTCTCATCAAACTGCAAACAGAACATGTACGGCGACGGGTTCACATGACGCAAAGCTCGATACAAATCAATCGGGCGACCTCCATAGTCTGCTTCGAAACGCTGCGATGGCACCACTTGAAAAACATCACCCGCGTAGATGTATTCTTTTGCCTTCTCCACCATCTGCTCATATTCCTCTTTGCTGGTATTGCAGCGCGGCTCGATCTCTTCCGCTTCGCCAAGAGCCACCAGCGGCTCAAAACGTAAGGGTTGTGACAAAAGCTCAATCAAAGCCTGGATCTTTTCACCAGCAGCCTGATACGCTTTTGCTGGAGATTCGTAATCATCCACACAAATGTTAGCGACCAGTTGCATGCGTCGATAGCGGTGATCAAAAATCACCAAAGTATCCGTCACCATGAAAATCATGTCTGGTAGCCCCAATTCATCCTTCGGCGGAGCCGCGATGCTGGGCTCAAAAAAGCGCACCATATCATAGGCGAGATAACCCACCGCACCGCCTGCAAAAACTGGCAACTCGCTGTTGTGAACTGGGCGGTAGCCCGCCATGATGCGCTCCAGTTCGTGCAAAGGATCACCCTTATCCTCTTCCAAATGATATTGCTCAAGCACACCATCCTTCGTCAGGCGGATCTCGCGACCACGAGCTTCAAATACCATGCGCGGGCCACTACCCAAAAAAGAATAGCGTCCAATTTCTTCACTGCTCTCGGCAGATTCGAGCAAAAAACAAGGTCCGCCATCCGCACTGATTTTCTGGAAAGCCGAAACGGGCGTTTCATAATCCGCCACCAATTCAGTGTAAACAGGAATCAAGTTCCCCTGCTCACAGAGAGACTCAAACTCTTCCAAAGATGGTTTTAACGATATCATGAATATTTCCTAACACAGCGATTTCCCCTCGCCTGCTTTCCTTTGCAAGATGCACCTTGTACATCGCTTTGCAAAGAAACACTTCTCACAAAGTCCACACCTCCAGAGCATCTTCCGATTGACCCTCATTTGGGCTTTCACCTTTCAAGCTAGACTCTGCAACGGGACGCATGGCGGTTGGCTCTTTTTGCGTAGCACAATACACATCCACATGCTGCACACCCGCCGCATCCAGTTCCTTTTTCACAAAAGCGCTCGCCACTTCCGAGGTATTGCAATCACTGCTCAAATGCCCCAATATCACGCGACACAACGCTGGTGATGACGTTGCCACAGCTAGTTCCGCTGCCTGCACGTTGGACAAATGACCATGCCGCGAAGAGATGCGCTGTTTGATCGACCAAGGGCGGCGCAGGTCTTCCTGCAACATTAGCTCATCGTAATTGGCCTCGACAAAAAGCGTATTCACATTTTTCAAGCGTTGTCTCACCATTTCAGTCACTTGCCCAATATCGCTGACAAAACCTAGGCTGCTCTGCCTCCCCCTAAAGACAAAACCCACAGGATCCACCGCGTCATGCGGAATAGAAAAGCTCTCGACCTCGATTTCTCCCACGCGGAAACCCTCCCCCGCCACAAAATGCTTCCACACCACCGCCGATTTGATCGAGTCGCGAATCATTTCACATGTATGCACACAAGTATAGATTTCCAATTTCCGCTTACGGCAAAACACATCCACCCCCGACACATGATCACTGTGCTCGTGAGTCAATACCACCGCATCGATCGAATCGGGATCAACCCCCACTTGCTGCAAGCGCAGACACAATTGTTTAGCACTGAGACCCGCATCAATGAGGATACACGTCTGCCCCATGCGCAACACCGCACTATTGCCACCACTTCCACTTCCTAAAACTGCAAATTTAAGCATTTCAATACGATCTTAGGTATTTAAACTGCGTTAAACAACTGATTTTTTCCTATGTGCTCATTTCTGACAGCATTTCTTGCATCTGGGGAGTAATGATACGACTTTATCCCACCCATCTTCATCATCAACCCACCTACGTGAACCTTCGCCGCACCGTCTTTACCACCCTTTTGCTTGTCCTCCTGGCAGGCGGAATATTCGGTGCCTATTACGCACGTGAAAAAGGCTTCACGCAAAGCTGGCGTAAATTGATCGAAGTCGAAATCGCCAAGCAGGGCTATTATGTGGATATCGGCAGATTGACACTCGGCCCGATCCAAGGATTAGTCGCTCAAGACGTCCGTTTTTACCAAGAAGCCAAGCGCAAAACCGTCATCGCTTTCATCGACAAGGTCATCCTCGACATCGATCTGAGCCAAGTGATGGAAAAAAAAGTGCGCATCAATAGCATTGATTTCAAAGACGCCGACCTCTCCCTGCCCATCGACCCTAATGACAAAAATAGCGTCCGCTTGCTGATTCGCCGTTGCTCAGCGCGCATCCTCATGCCTGCTGATAAGATCGAAATTATTAAAGCTGAAGCTCAAGTGCACGGTATCCATGTTTCGCTCAAAGGCTCTCTGTTCAAACCGCTAAAAAATGGAAACCTAGAAAATGCACCGCCAAGCTCAAAAACTTCCTCAAAAACAGCGCACAAGAACCGAATCCAAGTGCTCAGCGAACGACTCAAGCTCATCCACCAGATCCTCACCCAGCTTGACACCCTTGATTACCCAGTCGATCAAGCTCCTCGGATCGAATTAGAAGTCCACGGTTCATTAGATCAGTTGGAGTTGCTCAATATCACCGCACGCTTTTCAGCCAACCACCTCAGCCGCTTAGGTTATTCCACCAAAAAGGTCAATGCCGTGATCGACTACGACGGCAACGCCATCAACTTGCGCCAACTCAACCTGCAAGATGACAAAGGCGACCTCAGACTGCGTGGCATCTGGCAACGCTCAGATAGGCATCTCACCTTCAACTTAGACTCCTCCATCGACGTGCAAGCGCTTGCCCAATCCATCCACCCAGCACCCGTCATTGGCGAAGTGGTTTTTTTCAGCCCGCCACAGATCGCCATCGAAGGACGTTGGGACTTTGATCAGAGCTTCGATTTCCCCTACCTCCCTATTCGTGCGATCGGCAGCTTTCGTTGTGAAAAGTTCGTCAGCCGAGGCGAAGTGTTCGATGGGCTTAGCACCGACTTCAGTATGGCTGGCGGAAAATATTACCTCAGAAACGTGCGCCTAGACCATAAAAGCGGCATGGCGCTCGCCAATGGCCTCTACGATATCCCTAAAAACGACTTCCGTTTCGAAGCAGAAATCAAATTCGACATCACCACTTTCACCCCCTTCATGCCGAAGGAAAAAACTCGCAAATTTCTCCGCAAATGGAGCTTTGACAAACAATCCTCCATCTACTTAGGCATCACCGGCGGCGGTCCAAGTTGGAAGCCCTCTACTTGGAAAATGAGCGGCCCCATCGATCTACGCAATTGCCGCTTCAATGGCGTGTTTTTCGAACACATCTCACTCGACTTTGAAGCCAATGACAAACGCCAACACTTCTACAGAAATCTAAACATGGCTCGATCCGATGGTATTGGCAAAGCCGACCTCGTCTCCAACCATCTCGATCTCAAACAGTTTGACATCGTTAATGGCGATTGGACCTTACCACCCGTCACCGGCATGCGAGCCTTCAGTCCCAAGTTCGCCGAAAAACTCACCCCCTACCGTTTCCGCGCCACTCCACAAATAAAAATATCAGGGCACCTCGATGCTCGCAAAGCAGAAGAACTCGGCAAACAAACTCGCAAGACCGATTTGAAGATCTCCTTCAGCAGCGATTCGCCACTGGATTACAGCTTTTTTGGCAAAGACCTGAAACTCGATCACCCCAAAGGACAATTACAAATCAAAGGAGATACGATCCACCTCACCTCCTTCAGCGCAAGCACCCTCAAGGGCAAGCTCACCGCCGAATACCTCATCGAGAACCCCAGCACCGAAAAAAAATACGCCGCCACCATCGAAGCTGACAAAATTGACTTCCGAGAACTCACTCGGCTCTACAGCGAATATGAAAGCACCACTGGCGATTTGCATGGTGAAATAAAGCTCACAGGAACCCTTGGCGATCTCCATAGTATGCGTGGCACAGGTAATGCCGAACTCCACAATGGTGACCTCTTTGCCGTCCCTATGTTAGGACCACTTTCTAAAGTCATGACCGGCTTCATGCCCAAAGCCAAACCCGGTTACAGCATCGTCAAAGAAGCCACTGCTCATTTCACCATCGCGGATGGTTACGTTCACACTGAAAACCTTGAAGCCTTAGGACAAACCTTCAAATTTAAAAGTGATGGCTCCATCCGACTCGCAGATAAAAAAATCGACATGGACGCCTCTTTTGATATCAGAGGAACCGCTGGTTTTTTCCTTACGCCTGTCAGTAAAGTTGTCAGTAAGATTTTTGAATTTCACGCAGACGGCACCATGTCAGACCCTCAATGGAAAACCAAATACATCCCAGGCATACCTCGTATCCTGCCAAAAAAAGGGCTATTTTCCCCCAAGCGTAAGGATAGCAAAGCCGATGCACCCAGCGAAAAAAAGCCCCGCAAAAGACTCTTCAACTTCAAACGTAAGGCTAAGACTCCTGAGTGAAATTGCGCCTGAGCCGATAAGAGGTTTAACGAAAAAACCTTTCCAACCTAGTCATCCAACATCAGAACCCCCGTGTGAAATACAGAACCTAAAAAGCTAAACCCCTAAATGGCTCTCCCCCCTCACACCATCACTTGTTGATAGTCATCAACCTGCTCTTGAGCCTCTGGAGACAAAGAGTGCGACGAACTATTTTCTGCCATCAATGGCATCGTAGGGTTTTTGAAATCAATGCCAGCAAAAGCCAAATAATGATGGAAGACATCCGTATTTTGAATAAACCCTGAGAACCTTGCTGCTCCAGGCCCCACCGCAGTCAGCGGCACATAATCAGCAGTATGCATGTTAGCAGACCAACCAATGCCCCAATGATTGCCCATCAACTGACCCATCTGCGCCACCACAGAGTTCAGTAAACTATAAAGAGGGTCACCCTTTTTCTCAAAATAGGGCGCCAGTTGCTCCACCTTCGACTTAGGCACTTTATACCCAGTGCTCTCCACGATCACTTTGCGAATCTGATCCGTTGTCGGCGTTTTTCCCATCCGTTTGAGCATCACCGAAAAGGAAGCCGTAGCCTCTTTCAAATGCGCAAACAAAGTGGGACTCTGTCCATAACCCGGGCCCGCACCATTCAGCCCAGGATTGCCATTGCCGTGATCCGTCGTGATCACCACTAACGTATCAGGGTGCTCCCTCTGGTAAGCCAAACATTCTTCCACCGCTTCGTCAAAAGCGATTTGATCTCGAAAAGCTCCAATCGCATCACAAGTATGACATGCATGATCCACACGACCTCCTTCAACCTGTAGAATAAAGCGAGACGAACGCCCTAACTTTTGCAAAGCCCGTTTAGCCATTTCGGCTAAAGTCGGTACCGTTTTTTGCAATTCGGCATCGTTGAGATAATCTACAGTGTAAGGCAAATGACTGTCGGAAAAAGTACCCACCCAAGGTTTGTCTAAATCCGCTTTTTCAAGTTCGGATTTATTCTGCATCACCGTGTATCCCTTTTTTTGATACTGCGCGTAGAGATCCTTTTTGTCCTTACGTTTTGAACTAGCAAAATGTTTGCGCCCCCCGCCCAACAATACATCCACCCCTCTTTGCAAATACTGCTCAGCGATCTTCTCGCCCATACCACGCTTAGCCACCGACGCAGCAAAACCGGCAGGTGTCGCATGAGTGAGCTCCGTCGTCGTCACCAAACCGCGCTTCCACCCTGCTTCCCCCAACACCTCATACAGAGTCTTCAAAGAACGTCCGTCCGGCAACTGGTTCACCGCACCATTGGCAATGCGCGAGCCGCTGCCCCAGCTACTCGATGCCGCTGAAGAATCCGTCACTTGCGAATTCAAAGAACGCATGTTCATCAGCGCATTCACCACCCCAGATTGATTCAGCAACTGCGTCCACACCAAACCACGTCCTCGCACCTGCTGTGACAAATAATCCGCACAAGTCAAAGTGCCCATGCTCATGCCATCAGCGACCAAATGAATGATCTTCTGGGGGCTTGCACCGCCTTCACCGCTTCCTCCATCAGCAGCTAAAGTGGAACCAACACCAAGCTGAGCGAACCCGCCAGAAGCGGCAAAAGCCAAACTAGATTTGCTAAGAAAACTGCGTCGTGTATTCATCGGGATAAAAAGTTCAATCACTCAAAAATCACTTTTTCTTAACTGTCGCAGGACCAGTGACCATAGGGAAATCATCCGTGCGGAAAGGTGTCATCGGCAAGTTTTCAGCACTGCGCATGTTAGCCACAGGATTGTCTGACCAAGCATACCGAACCGCTACGGGCTCCTTGATCTCATCGCTCCACACTTCCACTTGGTTCTTTCCGACCTGCACCGCTTTAGCCCAGACAAATTTCTGATCAGCTCCAGCTATGGCAAATCCGATAGGCTCTTTAACATCAAAAGAATACAATCCGTCTGCACTCACATGATCGAAAGTTAGTAAAATTTTAGCTCCCTTTTTTTCCATCTTTTGATAAGTCGGACTTTGACAGACTAATTGATCATAACCATAATTTTCCACCAAAGCCCAGCGCGCCAAACGCTCTCCCGCCGTACGCTTGTTGCGTGGGTGGATATCTCTGCCCTCGCCGATATCGATGATCACCGCTTCTCCCGTGTTTTTCAATTTGGACATTGTCAGCGTTTGCGCCTCGCGTAGTTCAGCCCATTGACTGTCACCTGGTTCAGGCTTTTCGTCTCTGAAATCAGCCAACTGTACCCAATAAAAAGGGAAATCGCCCTGCTTCCACTCATCTCTCCAGCTCTGGATCATGAGAGGAAAGAGCGAACGGTATTCAAAAGCACGACCTGCATTCGACTCACCCTGATACCAAATCGCACCGCGCATGCCATAACCGATCACGGGATGCAATACCCCATTGTATAAGTTAGCAGGACGATGTTGCCCATTGAGTAAATCTCTCGGGTAACGTGGCGGAAGCGGAGCCTTTTCACCTTGCTCCTTCGCTAATTTCACCTGTTTTTTCCAGGCATTTCTTTCCGCTTGGTAGTCCTTTAATAAAGGCTCAAAGTCAAAAGTGGCTTCTATATTTTTCCAACGAGCCATCACAGCCTTATATTTTTCGTCTTTCTCCAACAAATCCCTACGCACCCAAGCCTCAGCTGAAGAACCTCCCCAAGCATTATCAATCAACCCCACCGGCACACCCAACGCCTGATGCAACAACCTGCCAAAGTAATAACCCACCGCAGAAAAATTAGCCGTCACTGCTGGGTCACATTTATCCCATTGCCCCTTAAAGTGATCCTTAGGCTCTTGAGCTGCCAAATTGGGCACCGAGATCATTCTGATCAGTGGATAATTAGCCGTCAAAACTTCCAAATCGCCACCATAGCTATTCTTCACAGCAAAAGACATGTTCGACTGCCCCGAGCACAACCACACTTCGCCGATCAGAATATCCTTCAGGGTGATCTTGCTGCCTCCAGATCCTGAGATCACCATCTCTTGCCCTTTGGCGTTCGCTTTCATGGGTTTCAACACCACCTGCCAACGTCCTTTAGCATCAGCTTTCCCCACCACATTTTCCCCAGCAAAAGAAACATTCACCTCTTGCCCCGCATTATCCCATCCCCATATATTCAAATTCTGATCCCGCTGCAGCACCATCTTATCACCCACAATGGTCGGTAATTTCAACTCAGCTTGAGCCTGTTCGACCAATAAAGAAGCAGCTAATAAGACCACAGCCAAAGCCTGTGACCACCGAAGGTTTAATCTTAGAGATTTCATAGCTCAAAACCAAGCACCTTCTTGAGATCAGTCAATCGCGCAATCGCGTAGATAGAACATAAGCGATCTTGCTACTTACGCTTCTTCGCTTCAAGTTTCCGTTTGGCTGCAGCCGCCCGTTTCACCGTCTCCGGGTCTGGACGAAACACCCCTCCATACTGCGCCCGCAACTCATCGGTTCGCTTGCGCAGGCGCTCCGCCATGTAGGCATATTTGTGATCATGAATCAAATTTCTAGTCTCCATCGGATCATTCTCAAGATCGTAAAGTTCCTCCAACACAGGCTTAGCTTCAAAATAACGGCTATACTTGAACTGTTCCGTACGCACCCCTTCATGTTTACGAATAGAGTCTAACATCATCAAATGCTCAATCCATAAATCACTACGCCAGTCGGCCGGAACCCCCTTCTTTTGGGTCAGCTCGACCAAACTACGCCCCTGCATCGAATCAGGGATTTCCGCGCCCGCAAGATCTAACAGCGTAACTGGAACGTCAATATTCGCCACGATGGCCTTCGGACGCAGCCCCACCACCATCTTCGATGTAGGGCGCGGATCAAAATAGAGCAGAGGCACATGGATGCTCAGCTCATACGGTAAATACTTTTCAGCGTAACCCCGCTCACCCAAAAAAGTCCCATTATCCCCTATCATCACGATCACCGTATTATCAGCAGCCCCTCGTTGCTCAAGAGCTTTGCGCACTCTACCGATATTATGATCAATCGCAGAAATCATTCTGAAATAGCCTTTGGTCATTTCCTCTCCCTTATTTTTACGAGGCCAAGGATCAAAACGCCAATGCCAACGCTCACGATTCAAAGTGCCATCACGCAGAAATTCTGGCAACTGCTGATAAAAGCTCGGCTCAGACAGCGCAGGTTTTTTGAGCTTCAAATCTTGATAAAGGTGGTGCACATAGTCAGGCCAAATATATTGACGGCTATCGTTGTCCTCAGCATGAGGAGCATTAAACGCTAGACACATCATCCACGGTTGGTCGTCAGCGCGCTTAGCTATGAAATCGATCGCCCGGTCTCCAGTGATGTCTGTCAAATGGCGCACCGAACCATCTGCTTGGGTCTTAAAATAAGGCGTGCGCTTCAACACCTCATGATGATCAAACATTTGATCCATCGCCTTCTTGCTCTGCAATTGAACCCCAAACTTTCCTATATAGACCGTATTATAGCCCGCCTTGCGCAATTGCACCGGGTAACTATTCTCCACCCACTTCTGCGATAGCGCTGGCGTGTAGAAAGTATAACGATGACTGCGCTCCACAGCCCCAGTCAACATCGACGCCCGACTCGCAGCGCAAATCGGAGTCGTCACAAAGGCCTTCTCAAAACGCACTCCCTCCTTGGCCAAACGATCCATCTCCGGGGTTATGACGTAGGGCGTCATATTCCCCATCATATCAAAACGTTGATCATCGGTGATGATGAACAGCAAGTTAGGCTTCCTCACTTTCTCCGAATAGCTCGCAGAGGGAAAAAAGGCGAGGAAACATAGTCCCCAAGTAAATACACGGTTCAAATATAATGCTTTCATGCCAATCACAATTTAAGGTTTTTCCGCTACAAAAACAAAAGAATAGAGCTTCGAACGATCCAAATGAAACCTGAGACGAATCCTCTTTTTTTGCAAGGATGAAACGTCTGAACTCCCGTTCCAAGTCACTTCGTGACGAACGTCATCACCCGTCAAAACGCCATTGTCCTTCAACCCAAATCCTTCGATAGCCTGATAGCTCTCATCCAGAATTTCCACCTTTACCGAAGCATCATGAGCCGCATTCGCATTCACTACCAGACGATCACCACTCATCACAAAAGGTTTGGTGACCACGGTTCCTCTGCCTCCAGCATCAAGCGACACAAAACCGTCGCTCCTGATTTTACATAAATTCACCGAAGTCCCTTGCAGTTCTTTGTTTTTGATAGCCCAATGCAAGCCCTTGAACCCCACATAATAAATCCAAATTTCATCTCCAACTACTATCGGTTTTTGCATCACATAGATCTGCCCCCAATCTACCATACCAGGCTCCGCCCCATTTTCGATGAAAGGCTGCCTCTCTCCCATACGAGACCAATTCCAGCCATCACGACTGTAGCACAGTTGGATGTTCACCTTATCCCAAGCAGGTCCCTTATTCACGTCATACACCGCCAAAAATCCGAAGTTAACACCTTCATACGGCATCCACTCCATGTTGTAGAACTGACGCCCTGGCGGATCCTGTTCATCCGGCCTCATGATCACCTTTTTCCTTTTCCAGTTGATAAAATCTTCACTCTCACTTTGCAACACCACCCGCGTTTTTTTACCACCCTCCCACTCTCGAGTATGCGCGATATACTTCTGCATCTTAGCATCCCACAAAACTGAATTTGGACTGTCACTCTTCTCAATCACGTCCTCCTCATACCAACGCTCCCAATGCACCCCGTCAGACGAATAGGCAGTATTGATCCCTTGTAAAGGCCAGCCAAGCCCCGCTCGTTTGTAAAGCAGCTTGTAGCGACGGCTAGCATCTTGAGTAACAGGATCCTTCATCACTGCAGGAGCCATTTCTCCTACGCCTTTTTCAAAAACAATGTTATTCTGTTTCGACTTTTGGTATTCGATCAGTCCCAAGTCAGGCAATTCCCAATGGAGCCCGTCCTTCGAATAGGCATAACACAACACATTGTGATCCCAATTGTAATTCGCCCCTTCATACCACATTTTAAAAAGGCTCTCTTGTTGATCAAATAACACTGTGCCACTCACCACAATCAAATCGTCGCTGCCAGGCTTCTGCTGAGGATTGAGCTCTAGCAGTGGGTTGCCCGCGTATTTCACTGGCTGATTCATCACTCGGTAAACATTTTGCAGCTTCTCAATAATGTAGTCATCTGCAAACAACTGCTTGTTTTGCTCAATCTTTAAAGCAGGCATCTCAGCCTCCGCCACTAGCTGAGAGACCTGCCCCAGCAACAAACACAACAAAATATAGACTCCCTTTTTCATCAATACTTTAAATTTCCAACCAAAAATCACCGCCCCTTGATCTTGAAATGATCATACAACATTTCTTTTTTGGAAGTCGTCAGATTCACATGCTCAATCGTCTGATGAGCAAACCCCTCCGATTGGAAACGTGCTAACTTTTTCCCATCCATGAACACCTCCATCACATCGGCTTCCATCCGGATCAATAAATCATGCCCCACCTTTTATCCAAATGTTTACCATCAAACTCATCAGCAAAAATCACCCGCTTGTAAATGGTGGCATCGATGTCTTTATCTGCAGCGAGGATGCACCTAGGCATGTTAAAACTACAGAGTAAGCCCAGGCAAACAAAACTACGTAAGGTATGACGTTTAATAGCTAAATGACTCATGCTGGTAAAACAACATGCCCCCAGAGTATTGTCAAAAACGCGATTGCGCTATTTTACCTAGTTCCCAGGCAAGTCTCATCCTCTATATCATCTAACCTTTTGCCCACCGAAAGGCACGCCAAAAAATTCTCAGCACGATCACGATCGTTCAAACACATACGCCCACGACAAAAAAGCCCTCGCCGATCCACTTGCAATCCTTCATCGGGAGCTAGGTCCTTTTTCCTGAGAATCTCAAACTTCAATGAATGCCCAGGTGCCACTCGTTTTCCCAACTCCAAAGTCAGGCGACCCATCGTATAACGAGGGTTCACCTCACAAACCTGTCGCAAACACAACCTTCCCGCTTCATCACGATACACAAACGCATCAACTCCTACCGGCCCACGATAACCGCATTGCTGCAAAACCTCCTGCAAGCCTCGGCTCAAAGCTCCACCCTCTGCATAAACAGGCAGCGAAACCTCCATCATGAACCGCGCCAACTCAGGCTTCATACCTTGGCAAAACTTACTCGCAAAAACACAGGACTTGAACTGACCTCGATCATCATTCTGCAAACGGATCAAGCCCACCTTGCGCAGCCCACTCGACTCCATCTCATACTGAACAGAAAAATCTAATACCCGCTGCAACCAAGGCTCAACCAATACTTCGCCTTGTTTCGCCAATACACGCTGCACTCGACGAGCCACCGCCCCGTCAAAGGCCTGTTGGCAATCGATCAAAATCAAACCTCGCCCCGAGGCTGCAAACGACGCCTTGATCACCGCTTGAGCCACCCCCTGTCCAGCCAAAGCTGCCACCTGCGACTCCACCTCATCCATACTGCGGCAATTCGTCGCAATCTGCACATCGCCCACTTCATCTGCCAACTCAGCCCCCATCATTTTGCTGAACAGGCCTCTAAGTTTAGGATTCCACCTGGCTTCGAGTGATTTTTCGGCTGCGGAGCACTTTTCCTGCAAAGGCTGCATCACCTGACCCGAACTCGGACACCACGCCCACGGACGCAACGCATTGATTTTACGCTCGCGCAGAAAACTGTCATCATCAATCCTACCCTTGTTATTCAACACCTCAATCTCAGGCAGATCAAAACCAGCATCGCGCAAACGCATCAAATACTCCCGCGATGGAGCCTGACGCAACAATACCACATCATCCCGACGTGATAAAAAAAGCATCAATACTTCTAAATCCCTCACCAAGGACTCCATGATTTTCGAAGGCTGGTAGCCCTTGCCTTGCCATTGCTCGCTCATCTCATCCTCAGCATCAGGACAAAAATAAAACACATTGGGAGTCCTACCCACCGAGCGTTCAAAAACCTCGAGCTCATTGATAAAGTCCTCATCCAAGCCCGCAGCCAAACGCCCTTCGCGATTGATTTTAGACCCCGCCCCTTTAGCCCTGCGCGGTGACAGCGGAAAAGATAAGCTTCGCTTGAAAGCCGTCCAGTCATCCTCGTCCGCCTCTTTCCAAACGCGAAACCACTTCAAGCCATAACTCACATGACGGATCTCATCTTTATAGATCTGCTGCAAGATCGCAGCCGAAGCATCGTCTCCGGCCTGACGCATCACCTCGGCATAGTGTAAAGAATAATCCAAATTAGCCTGCTCAAACGTTAGACTCAAGCGCGCTACATAGTCCAGCGGCGTCTCCATCGTAGCCACCATGTCCCAAAAATAACGGCTCACAGGAAAATCGCCAAACTCCACACCACACTCCTTCATGCGCTGGATGTACCACTTAGTGTGTCGCTGCTCTTCTTTCAAAGTGCGCAAAACACCACGCCGAAACTCACTCGGAGCATCAGGGAATTTCAACAAAACCAAAGCCATCAACTCGGTAGCCAACAATTCGTGATTAGCAAAAAAATGCAATAGCCTACCCCGATCCTCATCATCGCTCACCTCGGAAATATTAGGACTAGCCAAAGTATGCGCCCCACCCTTCCTCTGCATTTTCAAATGAACAGGACGCCCCGGCTCTACGTTCTTCCCAATCGCAGAGTCACGCTCATGATCCGATAAATCCCCAAGGTCAACGAACTCCAGCTTCTCCTGCAAGCTCTCCGCCAACAAAACCCGGTGCGCAAATTCATCAACTCTCATCATTCTTCCCTCAGCCGTTGAACGGTATAACACAACATACCATGGCTCATAGCCGAGCCATCCCCTGCACTCAATGCCGCAAAATCTAGCTGATAAATCTTCCTCGCCACCATCTCTCCCAAATCTAAGGTCACCTTTTTGCCATCTTCCGAAACCTCGACACTTTTCACCACCACAGGAGTCACCCCCATCTGAGGGCTGCCATAGCGTTGACTGTATTCATAATAATAACTGGAGAGTGATAAGTTAGTGAATTGCGCATCACCCGGCAAAGCGCATGGACTCAGCCCTCTTTCTATCGATTCTTGAAGATATGAATTTCTCGATGATTCCCCCAGTTATTGAACCTTTGAGAAAATAGGGAAGCGTGTTCCATAAGGCTTTTGAGACGACAGACTCAGAGGGAAGGATTCCAGGGCGAATCGTGCGAATCCATGATCCAAAATGATTCCACACATGCTGAGTTTGGGTCATGGCAAGATACTGAAGCATCCCTTGCGCAATGAGACCGACCTGAACAAAGCAATGGTATGCTTTTACTTTCCGATTAACCTGATCCCGATACCATTGCTCTTTCCTGTGTAAATATTGGTTCCCATTTTTTTGTTTTAACGGAGTCATTTCAGCCATCCAAAAATGATAACCAAAGGCCCCGACATTGTGAATGGCGTGCTTGAAAGTCACTTCAATCTTAAAACGCAATGAGTAAAATTTAATCATCTCAGCTGGGGGCATCGATAGGTCGGAGCTCATTAAAATCATATGACCTCTTTTTGGGTGTTTTACGAGGACGAAGCGGATGAGCTTACCAAAAGGTTTCCAAACCAGATCCTTACAAAGGTATTCAACTTGCACATTTTCACCGTAAAGTTTGCAGGTGAGCTTTGTGAAAGTCGCAGAGGAAAACAAGTCTGCGAGCTTGATTTTTGTGCCATACAATTTGGGGCGACCTCTTTTTTTTCGAGTAGGAATATCCGCTTTTTCATAGGCAACAGCATTCGTTCGAACTTTGCTTATAAGGATAGAGCCATGAGCAACAAGTGACCTGAGCATTTTTCCATTGGCGTAATAAGCATCAGCTAGAAGAAGGAAT
>JAKISY010000130.1 GCA_021648365.1 Verrucomicrobiales bacterium
AAGAGTTTTGTTTGGATTCAAGGCGAACTTCGACAGAGTTTAGCGGGCTAAATGAGTCGAATTTCAACGCAGAAGCCAGACAAAAATCGAAGCGGAGTTGGGTAAGTTATTTTTGAGCGGCTCCTAAAAGCCTTTTTTGCGCATCACCACTGGAATCCATGTTCTTACCACACAAACAACGCTCCGCTTGCTCAGCATACCCGTCAATCTCAACCGACAAACCAGCGCCCCTTCCCAGCCCTCTCATTTGTAAGCTGCTCGCTGCTACCGCCTCCACCCCCTAACTTCAGAAAAGGCTCCACTTTGCACATCTAAATCCCAACATCAACGTCTCGCTTTTCACAGATTTTTTGCTTATTCAAAGTTCAACCTAGCCAGTTTCCTCGCTAGGAATAAAAAAACCAGCGCCACTAAGCATAGTTTTTCTTGACGTACTGTGAAAAATAGCCATATATAGAATATGCGAATAGAGCGATATGTTCTTTTTGTAACTAAACGGAGACACCCAGGCTCCACAACCAACCTAGAAACATGGCTAAGAAAAAAGTAGCGAAAAAAAAGGTAGCAGCGAAAAAATCGGCAGCTAAGAAAAAGGCTCCGGCTAAAAAAGTGGTAGCTAAGAAAAAAGCTCCAGCTAAAAAAGCAGCTAAGAAAAAAGTGGTAGCTAAGAAAAAAGCTCCAGCTAAAAAAGTGGCAGCTAAGAAAAAAGCTCCAGCCAAAAAAGCAGCAGCTAAGAAAAAAGCTCCAGCTAAGAAGGCAGCCGCTAAGAAAAAGACTACTAGAAAAAAACCCGTGTCGCCCAAAACGCGCACTCGTAACAAGCAGTCAGTCAAAAACATCAAACGCATTGATTCTACCAAAACTCATGGTTGGCAGGTTCACGTCCGTCGTGGCGGTCGCTTGAGCACCAAACTCTTTAGTGACCGTATTCACAAAGGGAAAACCAAAGCACTCACGGCAGCTAAAGCATTCCGCGATGGCTTGATTGATGAGATGGCGAAATACGCTAAGCCCTTGTGGCGCATCAAACGCACCGCACGCACCAACACAGGTGAGATCGGTGTATCTCAAACACATTACACCAACAGTTCAGGTAAAAAACGTAAAGTGATCACCGTCACCGTACGTTCAGAACTCGGCAAAGCAGTGAACCGCAAATTCTCAGTCGATAAACTCGGCTACGATGAAGCAGTTAAACAAGCTGTCACTTGGCGTAATAAAATCCTTAGAGCTCGTCTCAAAGACGACAAATCCAAAGGCTTGCCTACCTAGGCAAAATCATAACATAGCTTGCAAAAGCTTAATCAGAGCCGTCCCTCACGGGGCGGCTCTTTTTTTACACCTCCCCGCTCACTTTATAAAAGATCTGCTTAACCTATCCAATCTTCTTCACGTCCGTCGCGTGTTGCCTCAGACAGTTGAATTCGACCGTCTCGGCTTCGCCTCGGCTCATGGTGAGTGCCTCCCCACTTCACCCAAGCTCACTTCCCCTCGATCTTCGCCTTCAGCGCCTCCACCGATCCTGCTCCAGGTTTCGCCCCAGACGACTTACCTACAGTTGGCACTGGTGGTTTCACAGATGGTTTAACCGCAGGTGCCTTACTCGGCGGAGCTGTCGCCGGAGCTTTGACCTCAGGCACCTTCACCTTCGCAGCTTGAGTAGGTTTATTCTTTTTGGCAATCAGATCCTCCCACTGGTGCAACTGATACCCCTCACCCAAACCACCGATGCCCCCTAATAGTTGAGAACACTTCTGATGCCATTTTTTCAAATCTGGGGCATCCTTCTTTGCTTCCTTCGATCCTGGAAAAACCAAATAAGTCACCTTCAAATCGCTCACCGGCCTACTGTAAGGACTCGCTTTAGGGTTCAACTGCTTCGCGATGCGCAGAGAAGCTTCCCCCATCTGAAACGAAGGCCCCCCGTCCCCCACGATAGCTGGGTAAACCTTGCCCTGATAGATCACCACCGCATAGTCGCCAAAAGAAGGACCAAAAGCATTCTCTTTAGTTTTGCCAATCATCGACAGCGGCATCACGATGAAAGGGTCCGCCTCCGCAATCAAAAAGCTACGCCCTTTCAAATCGGCAATCTCTCGCTTGAGTAAATCAATGTTCGATTTCAAAAAACGGTTTTTCTCAATGCTCAGCCCCTTGATCTTAAACTCAGCTTCATACTTATTGAGCTTAGCAACCCGAGCAGCTAACAACGGGTTAGCCCTCTTCGTTTTTTTCGGCCAACCATAACTGGTGAACGGCTGGTAGTTCGATGACATCGAAATGTAATCATCCATCTTCGGCCAACGATCCCCATCCGAACCATCCGACACCACATCCATCTCGCCCTGCATCAACAACACCTTCTGCTGAGTTTCAGGATGCTGCAGTTCCAGAATCGTCTCACAATCAAAAAAATGATGCCTCGATAGCACCCGATTCAGCCGAGTGATGTAGCGCTGCACGCGTTTCTTTTTCAGATCATACAAATGATAATAAAAAGGCGACACCTTACCCGTCTCAACCATCTTACCCAAATCCGGCAACATCTTAGGCAAGTGTTCATTCAAACCCGCCAAATCCTCCAAGCTTTGATTCGCTTCAGGCACCTTGATCTTTATATTCAGCTCGATCACATAACTCGAAGCATCCTCCCGCTCAAGTGAAGCTCGGCGACCCTGCTCCGTTTCCAGCAGCGAGCGGATCTCAAAACCGTTATACAACTTAGCGATGTCGATTTTTTTGTAAGCCACAAACTTATCAGGCATCGCCTCCGCCTTGGCAGGCACAGTCACCTTGATGATTTTCTCCACCACTCGCTCGACGATTTTCTCCACCACCACCGGGTCAGCCGGAGTATCCTGATGTTTGGCAATTTCACTCACCGTCTCCAGCATAGCACTGTCCTCCGCAGTCATCTTGCCACTATCCCCACCGCCAAAAAAGTAAACCAAGCCCGGCAACATCATCGCCCCGCACAAAATGAGGAACAACACCAACTTCCCAAACCGGTCACGACGCAACTGACGCTTGGCTTCTTTCTTTTCTATTTCAAGTTTCGCACTCATGGCTGTTCATGGTAAAACGATCATCGTCACCTCATTTTATCTTTTAGCGCATTTAACAATCAAACTCAAGCTTCCTCACAATTCTTGTCGAGAACTCCCTTCTCTTCCCCCACCTCAGCAATCGACACTCGCCCATCCATTCCTCTGCGTCTCCGCGTCTCTGCGTGAGCCTATCTTCTCATCCAAATCCCCTCCCCCTCCGTAGTTTAAATTCAAGTTTAAGTTCCCTATTACCCCCTCATCCTTTGCGTTCTTCCCCCCATCTGCGATCATCTGCGTCATCTGCGGTTCACCTCTTCGCCCCCCCCCTTTGCACTCTTTGCGAGATCCCCCCTTCTCTTTCCCCAGCCTAGCTACCTTCAAACTCCAGCACCCCAAAAGCCTCAGGCACATGAAAATCTGGCACCTCCCCCCCCGGATCCACCCAAGAAATCCAATCCTTCACCACAGCCGCATCTCCCTCACCGTGACTGAACTCCGCACGAAATAAACCCGCCTTCAAAAATAAACCTCGTTCACTCTGGTGCAAACAAGCCAACTCACGAAAAGTCGCCAAAGGGATCACCCCCTCCACATCATAACCGGAATCCGTCAGCGCAGGGCATAGCCTCAAACTAGGGCAACACCAACTCCAATCCATACGACGATGAAAGCGCGCCTCATAAGATAAAACCACACCACGCGGATCCATTTCCAAAGCATAATACGGATCCAAATCATCTCCCGGAGTGAAAAAAATCTCCACTCGATCCGAACCCACCACCATCTCTTTGGCATCCGCCCCCTCAGCCATCACCACATCCGCATCCTCCACCACAAAGCGGAAATAGAAATTTTCATCATCCCACAGCGCTCTAAAAATCGTCGCCGGCGCAGGCAGCTCCGACCACGGAAAAGCAAAATCCGTCAACACCTCCGCCCCTGCCCATTGTTGCAAACTCAAGGTCTCCATGCCTCCCGTCTCGCTAGCTTCCACCTTCCCATTCAACCTTTTCACCAAGTAAGTCTTTTTTGCACCAGCATCGCTCATGCCACACCGTTCACCGAGAGATCAAGCGATTCCAGTAAAAACTGCCCATTTTACCAACCGGTAAAAAAGACACAAAAAAGGCTTGCACCCTCCTCAAGAAACCGTCTAGTTAAAGCCGTAGCAGGGGTCGGTTCACTCCTTGAAACTCCAACAGCATCCTTTTGGACGTTGATTCTAAATTCAGAACCGGATTTCATTGCTCTAGTTAGGGAGATTAGGTTTTTAAACAAAATCCACCTCATCATGGAGTAGGAAAATTCTGTTCCGTAGGGACTCGTAGTTCATTTCTGCAATCAGCCTTTATCACACACATTCGTTTACTATTATTCGTATTCGTTGCATATCACATTCCAGCCACAGAGCCTTTCTGTTTAAGGGTGGATCTATTATTATTCATACCATTTAGGATCGATGTCAGGACACAACAAGTGGTCGAAGATCAAACATATCAAAGCTAAAGAGGATGCCAAAAAAGGTAAAGTCTTCAGCAAGTTTGCGCATGAAATCGCCATAACCGCACGAGACGGCGGTGGCGATCCGAACATGAACCCGCGCCTGCGACAAGCGATCGATAGCGCCAAATCTCAATCGATGCCCAAAGACAACATCGAGCGCGCGATCAAAAAAGGCACCGGCGAACTCGACGGCGGCACCATCGAAGAAATCACCTACGAAGGTTTTGGCGCAGGTGGAGCGGGTTTTCTCGTGCAAGTAGCTACCGACAACAAAAACCGCTCAGCGGCTGACATCCGTAGCGCATTTAATAAAAACAACGGCAACATGGGGACCGCCGGCACCGTCTCCCACATGTTTGACAAAAAAGGCGAGATCATCATCGATGCACAACTCATCGGCGAAGAAGAAATTTTTGAAAAAGCCCTAGAAGCAGGTGCAGACGACGTCATCAGCGATGACGACGAGCACATCATCCTCACCGCCTTCGACCAGCTCAATACCGTCGCCGAGACCCTGCGCGAAGGAGGTTTGCAGTTGAAATCTCAAAGCCTCGCTTTCATCCCCAGCACCCCGATTCTGATCACAGAAAATTCGATCGCCTCACAAGTTTTACGCCTCTATGACGCCCTCGACGACTACGACGATACCATCAGCGTATTTGGCACCTTTGAGATCTCCGACGAAATCCTAGAAAGCCTAAGCTGAACCACCACTCACTTTTCCTATCTCTCTCGACCCTTTTTTATTTATCAACATGAGCGAATCACAACCCGATTCTAATCCTAGCCCTGCTACCGAGGTCAAAAAAACTGCCGCCAAAAAGCCGGCAGTCAAAAGCCCGAAAAAAAAGGCAGCTAAAAAAGCCGCTAGCAAACCTCGTATCAGTAAGGAAAAAGCAGCCCCATCTGAGGCAGCGACTCCAACTACGAGCAAAGCTACGCAAGCACCTAAAAAAGCTGAACCCGCACCAAAAGCAGAAGCTTCCGAACAGCGTCCTCGTAGTAACGATGCACCCTCTTCCCCTCCCGCTGAGCGCCAACCAGACAACGTCTCCCTCGAAGGTCCCAGTCGCTCCGAAGGCGGCGATAACAGTCAGCGCCCCAAACGCCGCCAAGGATCAGATTCCAGAGACCGCGACGACAACCGTCGTCAGCAAAACAATCGCCGAGGCAATAACAACAAAGGCCGTGGCGGACGCAACCGCAATAATCGCCGTCGCAATAACCAAGGTGGCAATAACCAAGGTGGCAATAACGACCGCAACGACCGCGGTGAACACAACGAGCGCAGCGAAGCTGGCAACGACAGAAGAAACCAAAATCGTCAAAAACAAAGAGAACCCATCGATCCTGGACCACCCGTGGAAGCCACAGGTTTGGTCGAAATTTCGCCCAAAGGTTTTGGCTTTTTGCGACAAGAAAGCCGCAACTATCAACAATCTCCCAACGATGTTTTTATCACTCCCGAAATCGTACGCGCACACAGCTTGAGAGACGGAGTGATGGTCAAGTGCACGTCCCAACTGGGCAACCGTGGCCCTCAGCTCACCGACTTACTCGAAATCAATGGTAAAGCACCAGAAGCATACCACAACCTTCCCTACTTCGAAGAGCTCACCGCCATCAACCCCTGCAAGCGCTACGCTCTAGAAACCCGCCCCGATCGTTACACCACACGTGTGATCGACATGATGGCACCCATCGGACGTGGCCAACGCGGACTGATCGTCGCCCCACCACGAACCGGCAAGACCACCATCCTGCAGCACATCGCCGAAGCCGTGTTAGAAAATTACGAAGACGAAGTGCATCTCATGGTCTTACTCGTGGACGAGCGTCCCGAAGAAGTCACCGACTTCAAACGCTCCCTACCCGGTGCAGAAGTCATGGCAAGCTCCAATGACGCCAATGTCAAAGACCACACCCGCATCGCCCAGCTCGCCATCGAACGCGCCAAGCGCCTCGTCGAAGCTGGCGAACACGTATTCATCTTGCTAGACTCGATCACCCGCCTAGCGCGAGCTTTTAACAACGCCACCAAAGGCAAAGGACGTGGCACCGCCTCTGGCGGACTCTCCGTAGGCGCACTAGAAATCCCCCGCCGACTCTTCGCCGCCGCCCGCAATACCCGCGAAGCTGGCTCGCTCACCATCATCGCCACCGCGCTGATCGAGACCAACAGCCGCATGGATGACGCCATCTTCCAAGAGTTCAAAGGCACCGGCAACATGGAGTTGGTACTCAACCGCTACATCGCGCAGAACTACATCTACCCAGCAGTAGATATCAACAAATCTGGCACCCGCCGCGAAGAGCTCCTGCTCGCACCGCACATGTTAGAAAAAATCCAAATCATCCGCCGCGGACTAGCTGGGCACAAACCCGAAGAAGCCATGCAGCGCCTGTTATCTTTCCTAGAAAGATTCAACTCCAACGCCCAAATGTTAATGGAGATCAAAAACCCCTAGAGTTTCCACCTCCTGTCGCTTGGAGAGGCAAGTTCCACCTTGCCTACCCTGCTCTGACAACACAAAACCCAACTAAGGAGACGCATTGCCCCAAGCACCCGATGCAGCAGAACCTCCCCGCTCACTTTCCACCTCAAAGCTGAGCCCCGCTTCACGTAAAATCGCCTGGGTCCTAGATGAGTTCATTCGCATCCCAGGCACCCAGTTCCGTTTTGGACTCGACCCCATCCTCGGACTGATCCCTGGTGGTGGAGAGATCCTACCCTCCATCATTGCCTGCTTTTTACTCGCCGACGCACGCCGCCACGGACTGCCCTTCAAGTTATTGCTCAAAATGTCAGGCAACGTTTTCATCAACGCCGCCGTGGGTTCCATCCCGCTCCTCGGCGATGCCTTTTCCGCCTATTACAAATCCAACTCTAGGAATTACGCCATGATGCAGCAGTTTATAGACAGCCACCACGGCGATCAATCCGGCGGCAGTTGGTGGCCACTACTGTTCATCCTATTCACCCTCACCGCCGTCACCCTACTCAACATCGCCATCGGTCTGTTTTTCATCGCAGCGATCACCTCTATCGCCTCTGGTCTATCTTCACATTGATGATTGAGTCCCAAGATGAATTCCGCTATGTTCCACCCATGTCCTCGGCATTTTTTCATCGCAAGCCCATCACTCCGCAGCGCAGCTGCTGGAGAGAGCGAATGATGGCGCATGGTTTCCGAGCACTACTCATTCTCTGTAGCTGTTTATTTTTAAGCGCCTGCGAAGAAGAAGCCGAAAAAATCAAAGAGCTAGAAAAAGAAGTCACCTTATTACAAAGCAGTCTCAGAGATCTCAAAGATCGCATCCAGAGCGAAAGCGAACGCACCGACGACTTCACCCACCGCATCGAAACCACCGAGCAACAAAGCACCGACGCCCTCGAACAAGCCTCCAATGCTGTGGTGAAACAGGGTGATCGTTTCAAGCGCATGGAAAAAGGCATGGCGCAAATTTCCAAAGCCCAGCAACAACGTGAATCCATGGCTTACCTCAAAGTAGGCAACCTAGGACACCTCGCCATCCGCACCGGACACGGCACCTTCTTAGTGATCTTGAGTAAAGTAGCGCCCATACCTGGCGGTGGCACCCGCGCCACCCTCAAGATCGGCAACCCACTAGGTCTAACCGTCTCACAATTTGACCTCAAAGGAGATTTTGGAGCCAACGCCCCCGAGCTAAAACCCAACGAACCTTATGAAATATTCAGCCAACGGCTCGATAACTGGCAAAAAGAGTTAACCCCCTTCCAAAACACCTTCACCCAAGAGCTCAAACCCAAAACCTGGAGTGAGCTCACCCTTGATTTGCCCATCGCCAACTCCGACGCCCCGCTCAAGCTCATCCGCCTAACGATGACCATCAAACAAGCCTTCCTTGGCGAAAAACAAGACCTCACTAAATTCACCATCACCCGCATCGACTCCAAGGCCGCCATTCTACTCAAATCCCCCTACGGCGCGTTCCTGCTCGCCATCGACAGTTATGAGCGCCACGAACATGGCATGTTAGTGCGCGCCCGCATTGGCAACCCCCTAGCTTACACCATCGCAGCCTCCGAACTCAGCGGTTGGTATGGCACCGACCCACCCACTCGCCTCCCCAGCGAGTCCTCCTCCGATTACTCTTTGCGCTTCACTACATGGAACCACAACTTGAAACCCTTCAAAGCCCCCATCCTCACCCGCATCAAACCGCAACTCTGGACTCCCATCACCTTCATCCTGCCCGCCGATGAGTCCCACCTCAAACACCTACGCATGGAATTCAAAATCTCACGTATCTCCCTCTCCCAAGAACGCACTCGTTAAAATGGCTAACATGAACACCGCCACCAGAGCTCAACTGCTCGCCCAAACACTTAGTGATATCGCTACAGAGAACAGTCCCAGCGCAGACCAGCTACTCGAACTACTAAGCACAGAGCTCGGGCACCCACAAATCCTAGACAGCCCGCAAACACAAGGCGACCTCAGATGCCAAGCCATCGCACCCAGGCACATCCTCCACATCATCGCTGGCAACACCCCCATGGCAGGCATTCAGTCACTCACTCGCGGACTCCTGCTCGGCTCCCACAACTACATCAAACTACCCTCTGCCGGACTACCCGAACTCAGTCGATTCATCGACGCCCTGCCACCAGCCTTACAAAACCTCGTCGAAAGCAGCACCGAACTGCCCGATCCTTGGCTGCGCAACAGTCAATCCCTCATCGTCTTTGGCAGCGATGACACCATCCAGCATTTTCGTCAACAAGTGCGCGCCGATCAGACCTTCCTCGCACACGGGCACCGCCTCAGCTTCGGCATCCTTTTCTCCGACCCTGATCACCACGCCGCCCAGCTCGCCGCCCGCGACGTCTCGCTCTTTGATCAGCAAGGCTGTTTGTCACCCCATGTCTTCTACATCAACGAAAATCAGCCAAACACCGCGCTCACCTTCGCAGCCCAACTAGCAGAAGAAATGCAACGCTTCAATCAGCACAGCCCCAGACGCACGCTCAGCACCGAAGAAATCGCAGACATCACCGCCTTGCGCGACGTTTACGACTACCGCCAAGTCAACGACCCCAGCGTGAAGATCTGGTGCAGTCAAGACTCCACCGACTGGACCGTCATCTACGAACAAGATCCACAATTCGCCGTATCGCCGCTCAACCGCGTGATCTTCGTCAAACCCCTGCCCCTACTCGACCAACTCCCACAAGCCCTCTTCCTCGTGCGTCCACACCTCAGCAGCATCGCCATCCACCCCTTCGAAAAACAACACTTCGAAGCCATTCAAGCCTTAGGAGCCAGTCGAATTTGTCCACTGGGAAAGTCTCAACAACCCTCCCTCTTCTGGCACCAAGACGGTCAAGCGCAACTCGCACCCCTAGTGAAATGGATCGACTTTGGATGAAATTTACTCCTTTAAAAAACTAACATACAACCGCACCGCCGCATATCATGCCAGAACGTCCCGCACTCACCTCGACAGGAATCATCCGTCAAGTCCGCGAAGAGCAAAGGCTTTTCGACATCGAAATGCCCAACGGCTATCACGCGCTCGCCGTCCTGCATCACCACGACCCCGCCCCACCATCGGATCCTATTGGAAAAAAAGCCCAAGTCTCTTTTTCCCCCTACGACATGTCCCGCTGCAAAATCTTAAAATGGGTGGAGTGAAAATTTAGCGCAACTATTCAGATCCCCCCTCTCTCTCACATCGTGACACGGATGGTAGTAGCATGGATTTGTAGTGGCATGGATTGGCAATCCGTGTATCCCCCCGCACCATCCCAAAGCCCACGCAATACCATTACGTCCCACACTCACGCACCACACACCCCCTCTCACATCATGGCATAGCTTGGTCATTTGCCCTTTAGGTAGATAATAGATTTCCGCCGGCTGCCTTCTCCCGCGAATACGAGACACGGGATACGACCGTGTTCCCCGCTCCATAGTGAATCCATACCAATAACAGCACCTTATTCAATCTTTTATTCATGACCTTATTCATGACCTTATTCACAGCGCTATTCACAATACTATTCACAATACTATTCATTCCGATGACATAACTGTGAAAATGGCATTACTCCCTGATTCAATAATTCCAGAACACCGGACACGCTATGGAAGAAGGTGGCTAGAACAGGGGGCGACGAATTTGAGAACAAACCTAAAAGTGATACCAAAATCAAGAAAACAGCCAACTGAAAGGAGCTGGAGCCAAGCTGCTAC
>JAKISY010000021.1 GCA_021648365.1 Verrucomicrobiales bacterium
CCAGAGAGGAAGAGAAGAGTCTCCTTAGAGGAGTAAAACACTGACCGGAGAGCCGTGTGCGGGAGATCCGCACGCACGGTTCGGAGGGAGGGGCGGCGCAAATCAATGCGTCGTTCCTACCCCTATCGTGAGAGAGGGGGGTGTAGTCGATTTCTTGGAAGTCGGTGACGTTGGGGATCCAGTGGTTTTGCACGAAGGCGGTGTGCAGGGGGTGAGAGGTGTAATCGTCAAGCTCGGCTTGGGTGGTGAATATCATGGAGATGCCGTAGGTGTAGTCGCACTTGGGACTGATTTGTTTGAGGATCTCAAAATGGGTGACTGCTGGGATCTGGGTGAGGGTGCGGGCTTGTTCCATGAAACTGGCTTCTTGAGGGGAGCCGATGGGGTGGGATAAGGTGAAAAAAACGGTGTGATGGATCATGATATTTGGTGGTGATATAGATGGTGTATATTCTATAAATGCAGCAACTAGGGCGGTCAAGGACAGGAAAAGAGGCTTTTGAGCATTGATGCAGAGGTGAAAAGAGAGTAACTACTCGGGTAGGTAGGATTAGTCGTTAAGTGTCTTGTTATAAATGAGATAGAAGTGGGGGAAGGTAACCACGGAAAAGCACTGAAACACACGGAAAAGAGAATGCAGTTGGGGTTAAGAGCAGAAGGGAGGGAAAGAGTAAAAGAATGGCGGTTAATGTTACTGGGATTTGGGAGTTATCTTTAATTGGAATTATATAAAAAATATATTTCCGTGTAATTCAGTGTTTTTCCGTGGTTAAAAAAAGTTATGCGGTTGACCAAGAAGTAGTAAGTTTGGAGAAGGCGGGCGGGCTCAGCTGTTGAGTTTGGCTTGCTCCCATTTGGCGTCCATTTCTTCTAGACTGGACTCTGTTAGGGTTTTGTTTTCGGCTTTGAGCAGGTCTTCGACTTTTTGAAAGCGTTTCACAAATTTGCTGTTGGTGGCGGCGAGCAGGGCTTCGGGGTCGAAGTGGTTTTTGCGCGCGAGATTGACGATGGAGAATAGCAGGTCGCCGATTTCTTCTCCGAGATGTTGATGATCGTCCTCTGCGAGGGCTTCTTCGACTTCGGCGAGTTCTTCGTGAATTTTATCGACTACGGGATCTAGGTCGGGCCAATCGAAACCGACTTCGGCGGCTTTTTTTTGTAATTTTTTGGCAGCCATCAGGGAGGGCAGTCCGTCATTGGCGCGTTTGAGGTGATAGCTGCGTTGGTCGCTGCCTTTTTCTTGTTGTTTGATCTCTTCCCACTGACGCAGCACACCAGCGGTGTCGGTGACGTCGCTGTCGCCGAAGACGTGGGGGTGGCGGCGCACGAGTTTGTCGCAGATGGCTTTGGCGACGTCTTCGAAGTCGAAGCGCTTGGTTTCATTGGCGATCTCGGCGTGGAAAATCACTTGTAGTAAAAGATCGCCGAGTTCGTCTGCCATGGCTTCGCTGTCATCTTCGCGTAGGGCTTCGGCGACTTCGTAGGCTTCTTCGAGCAGGCAGGGGATGAGCGATTGGTGGGTCTGCTCGATGTCCCAGGGGCATCCGCCTGGCGCGCGCAGGGTGTGCATGATGTCTAGTAAGCGGTCGATTTGGGAGGTGGGCATGGAAATTTGAGATTTGAAATGGGAAGAGAAGAGGTATTGGGGAATTAGGAATGATGAATTGGGTGACAGAAAGAGAAGAGGTTTTCACGCCCGCTGCGCACAAGACGCAAAGAACGCAAAGAACGCAAAGAACGCAAAGAACGCAAAGGGAAGAGGGGATTGAGGAAACTTAAACATCAACTTAAACTTAGAGGGTGGGTGGTAGGGCGATTTTGGGTTCGCGGGATTGCTGAGATGAGGGGGAGGTGGCTAGGAGAAGATACGCAAAGACACGGATTGCCAATCCATGCCACGTGGGGGAGATGTGGGGTGGGATGGTCATTTTCTTAAGGCGATGGCGCGTCCGACTCCGCCGGCGGCATCGACGGGGCGGATGGAGATGGCGGTGATGTTTTTGGCGTTGATGACGTCGATGCCGGTGGCGGCACTGGGTAAGGTTGAGGCGATGCGCCAGTGTTTGCCTTCGAGGACTTGGATCACCCACCAGCGCACGGAGCTAGCGCGCTTGCCTTCGGGATACCATTTGAGGCTGATGCGGTCGCCGTTTAATCGTGCTTGGGTGACTACGGCTTGCGGCATGCCTTTGCCATTGCCTAACCAGGGGCTTGCAGGGACGAGGGCGCGTTCGCTGTAAGAGGACTGAAGCAGGCTTTGTTGGATTTTACCGGCATTACGGCGCAGGGCTTTTTCGTTCCAAAAGATGTGTCCGGTGCCTGGTGAACTACCTCGGTTGTTGCGCGTGGTATTGATTTGGGTGAGGATTTCGCTGGCGGAGCGTCCGTCGCCTTCGCCGCTGCCTTTGCGTCCGATTCTGCTGATGGCGATGCCGGGCCACAGGTGGCGGCCTTTGCTGTTTTCTGATTGCCACCAGTTGTAGAGGGAGGTGAAACTTTGTGGGCCTTGTGTTTGCCAATAAAGTTGTGGGGAGATGTAGTCGAGCCAGCCTTCGTGCAGCCAGCGGCGGCTGTCGGCGTAGAGTTGCCCGTGGGCGTCGAGTCTGCCTTCTACGGTGGAGGGGTAACCGGGTTTCCAAATGCCAAAGGGGCTGACGCCAAATTTGACTTGGGGTTTGGCGCGTTTGATGCTGGCGTAGAGTTCTCTGACGAGGCGGTTGACGTGATCTCGTCGCCAGTCAGCGCGTTTGAGTTGGCCGCCATTTTTCTGATAGGCGTTCCAGTTGGCGGAGTCATTAAAAGCAGCGCCGCCGCCTGCTTCTGGGTAGGGGTAGAAGTAGTCGTCGATGTGGATGCCATCGACGTCGTAGCGTTTGACGACGTCCATGACGACGGTGATCATGCGTTCGCGGGTGAAGTCGGAGGAGGGATCCATCCATAGTCCTTTGCCAGCTTTGCGGATCACGGATTTTTGCGAGCGGCTGACGTGTTTTTTGTGAAGTGACATTTTGCTGCCTGTTTTGGCGCGGTAGGGGTTGAACCAGGCGTGCAGTTCTAGACCTCGGCGGTGAGCTTCATAAACGGCAAAAGCGAGCGGGTCGTAACCGGGGCTTTTGCCCATTTCTCCGCTGAGGTAGTGGGACCAGGGTTCGATGCGGGATTTATAAAAGGCGTCTGCCATCGGTCGGACTTGAAAGATCACGGCATTGAGGTGCAGCGCGGCGGCGCGATTGAGGATGGCGATCATTTCGCCTTGCTGTTGAGCGGCGGTCAGTCCAGGACGAGAGGGCCAGTCGATGTTGTAAACGGTGGCGACCCAGACGCCACGAAATTCGCGCAGCGGTGGGCTGGGCTGGAGGCGGGTGTCGGGGGTGAAATCCTGCGCGTGGGTGGTGAGGGGCAGTAAGAGAGCGAGCAGCAGTAGGACGAGAGTGAGTGATGCGATAGTGGGATTACAATCACGGTGGTATTTTATAATCGAACTCAAATTCATTTTGCGCTTATAGTGGGTTGGACGATGAAAAATAAGTGATACCTTAAAAGGTGGTGAGCTGTGTTTCAATCAATCAATCTTAAACTTAGTCTTTCGATATTATGACAACTGTAAGTATTCTTCTTGTATTGGGCGGTATCGCTCTGGTGGTGGTGTTCTGGATAGCTGGTATCTACAATGGTTTGGTGAAGCTGCGTAATCAGTTCAAAAATGCTTTTGCTCAGATCGATGTGCAGCTCAAGCGACGTTACGATCTGATTCCAAATCTGGTGGAGACGGCTAAGGGCTACATGAAGCACGAGGCGGAAACGTTGGAGAATGTGATCAAGGCTCGTAACATGGCATCCTCTGCTCGAGAGCAGGCGTCGGTGGATCCGAGCGATGCGGTGGCGATGCAGCAACTCGCTCAAGCGGAGTCGGGTTTGGGTGGTATGTTGGGGCGTTTGTTTGCCCTCTCGGAGGCTTATCCTGACCTTAAAGCTAATCAGAATATGATGCAGTTGACGGAGGAGTTGACTTCGACGGAGAACAAAATTTCGTTTGCGCGTCAGTCTTATAATGATGCGGTGATGAACTACAATAACAAGCGGGAGATGTTCCCGTCCAATATCATTGCGGGGATGTTTAACTTCGTGGCAGCCACTTTGTTTGAAGTGAAAGAGGAAGAGCAGCGTGAGGCGGTCAAGGTGTCGTTTGATTGAGGTTTTGTGATCTTGTTAAGCTAAGGATCATGGACTTTTTTGAACATCAGGAATTGGCGAGGAAAAAGACTCGGCTGTTGGTGGTGTATTTCATCTTAGCGGTGCTCGGCATCATTGCTTCGATCTATGCGGTGGTGGTGGGGGCTTCGCTTTTTGTGGGGAGTGAGGGCGCTGGGAGTTTTAGTCTGTGGCAGCCCGAGGTGCTGCTGTATGCTGCTTTGGGTTCGACGGGAGTGATCGCGCTGGGCACGGGGTTCAAGACTTTGCAACTCAGTGCGGGTGGTTCGGTAGTAGCTGCGGAGTTAGGTGGTCGGAGGATTGATCGTAATACCAGTGATCTTGAGGAGCGGCGTTTGCTCAATGTGGTGGAGGAGATGGCGATCGCTTCTGGAGTGCCGGTGCCAGATGTCTATATCATGGACAACGAAATGGGGATCAATGCTTTTGCTGCGGGCAAGACGCCGAGTGATGCGGTGATCGGGGTGACACGCGGGACAGTCCGCTTGCTCAATCGCGATGAGTTGCAGGGGGTGATGGCTCATGAGTTTTCTCATATTCTCAATGGTGACATGCGGCTGAACATGAGGCTGATTGGTTTGTTATTTGGCATTTTGTTCATCGCGATGATTGGGCAAATTGTGATGCGCAGTGTGATGTTCGCACCACGTTCGCGCAATCGGGATTCGAATGGCGGTGGGGTTTTGGCAATACTGGCGTTTGGAGCTGCGCTGATGGCGATTGGTTATGTGGGTTTGTTTTTTGCGAAATTGATCAAGGCTGCGATCTCTCGTCAGCGGGAATTTTTAGCGGATGCGAGCGCGGTGCAATTCACGCGTAATCCGGAGGGCATCGCAGGCGCTTTGAAAAAAATAGGTGGACTGAGTGAGGGTTCGACTATTGCTAGTCCGCGTGCTGAGGAGGCGAGTCATATGTTTTTTGGAGATGCCTTTCAAGATAAGGTGATGCAGATGCAGTCATTGGCTACGCACCCACCGCTCGATGTTAGGATCAAAAAAATCGAGCCGAAATGGGATGGTGTTTTTCCAAAGGTGGCATTGCCGGATATTTCACAAAGCCCAGAGCTAGGTGGAGTGGAGCGCGGAGCTAGAGGTGCATCGTCCAGTGCGGCGATGGTGTCGGGTTTGAGTCCTGTTGTGGCTGGGAGTGGTGTGCAAGATGCGTTCAGGGTGGGAGAGCCTGGGGCGGAGCAGATTATTTATGGTCAAAATTTAGTGGCGGCCTTGTCGCCAGAATCACTAAGTGCCATTCGTGGTGGAGCGGGGGCGCAGGCGATCATTTTTGCGTTGTTGTTAGGGCAAGATGATGAATTGAGGCGCAGTGAAGTGGCGTTGTTGAAACAATCGGTCGATGAGTTGACCGTGCAGCATACCTTGAAGTTTTATGCGGAAATTGGCGATTTGGATTCTTCTAAGAAGATCGGATTGATCGACCTAACGATCCCGTCTTTGCGGCAGTTGTCGCCACCAGAGTATGAGCGCTTTCAGACGGTGACGCAGCGTTTGATGGAGAGCGATGGACAGATTGATCTGTTTGAGTTCATGTTGCAGAAGATCATACGCCGTCATTTGGATCTCTTTTTCAATCGTGTGAGACCGCCGAAAATTCGCTATCGGCATTTATCTAAATTGAGCAAGGAGTTGTCGATTTTGTTGTCCACCTTAGCAGGAGTAGGTAGTAGAAATCAGGGGCAAGCGATACTGGCTTTTCAAGAAGGAGTGGAGAGTGTTGCTGAAGACTTGGGCGGGGAAGACTTGCAATTTATGTCCCCTGAAGAGTGTGGCTTGCAGCAGATCGATGAGGCTCTTAACCGCTTTGATGAAGCGACGCCGCTGATGAAGAAGCGCTTGTTGTATGCCTGTGGCAAGGTGGTGATGGCGGATCAGAAGGTCAATGATGGCGAGGCGGAATTGCTGCGAGCGATTGCGGATACGATTGGCTGCCCGATCCCGCCTTTTGTGAAGGCTAGCTAGGGTCGATGCTGCAACCGGAACGAAGATAGATGGAGGAAATCACCCGAAGGCAAGTGGGTGCAGATGAGAGCTATTAGACTTGGATTAAGGCTAGTTTGACTCACTATTGGACTTTGTGGAGGTCCAATTTTGGGTGGTTTCACCTTTAGCCTTTTTTTATTGGTCAGCGCTCAAGGTTCGATGCGGGCGGTGATGGCGCCCCCGAATCCAGGTGGAGATTGAGAAGACCTGGTATCAAAATGATACCAGCTCAATGCCCCTTGGAGGCACGATGACAGGGCATTATTTATGAGAGAGAAAGGGAGCTTGTGTGTTGCAATCATAATCTCCTGAGCCCTGCTACGCCTCGTTTGAAACTATCGCCATTTACACTGAAATAAGCGTAGAGGCATTGAAGCGGTTATACAGCGCGTGTCATCCCGCAGAAATGAGCTGGAAAGAACATGGTCGATGAGTTATTGTAACACCATGGTCACTGCAGTAAGCATATACGAGGAAATCGAAGATGCGGTTCTTCATCTTTCACAACCCGAGCGCTCCCAACTGGCTACACGGCTTTTGGAGAGCCTCGATAAAGACGAGGACATCGAGATAAGCCCCGAATGGAGAGAAGAGCTTCACCGTCGGGTGCGCGATATTGATGAAGGCCGAACCAAGCTCATCGATCAGGATGAAGTATGGAAGCTAGTCAACGAACGTTTTGGCACTAGCTTCAACGCATGAAGGCAAGCTACGATGACGAGGCTTTCGAGGAAGCCATGGATGCGGCGGCTTGGTATGAAACCCAGCAGGAGGGACTGGTTAGACGGTTTTTAGCAGAATGGAAAAAAGCGGAAAGCCGCATGGTTGCCGATCCTGAAATCAACAGCCCCTTTGAAGGGGACTTGAGAAAGTGTAGGTTTGAAGTTTTTCCTTACACATTGATTTATCGAATCGTCGAACCCGACACGTTGCAAGTGTTGGCGGTGATGCATCAAAGCCGCCGCCCGGGTTACTGGAAAGAGCGAAAAAAAGATTGCTGATACCATTGGCTGCCCGATCCCGCCTTTTGTGACGTGACCCAAATTTGCGCCGTGGTCTAGCACCTTGCATCCCGTTGGGATGGATAGAGGAGAGATTAGGGTTTGCGTTTGAAGCGGAGTATGGGTGCGCCTTTGGATTCTAGGTTCATGATTTGAGATTCGTCGCTGATGCTGTAGCCATCGACTTTGTCGAGTGCTTGTAGGATGAGGATTTCGAGTTCGCCAGCGGCGCCTGCGCAGGCTCGGCGGGTGCTCATCAGGGGGCCTAGTTTGAGGCTGCTCGCTTTGCTGGTGTAGCCACCGTTGAATGAATTGCAGCCTGAGAAGCCTTTGGTTTTGCCGTCTTTGGTGAAGGTGATGTTAACCGTTCTCAGGTCAGCAGCACTTGGCAATGTTTTTTGTACGACTTCGGTGAGTTGCCACGCGGTATCGGTGAGTTTGAGCGGGGGGGCTGGGGCGGGGGCTTGGAAGGCTTTTTGTTTGCCTATTTGTTCTTTGTGAATGGGAAGTGCAGCGACCGCTGTGAGTAGATTGAGGCTGTTGACGGCGGCGTCATTAGTTCCTACAACGAATATTTGTTGGGTAACTTGGTTGGCAGCGATGAAAGATTGGAAACCAAAAGTTTGGCCGCCATGTCCGTAGAAATCTCCGATTTTCATGATGGCGTTGCCATAGAAAAAATTATCAGCCAAAGGCGACATGAGATGCATGTCGTCCTTGAGTTGATTGGCAAGAGTTTCGGTTTTGCTGTAGAGTTTGCCAGTGCTCCACGCGAGCATGAATTTTTCTAGGTCGTTGAGATTAGAGATGATTTCACCTGCACTGCCAGCAAGAGAGGGAGGCATGGAGGAGGCTTTGCCATTAAAATACCCTTGTGGCATGGAATCTAGGATGTCTTGAGGGATGCGCGAGCCGAAGTAGGTGCGTGGCATGCCGACGGCATCGAGGATGTGGTTTTGAATGTAATCATGCCAATCGGTCTTACTTACTTTGCTGATAATATCACCAAGGATGATGTAGCCGGTATTGCAATATTTGAATGAATTGCCAGGTTTAAAGTTGGCATCGCCGTGATCGATAGCGAGTCGGATCAATTGCTCGAAGCTGTAAGATTTGCCCTGACCCGCAAGGATCTGCATCGCCTTTTCATCGTCTTCGTAAACGTTGAGGTAATCGATGAAGCCACTGGTGTGGTTGAGCAACATGCCGATGGTTACTTGATCCCAGTAATTTTCACCTTTGATGTTGGCGAGCTGAGTGATGGCACCAGTGGGGTAGAATTTTTTTATAGGGGTATCGAGTGCGATTTTCCCTTGCTCGATGAGTTGTAGGATGGCGATGCCGGTAAAAACTTTGCTGGCGCTGCCGATCTCGAATAAGTGTTCGCTTTGGATTTTTTCTTTGAGCTTGGGCTTAGCATAACCAGCGGTGAAGGTGTGGGTTTTTCCGTGATCTTGGACTAATAGAAGGATGCCAGTTTGGTTCTGCGTAGCAGAGAATTGATCCACGGTTTTTTGCACATTGGCAACTTGTTCTGGCGTCATAGCGGAAAGCCCAGAGGAGATCATGGTGGAAGCGAAAATGAATGAGTTGAGGAAGCGCATGCGATGATAGGTAATGGTGTGAGGTGGGGAAATAAAGAAGGGGCAAGATGAGTGCTCATCTTCCCCCTTTTTAATGAATGGTTTCAAATGTCTATGTGATTAAAACCCTGCATCGCGAAGTTGTTGAGCGGTGGATTTATTGGAGTTTGAATTGTTATTGTTATTGCCATTGTGATACATGGATTGATGCAGGTCTTTCTTCGCTTCTCTGTCCCATTTATCAGAGCTTGATTGGTTGTTGTATTGGTTATACTGCCCATTGTTGGAGTAGTCCGAGCTCGCGCAGGAGGCTGAGATGAAGCAGGTAGCAAGTAATGCGGAGCTAGTAAGTAGTATTTTAGTTAGTTTCATGGGTTGCGTATTTAGGTTAGAGAGGTGTGGAGTGTAGAATTAGAAATCGAAAGTTTTGCTGTGGACGAATTTCCAACCAGCTTCGCCTGCTTTGAGGTGATACTGAATTTGACGCGTTTTACCTGTGGGTTTGGCATTGCTGTCGCCGTCTTTATAGACTGGAAAGTTGCGTACCAATACGCCTTCGACTGGCGCGAACTCATCGTGTCCCATGTAGCCTTTCATTTGCTCCTTGGTGAGCTCGGGCATGTAGATGGGCGTGATCGATTTATTTTTGTTGGAAGCGTAGGCGATGAGCGAGCCGTAGCTGCCACTACCTGCAGAAGTGATGGCGATATAAATTTCTGGGAAGCCGTCATTATTGAGGTCGTCGATCTCGACGGCAGTGACCGCGCCTTCGGCTTCTACCGTGATGGCTTTGTCGTCGGCAAGGCCTTTTGGGGTGATCTTTACTTTGTTGAGAGAACTGTCGTTTGCGCATTGAATGCGGAAGCTGACTTTTTCCAGAGTGACGGTCTTATCAAAGGCTTTTTGGGCATTTGCAGAAAGGGTGAGCAGAGAGAGGCTTAAACTAAGTGCCAAGAGGGACTTGATGATGGTGGATGATTTCATTTTATAAGTAAATATAGCTGTATTGTTACATTAAGATTACGGAAAATAGAGGAGGCATGTTGAGGTGGCAAGGTTAAAGTTAAGGTTTGTTAAGGGGATTTATTGAACGATTGGAATGGGGACGTTTTAGCGATCTGGATGTAAAGCGGCGTCGAGCCGCCGCACTCCATAGACTGGTGATTATTTTGTAGCTTTGTGGGGGACATGCGGTGCCAATTTCCAGACGACCCAGGCGCAGGCGTAGAGGCAGGCGTCTTTGGCGAGGCCACCGTGCATGTCGCCTACTGAGTCATAGAAATTGTTGCTGATCACTAAGACGATGAGGATGCTCATGGTGACACTGGCGGTGAGGACGGTGAGGCGTTCCAAGAATCCGCTACAGAGTAGCAGACCCATGGCGATCATGCCTATTCCTAGGATGATGAGCCAGCTAGCTGGATCGGGCCAATAGAGGCCTGAGTTTTCTACCACCCGCGTCTGCATGGTGGTGGGCATGAGCATTTTTGGCACCAGTCCTTCCCAGATCCAGACTAAGCCTAATGCCCAACGGCAGGTGATTTTCAGTTGATAGAGTAGTGTGTGGTGTTCGTTCATGTGGGTTGTGGGTGTATGATGTTGGTGGAAAATGTCGAGAATCTTTGCGTCAAGGCTTGCGCAGCGGGTGGGGAAGCCCACGCTACTTTTTTGCAGTTAGGTTAGAGGGCAGTTTTTATTGAAAGGCTGCGAGCAGGTAGATGAAGGCGGCGCCGCCGTAGCAGAAGGTGAGAGTCCAGTGAATGAGGGTTTCTTTGGTTTTGCCGCGCCAATTGTCCCAGCTGTAAAAGAACCATTGAATGGCGGTGCGGATGAGCCAGAAAAAACCGACACCCGCTGCGAACCAACGGGTCATCTCATAGCGAGCTTCGCCGATGTCGCTGGCAAAGCGTAGAGTGATGGTCGCAAAGATCAGCAGCGTGATGGTGATGAACCACTTGTGCACGGTGAACACTTGTTGCAGTAGCTTGGGGAGGGTCTTGAGGTCGTCTTGCCACAGCAGTAGTTTGTCGAGGCGAAGGTTGATCGCAGCGATCATGAGTTGCCCTATGGCTGCTGCGATGAGGATTTCTGTGATATAGTTGAGAATGATGTTCATAGTTGTTATGGGTGTTAGTTTGGTATTATTTGAGAAAGCGAGGTTAAGGAAAGAGAGCTGCCCAGCCGTAAACACTGCTGAGGAAGATGAAAATCAGGGTGAGGGCATGGTAGCCGTATTTGTAAAACCAGTTAGTGAGGTAGGGGGTGGCGTCGAAGATGAAAAATTGAACGATGAGACGGGTGAGCCAAAAGATGGCGATCATGGCGCACATAGCTCGTGCAAGTGGACTGCCTCCGGCGAGGGTCTCGGTATAGGCGAGCGTGATGGTGCCGAAGCTGACGATCATCAATACGATGAAGGCTCCGTAAACCCAGAACATTTGACGCATCATTTTGGGTAGGCAGGCTAGGGTGTTTTTCCAATCCAAGGCGCGAGGGGTACTGGCACTGGCGAACAGAATGCCAAAGTGGGCGATGCCGGCGAGGGTGAGTGCGGTGTTTAAGGTGATGGTAGTAGGCATAAGTCTTAGTGGGTGAAAAGTTGAAGTATGGGGGCGATGACTTGGGTGATGAAGGCGGGATGAAAAAGGATGGGAGCTGGAACCAAGACGGTGAGTAGAGTGATGGGCTTGTTTTGTAAGCAGGTGAATCCCTTTTGCATCAGCAGCATGCTGACCTGTATGAGAAAATACAGTGTTGGCAGCCCATAGCCTGCCCGTGCGGGCAGTGAGATGGCAACTTCGTGGACTAAACCAGAAACGGCGAAAACTGCGATGATTGCAGTGGTGGTGCCTTGCCTTTTTGCGATAGGGCGGAAAATATGGAGGCGAGCCCAGTCACTGAAAGCGCGATTCCAACGAGCTCCCCAGAAATCGCTGAGGGTTGTGGCTGCCCACGGGGCGTTCATGATAGGATCAACAGGGAAACCGAGCCTTCGCCAAAGCTGAGCGAGCAGGGTGAAGAGGCCGAAGTGAAATATGCTTAGCAACAGGGCTATGCCAAGCCAGCCTAAAATCAAAGGGTCACTAACTTTTGGTAAAATGAATAGCGCAAGCAAGAGGGCAACAATGATATAGCTGAGTGCTGCGAACAGAGGTAGGGGAGTTTTTTTGCGCTGATCGCCATAGTGAAAAGCTTGAGTAGCCATGCCAATCCAGGCAAAATAGAGCGGGTGGACTTGGAGGAACCCGCCCGCTGTCCTGAACATCATGGTTTTGAAGCTTATCCATAGGGCAGTGCAAAGTAGGACCATGTAGAAACAGTCTGAGATTGCGGTGAGATGATCTATAAGGGTGGCGGCGGCAACGAGTGCTAGTAGAATGAGCCAGCCGAGGGCGCGGCGCTTTGGGATGGTAGTCGCTTGGACTTGGCAAGTTCCGCCGAGGCAGTGGCGATTTTTTGCGATCACTCGATAGGCGAAATGAGCGAGTTGATGCAATCCCGGCAGGCTGAAGAGCAGAGCGAAGGGGCGGGTGAACCAGAAGAGGTGGGCGATGAGAATCGCTGCATCGGCTCCAGCCAACAGGCGGGTTTGATCTCGATCGATCCACTGCAGCTTCATTTCGCTTTCATTCGCGCCATTTTCGAAAGGCAGGCAGGTGATCTGAACCCTTTCGAGATGACTTCTCAAACGTTCGATACCGCCAGTGCACAAACGGCAGCTGCCGTCGTAATAGAGTTCCCCACTGTTAGTCGTTTCAGTCATTTCTGTTAATAGAGAAATATATTGATAAATAAAAAGAGTGAAGCTTGCTGCTGGCTTTATTTGAGTAAACCGAGGGGTTTGAGTAGTTTGTCACCCATTTTGAAGGCTTTGATGGCGGTTTTGGTCGGCAGTTTGTCCATGCGGTCGTAAACGTCGCTGGCAAGTTCAAAAAATTCGAGTAGGTCTTCGATTTTCTTTTTGGCGTATTTTTCTTCGCTGTCTTTGGCGTCGGAGGCCTCGATGGCGCAAGTGCGAAGATTGCTGAGGGTGGGGTCGATTTCGCGACGTTTGCGTTCGGCTGCGATGACGCGGAACATTTCATAGACGTCGTGCATCGATTCAAAGTGATCGCGGCGATCACCTGGGATATGAACGACTTTGACGATGCGCCAGTTCTGTAATTCTTTGAGGCTGTTGCTGACGTTAGAGCGAGCGACTCCGAGTTGGTCGCAGATTTCTTCGGCATTGAGTGGCTTCTCCGAAGTGAACAGTAAGGCGTGGATTTGCGCCACAGTGCGATTGATGCCCCATTTGGTGCCCATCTCTCCCCAGTGGAGGATGAAGTTTTGTAAAAATGGACTAAGATCTTTCATTTCGGTTGTTTCTGTCTATACAGAAACATAAGAATAAAGAAGTGCAAGGGGAATAAGGAAAAAAGTAAATAAATTTCCGTAGTAGGGAGAATGGCGAACGTCTCATTAAAAGCGACGGCCGTCGTTTTTAATGAGACGTTCGTGTGGTGGTGGTGAGAGGAGAGGGGTGCTGAAGAGCCAATTTTTCTAGTTTAGGGGGAAGATCAGTAAGATGGGTGGAGGAAACTAAGCGAAGGGAAACTGCCAATCTATGCCACGGGGGGGAAAGGTTTTTTCACGCAGAGATGCAGAGATGCAGAGGAAGATGGAGGGCATAGCGGAGAGGGCGTGAAGAATTTTCCTCGCTAAGGAGGCAAAGAATCGCAAAGGTGAGAATAAGGTGGTATTTGTATGGTGAGTGTGGAACAGCTTTGAAAGCTGTGGGTATGGCGGCGGGGGGACAGGTTGGAAGCCTGTCCTACGTTGGTGGATAAAGAGTGGCGGCAAGCCGCATGCTCAAATGGTGGCGGTTGGGATGAGATACCAGTAGGCTTTGTTGAATGCCATTTTTTGATAGTGCATCAGGGCGTTGGGTGCTTTGAGCACTGGAGGAGAGGAGTAGTCGAAGTCGATGATGCTGGCTTTGCTGTAACCCGTTTCTAAGAAGCACATGACATGCCCCTCGTAAACGCAGTCTTCTCCGAGTTCTTGTCCGCGTATGTCAGCGACGATTTGTTTGGCGATGACGGGGCCTTCGAAGTGGGCGGTGCTGCCTGCTTTGCTGATGGGAATATCGGTGGTATCTCCGAGTGCCCAGATGTTTTTGTGGTCACCGGCGTGCAGAGTTTGTTTGTTAGTTTTGACCCAGCCTTTGGCATCGGCGATATCATGCCCTTGCAGGAATGGAACTCCACGATGGGGAGGGATCATGATCAGTAGATCGTAATCTAGTTCGGTTCCTTCTAAACTGAGTGCCTTTTTTTCATCAGCTTTGACTTCTTCGAGATTGAAAAAGGTTTCGATGTTGATGTTGCGCTCTTGCAGGATGGGCTCAGCGACTTCGGCTACGCTAGGGATGTTGAATACAGCATTGAGCGGGAAGGTGTAGGTGATTTCAGTTTTATCACGCAGGCCTTTTTCTTTGATGAATTCTTCAAAGAGAAAGGTGAACTCTAGTGGTGCGACGGGACATTTGTAAGGTAGACCGCCGACGCCGATGACTACTTTGCCGCCTCGGAACTCTTGCAAGATCTGATAGAGAGCGAAAGAGTCCTTTTCAGTGTAGAAGTGATTTCCACCTTCGCTTAGTCCTGGGATGTCTTGTGGACAAGGTACTGAACCTGTGGCGATGACAAGGTAGTCGTAGGTAACGGTGTCGCCATTATCGAGTATCACTTGTTGGTTCTCATTATCGAGTTGCTCGACTTTGCCGATCAAGAGGTTGATTTGTTTTTTTAACAAACTACGCACAGGTCGAGTGAGTGAGCGGGCGTCTTCACGACCGAAAGGCACGTAGAGCCAACCGGGCTGATAGTGGTGCTGCTCGGAAGCACTGATCACTGTGATCTGAGCTTCGTCATCGTCGAGTTTCTTTGCTAAGGTGTTAGCGACGATGCAACCTCCTGTGCCTCCTCCGATAATGAGAATATTTTTCATGTTAGTGGGTTTTCTTGATGATGAATTTAACAGCGCCATCGACGTCTTCTTGCCCGAGTAACTCGTGTTTGGCTTTGGCTACCCAAGCGGGTAGATCTTTTTGACTGCCGGCGTCACTTGAGATGACGGCGAGTACGTCGCCGACTTCTGCGTCGCGAACCATGCGGATCAGTTCCATCAGAGGACCGGGGCAGAAGCTGCCTCGTGCGTCACTTTCTTTGGTGATTACTACGTTTTCCATAATAGGTATTGGTTGGAGTTAGTCTGGTCTTAGATGAACATGGTTTGACCACCTTCTGCGTCTTGGACAAAAGTTCCGACGCCGGTGACTTCTTCTACGATGGGCTCTAGGTGTTCCATTTCCATTCCAAACAGATCCATGGTCATACCGCAAGCTTTAATGGTGAGATCGCCGACTTCGGCAGCATCGTTGAGCATGCTCATCCAGCTGGGGACGTTCTTTTCTTTCATTGCTGCCATGGCTGGCTCTGCCATTTCTTCGAAATCTTTACTGAACTTGGTATTGGTCTTCCAGTCGTCTTTGCGAAAGGCCATTAGGCCGTAAAAAGTTAGAAAGACAGTGACTTTTTTCCCCATAGCTGATGCGCCTACAGCGATGATGCTAGCTGCCATCAATTTATCCACAGTTCCCGAAAACAAGACGATTGACATTTTTTCTTCACTCATAATATTTATTTCTTTATTGCTGTATAGCTATACTAGGCTGATTGTGGGATTTGTCATCTTTATTTTGATAAAAAAGTCTGACGGGGGTGTTGGTCGAATTGGGTGGGGGAAATATTACTAAAATTCTGGAAAAAAAGGATTGTGGGATTTTTCTTCGGCGATGGTGCTGATGGGACCGTGACCTGGACAGAGGAGGGTGGGTTCGGGGAGGGTAAGGATTTTTTTGCGATTATTATCTAGGGCTTGGGCGTAGGAAATCTGTCCGCCACCCATGGAGCCGGCGAACATGGCGTCACCGACGATGGCGACGGGTTGCTCAAGACCTTCGATGAAATAGGTGGTGCCGCCGATGGAATGACCGCTGGTGGTGAAGGTGCGCAGGCTGAGGTTGCCGATGGCAAAATGGGTGCCTTCATCGAAGGGGCTGGCTTCGGCGGGGCATTCTAGGCGATTAGCATAGATGGAAACGGCGGGGCTGGCACCATGGATGAGAGTAGGCAGGTCGGCGATATGATCTCCGTGAGTGTGGGTGATGAAGATAGATTGGAGATTCAGGCCGAGTTCGTTGGTGGTGTCGAGAATCTGGCTGGCATCGGTGCCGGTATCGAAGGCGGCGGCGATGAGGGTTTTAGGATCCCAAACGAGGAAGGCGTTGACTCGCATGTCGTGCCATGGGGTGTTGTATTGGCGCAGTCCTTCGACATCAGCGTTTTTGGGGAGCCACTCTTTTTTGGCTGAGGTGACCAGCTTGTCAGGATCGAGGGAGAGGGGTTCTGTTAGGCTGCGAAGGGCGGCCTCGTGTTCAGGGTTGCGGGTATCGTATTGTCCTTGTAGCAGCTGTTGAATGGTTTGGATGGGGACAGCTGTGACTTGGGCGAGGCTGTCTGGGGTGTAGGATAAACCGCGCATGGCTTTGCCTAGAATGTCTTCAAAAAAGTCTTCGATGGGGATCATGGGGGAGGGAATTTGAGATTTGAGATTTGAGATTTGAGATTTGAGATTTGAGATTTGAAATTAGGGGATGGCAGCCGGAGCGGCCGCCCTACAAATGTCTGACTCAATAGAGCATGTGCTATTCTACTATGCGTTGCGGGTTGGAGTAAACATTAAAACTCTGGTCGCGGAGAAAACCGACGAGGGTTTGGCCAGATGCACGAGCAAATTTGACGGCTAGACTGCTGGGTGCTGAGATGCCGGCGACGAAGGGGATGCCGGCAGCGAGGGACTTTTGCATCAGCTCGAAGGAGATGCGTCCGCTGAGCAGGAGGATGGTGTTGGATAGCGGGAGACTTTGATTTAACAACGCGTTGCCGGTTATCTTATCAAGTGCGTTATGCCTGCCGACATCTTCGCGGATGCTTTGCAGTCGTCCGTCGGTGGTGAAGAGGGCTGAAGCGTGTGCTCCTCCGGTGCTTTGGAAGTTGGCTTGTTGACGCTGCAGTTGCTTAGGAAGGGAGAGCAGGGTATCGCTCGCTACTCGCATCTGGTCAGGAGTCAGTGGCGGAAAGGATTGGAATACGGAGTCGATGCTGGTTTTTCCGCAAATACCGCAACTGGATGAGGTGAAAACGTGGCGGGAAAGTTCTTCTAGTGGCGGGGTGAGCCCTTTTTTGAGTAGCACGTCGATGACTTGTCCGTCCGTTTGCTTTTGTTGCTCATCGTTTGAGCAGAGTGAAATTTCGAAGATGTCGTCACTTTGTTGGATGACATTTTCGGAGAGTAGGAATCCGGCGGCGAGTTCGCGGTCATGGCCTGGAGTTCGCATCAGTACGGCGATGCTTTTGCCTTCGACTCTGAGTTCGACGGGCTCTTCGGTTGCCAGTAGGTCGGGTTTGTTGTGATGGGATATGAGTGCAGGCTGAGCTTGGTCGGCAGCTGTTATCCACTGCTGGATATCAAAAGGGGTTTGTGCTTGGTTTTTTAAAGCGCGTAGATCTTGTGGTGTGTTGAGATTGGAGAAGAGGGGCTTTTCTGAGTCGCTGATGTCGCGCCCGAGTAGCAGACCTTCGGCGACAGATTGATGAATGAACTTCTGCAGGGAGAGTTGACCAGCAGAGAGGTGATGTTGCATTTTTTTCAGCAGGCTGCGTGGATAGATGGCGGCGAGTGGCTCCCAGTGATCACCCATTTTTGGGATGACGCCTAGACCTGTTCGCTGCGCTTGTTCGATGAGGCTAAGCAAATAAACGGGGCTGATGTGGGGGAGATCGACGGCGAGCACCAGTAGCCAGGGGGAAGGGCAGTGTTCGAGGCAAGTGGAGAGTCCGCTGAGCGGGCCTAGGTCATCGGCTTGATCACAGATGGTTTCGACATCATTGGCTAGATCGGAGAAGCTTTGACCTTGGTGCACAGAGAGCAGCAGTGGGGCTTGAGCTACTTGGCGCAGCTTGCTTAGCTGAACTTGGTAGAGGGGGGCTTGCTCGGGGTCGCAGATCAGCAGGCTTTTGTCCTCTCCCATACGGGTGGATCTGCCGCCCACTAGCAAAGCTGCGCTAACGGCTGTTGCTGTCATATCTGGCAGAGTGGTGGGATCGTTCAATTGAAGATGCGCACGTCGGCATCTTTGCGCAGTCGTTTGAGCCAGTCTTCGACGATTTTTTGGCGCTTTTCTTGGGTGACCATTTTATCGACTTGTTCGTGGACTTCGCTCAGGGGCGGGGTTTTGCCGTCTTGTTTGGCATCGACGTAGAGCAGACGCCAGTCGGCTCCGTCATCAACAATGCCGCTGACAGTGCGCGGGGCGAGGCTGAAGGCGACTTCGGTGATGGTGGCGTTGAGGGCGTCTTTGCTAATCGTGCCAACGCTGCCTCCTTCAGTAGCGAAGCTGTCTTGCGAGTAGGTTTTTGCCATGGTGGCGAACTCAGCGCCATCAATGAGTTTCTGACGTATTTCTTTGATCAGAGCTTTTTGCGAAGCGGCGGCATCAGAACCTTCTGCGGTTTTTTTAGGGATGGAGAGCATGCGCAATTTGACGAAGCTTTCGCTGGCGAATTCGCTGCGCTTTATTTGGTAGAGGTCTTGGCGTTGTTTTGGGGTATTGATCATGATGCGCCCTCCTGAATTTTGTGAGCGCATCGCACCGACGATGATTTGTTCTTCTTGGATTCTGCGAAAGTCAGGGAAAGTGAGTCCGGATTTTTGCAGTTCTTCGTTGAATTTTTTGCGATCCCCTTTGAATCGACCTCTGACAATGCGGTCGATGGCTTGGTCGATGTATTGGCGTTTGATCACGCCGCCTTTGGTTTTGAATTCAGCGAGGATGAGTTTGCGGTCGACGAGATCTTTGAGCGCGGCGGCTTTGATCTCAGCTATTTTGGCATCGCGTTGTGCGGGGGAGGCGGTTTGGTTCTGGAAAAGCCAAAGTTGCGTCTGGGTCATCACCGCGCCAGATACCTCGGCTTGGGTGACGACTTCGCCATTGACGGTGGCGGCGATGCCGTTCACTTCATCGGCTGCTTGCGTGGTCGCTGCAAGCGTGCTGAAGGCGAAGGCACAAGTGAGAATGAATAGCTTGAAGATGGAATTGGATTTCATGGCAAAGGGACAGCGCAGCGCGGTGAATGAACAGTGTAAAATTTCTAGCCAACCATGCTACAGACTTTTGATTAGCTCAAGCGCGTTCTCTAGTCGTTTGGCTTGATTTTTGCCTTTTAGACGTGGAAAACGCCCTTTGACTTGCAAAAAGCCGCCTTTTTTACTCAGCATGAGTTTGTTGTCGCGGATTTCGAGGGCGCTGATGCCAAAGAGTGCGGCTCGTAATCGCAGTTCGCTACAGGTGAGCAAATACAGGATCGCTGGTGGCATATTGCCAAAACGGTCTTGCCAGTTTTCGATCAGGTCTTCGTGCTCACTGAGTTTGGTGAGTTCCGCGAGCTGGCGGTAGGCGCTGATGCGTAACTGCGAATCGGGCATGTAGCTAGCAGGAATGTAGGCGGGTAGCGAATCTTTGGGGGCTTGCAGGTATTGGGCTTCGGAGGTGCAGATGAAATCGATGTGGAAAGAGACTTCTATGCGGGAGAGAGTGCTGTCACCTTGCATTTTGCCTACGGATTGTTTGAGCAGTTGGCAATAGAGGTCGAAGCCGATGGCGGCGATGTGGCCGCTCTGGCGAGTGCCGAGCAGGTTCCCTGCGCCGCGGATTTCGAGGTCGCGCATGGCGATTTTGAAGCCGGCACCAAGCGAGCTGTATTGTTTGATGGCGTTGATGCGTTTGCGAGCATCGCCTTCGGTGACCATGTCCTCGGGTAGTAAAAGTAACGCGTAGGCTTGGTGGTCGGCACGCCCAACGCGTCCACGTAGTTGGTAGAGATCGGCGAGGCCAAAACGGTCCGCTCGGTCGATGATGATGGTATTGGCGTTGGGGATGTCGATGCCGCTTTCGATGATGGTGGTGCAGACGAGCACATCGATTTCGCCGTTGATGAAGCGGCGCATGATGCCTTCGAGTTCGCCGTCCTGCATCTGTCCGTGGCCGATGGCGATACGTGCGCCTGGACAAAGTGCGGCGATTTTTTTACTCACTCCTTCGATGGATTGCACTCGGTTGTGGAGGAAAAAAACTTGCCCTTGGCGTTTGAGTTCGCGCTGGATGGCTTTGGCTATGAGAGAGGGGTCATAGGGGCAGATGCTAGTTTTCACAGCAAAGCGGTTGGGCGGCGGGGTGTCGATGGTGGACATGTCGCGTGCACCCATCAGCGATAGGTAGAGGGTGCGCGGGATGGGGGTGGCGGACAGGGTGAGTACATCGACGAGGCGGAACATTTCTTTGAAGCGCTCTTTGTGTTTGACGCCGAAGCGCTGTTCTTCGTCGATGATCACTAGGCCTAGGTTTTTGAAACTGACATCTTTGGAGATCAGTCGATGGGTGCCGATGACGATGTCACCACTGCCTTGTTGCAGTGTTTGGATGGTCTCACGCTGCTGGGCGGCGCTGCGGTAGCGACTGAGTAGAGAAACATGGATGGGAAAATCCGACATGCGCTCGCGGAAGTTTTGGTAGTGCTGTTGAGCGAGCACGGTGGTGGGGCAGAGCAGGGCGACTTGTTTGCCAGACATCACGGCTTTAAAAGCGGCACGGATGGCGATTTCAGTTTTCCCAAAACCCACATCTCCACAGATCAGTCGATCCATGGGGCGCTGGGATTCCATGTCCTCTTTGGTGGCGGCGATGGAGGTGAGTTGATCTGGGGTTTCTTGGTAGATGAAGGCATTCTCGAATTCTCGTTGCCATTTGCTATCGGGGCTGTGAGCGAATCCTTGTTTGGCTTCCCGTTCGGCGTGCACGCCGAGCAGTTGCGCAGCATAATCGCGGATGGATCGTTGGGCTTTTTCTTTGGTGGTGTTCCAGCGTTTGTCACCGAGGCGGTTGAGGGGAGGGGCTTTTTTGCCAGAGCCAATATAGCGGGAGACGAGATGCGCTTGGTCGAGCGGGACGTAGAGCCGGGCTTCGTTGGCGTATTCGATGATGAGGGTTTCTTCGACAAAGGCGTCGTCGTCAGCTGGGTCTGGGCTGTGTGGTTGGAGTCCTCGGTAGCGTCCGATGCCATAGTCGGCGTGCACCACGCGGTCACCGATTTTGAACTCGCCAGGTTGGGTAGCTTGCAGGTGCAGGCTGCGGGCGCGGGCTTGGGTGAATTTTCGCCGTGAGCGCTGATGCTGGTAGCGTCCAAAAATTTCGGCATCGGAAAGCACGGCGATTTTGATGTCGGGAATGGTGAAACCTTGGTTGAGGTCGCCGATGAAATGTTGCAGGGAGGATGGGGTTATGCCTGCCTCGGCTAACAATTGATCGAAACGATCCATCTCTCCCTGAGAATGGAAGGCGATGAGAACTTGCCAGTCGTCTTGTTTCCACTCACTGATTTGTTTGATGAATTGATCGTGACGTGATTGTTGTAAAATGAAATCGCCAGCTTCGAAGGTGCCGAGTGGGTTATCATAAAAGGCGGCGGTGTGATCTTCTTCGCTAGCTAAGTTGGTTTTTTTGTTGCCGGAAAGGATGAGGATGGTGGCTTCGGGGGCTGAGCATTCTAGGGCAATGACAGGGTCGTTGTTTTGGCGGTAATCAGCTAATTGACCTGTGGCGGAGGCATTTTCTTCTTCGTCGAGCTTGAGCAGCAATTCGACGCTTTGAATTTTACGAATGGAGCTTTGTTGGTCGAGGTCGAATTCTCGGATGGAATCCACTTGTTGGTCGAAAAGTTCGATGCGCACGGGGCTGTCGTGGTGGAGCTCGAAGAGGTCAAAGATGCCGCCGCGCACGGCGAATTGTCCGCGTTGAAAGACTTGACTGTTTTTTTCAAAGCCGGCGTCGATGAGTTGTTGGCATAGTGCGGGCAAATCGAGGGTGTCGCCGAGCTGAAGGGTAAGGGTGTTTTTACTTAGTGACTGTGGCGGGGGAGTGATCTCTGTGAAGTCGAGGCCAGGCATGACGATGAGCCTGCCTTTGCCGTCCTGATTGCTACGGTGAATGTGATGCAGCGTGGAGAGCCGTTCGGCTAAGGTGTCGGGATCGGGCAGGGCGCTGTCGAAGTCGGTGTTGAGGCTCTCTGGTAAAAACAGGGCTTCGGCACCCCATGTGGCTAGCTCGGCATGTAGGCGTTCGCCAGATTTAACGTCTGGGGTGAGCAGCCAGACATTGGCGGCGGGTTGCAGTTGCGCCAGATGGCCAGCGAGCATGCTAGCTAAGAAGGGGTGGGCGGCTTCGCTGACATGCTCGAAATGGTGCGGGCTGGTAGCGCTGGCTGAAGCTGCTGGCTTGAGTTGTTTTTTAAAAACGCTGGAGGTGCTCACCTGTCGAATGAGATCCTGGGGAGTTATCAGCTTAGCTTTGTTGGGTTTTGCCGGCATGAGTGGCGCAGCTTAAAGGTGGATGATAAGGAGGGGGGTTGGAATCACGGGTTCTCGGTGGGGAGAGCTAAATCAAAGGCTGCGATTCTCTTTTTTAGGGTCGCGGGCGTGATGGCGAGAATTTCGGCACTTTGAGCGAGGTGCTGGTTTTGTTGTTCCAGCGTTTGGCGGATCAATTCGCGTTCGGCGAGGGCGAGAGGTGCAAGGTCTTCTTGGCTTGCAGCCTGGAGGAAAGCTTTTGCAGCTTGAGCTAAGGTGGTCTCAGCGGGTGGGTTGGGGGAGCTAGCCCGGCGAGGCACGGCGCCGAGCGGAATGTCCTTGGGCATCAGCACGTTTCCAGTGGCGAGTACGCAGGCGCTCTGCAGGGTGTTTTCTAGTTCTCGCACGTTGCCAGGCCAGTCGTAATGTTCGAGGTGGCTGAGAGCTTCGGGGGAGAGTTGCAATCGTCGCCCTTGGTTGTGTGCAGAGATTTTATTGAGAAAGTGCTCGGCTAGGATGGAGACGTCTTCGAGACGTTGGCGAAGTGGCGGGATGTGGATGCGCACGACATTGAGCCGATAAAAAAGGTCTTCGCGGAAGAGGTTGGCTTCGACTTCGCGCTCGAGGTTTTTGTTGGTCGCGGCGATGATGCGCACCTTGGAGGTGATGGTATCGTTGCTGCCGATACGAGAAAATTCTCCTGACTGTAGAACTCGCAGTAGTTTGCTCTGCACTTCGGCTGGTAAGTCGCCGATTTCGTCGAGGAAGAGGGTGCCTTCGTCGCATTGTTCAAAACGGCCGATGCGTTGTTTGACGGCACCAGTGAAAGAGCCTTTTTCGTGTCCGAACAGTTCGCTCTCGAGCAGGTTGGCGGGAATGGCGGCGCAGTTGATGGCGATATAATCTTTCCCCGCGCGGCGACTGTACTGGTGTAGGGCATTGGCGACGACTTCTTTGCCGCAGCCACTTTCACCCGTGATCAAGACGGGTGCGTCGGCTTGGGCAACGCGGCCGATCAGTTTGAACACATCCTGCATCGCAGGCGAATTGCCGATGATGAGGTCGGAGCTGACGGGTTGTGGATTGGGCGCGAGTTGTTCATCGGCGGCGAGTCGCATTTGCTCAGCGGCTTGCAGTGCGTGCTCCACGGTGGGACGTAAGTCGAAACTAACGGACTCTTTTTTCAATACGTCGTAGGCTCCCATGCGGGTGGCTTCGATCACGGTATTGGTGGAGGATAAATTTCCGGTTAGTAAAACGACGGAGTTGGGAAAGTTCTGTCGGATGCGTTTGATCAGTTCTAAACCATCGAAGGGTAACAGCTCGAGATCGCTGATGAGCAAGTCGGCGTTTTTTTCGGTGAACAGGGTGAGAGCTTCATCGGCACGGGTGGTGGTGATGATCTCGATGGTGGGGGCAGCGAGATGGCGACTAGCCCAGTCGAGGTAATCGGTATCGGCGTCGGCAATGATGACGGTCTGTGAGATGGGCTTGCTCATATCAATCACAGGGCACCAAAGCGGCGTTGCCTTTTGGAGAAATCTTCAATGGCGGTGTGTAGATCTTGTTTGCGAAAGTCTGGCCAGTTTTTGTCGGTGATATACATCTCGGCGTAAGAGATCTGCCAGAGCAGAAAATTGGAGAGGCGCATTTCTCCAGAGGTGCGGATCAGCAGGTCGGGGTCGGGATAGTAGCGGGTGTAGAGGTGTTTGCTGAACAGCTCGGGGGTGATCATGCCGCGGTCGATGTGTCCTTCGTCGAGGTGATGGATGAGGCTCTTGATGCCATCGACGATTTCTTCGCGTCCGCCATAACTCAATGCGAGAATGAGGGTGAGGCCAGTGTTTTCACTAGAGCGCTCGATGGCTTCACTGAGGGCTTGTTGGCAAGATGCTGGTAAATCGGTGATGCGTCCGATGGCTTGCAGTTTGACATTGCGCTCACAGATCTCTGCGGTTTTCTCTCGCAGAAAGCGTTCGAGCAATTTCATCAGCGCTTTGATTTCCGCTTTAGGGCGGTTCCAGTTCTCCGAGGAAAAGGCGTAGAGGGTGAGAAAGTCCACCCCTAGCTCGCTGCAAGCTTCGACACATTCGCGCACGGATTCGGCACCCGCTTGGTGACCAGCACGGCGTGGCAGACCGCGTTCTTTAGCCCAGCGACCGTTGCCGTCCATGATGACGGCGATGTGTTTTGGGATAATTGTTTTTTGAGCCATCGAGGTGGTGAAAAAGGCACTGATGAAAGTGAGTAGTAGTTTTCATCAGCAATCGCTCGAGGGCAAGCGGCAAGATGTAGGAAGCGCTCAATCCACCAGCGTCTGGGTGCGATCTGGCCCTACGCCAACCGAAGTGATTGGCACACCTGTCATTTTGGTGACGTAAGCGAGGTAATCGCGGGCTTTTTCTGGCAAATCGGCAAGCTTGCGAACTTCGTCGATGGGAGATTTCCAGCCGGGTAGAGTATCGTAAATGGGCGTGGCGCGTTCGAGGTCAGCCGCTGAGGCGGGTGGCAGGTCGAGTTTTTCGCCATCCAGCTCGTAGTGAGTGCAGACGGGGATCTCATCGAGTCCGTCGAGTCCGTCGAGATTGGTCATCGCTAGTTCGTCGATGCCGTTGACGTAAGTCGCGTAGCGCAGCAGCACCAAATCGAGCCAGCCGCAGCGGCGCTCGCGTCCAGTGGTGGCGCCAAATTCGCGCCCCATGCCGTGCATCACATCGCCAAAGCCGTCGTCTTCCGTGGGAAAGGGACCTTCGCCAACACGAGTGGTGTAAGCTTTGATCACGCCGACCACTTTGTCGATGCGCTGTGGCGGCACTCCTGATCCAGTGCAGGCTCCGCCCGATGTGGTATTGGATGAAGTGACGTAAGGGTAAGTGCCGAAATCGACATCGAGGTAGGTGCCTTGGGCACCTTCGAAGAGCATGCTGCGATTGTCGGCGAGAGCTTGATGCAAAAATCCGATGGTGTCGCAGACAAAAGGACGCAGTCTCTCGGCGGCTTTAGCGTAAGCCGTGACAGAGCCTTCGACGTCGATGTTTTCGATACCGGCTTCACTGAGCAGTAGATTGCACTGTTCAAGATTTTCTTTCAGGCGAGCAGAAAAATTTTCGTCAAACAGTTCGTGTAGGCGCATGCCCGAGCGATCGATTTTATCTGAGTAGGCGGGGCCGATGCCGCGGTTGGTGGTGCCGATCTTTTGGTCACCGCGACGAGCTTCTTTCAAAGCGTCGATAGCGCGGTGCGAAGGCAGCACGAGGTGCGCGCGATTACTGATCAACAAGCGACTGGCTTCGACCGTGATGCCTTGCTCTGCCAAAGTATCGATCTCTTCGAGCAGTGAAACAGGATCGATGACCACGCCATTGCCGATCACACAAGTTTTGCTAGGCCAGAGAATGCCGGAGGGGATCAGGTGGAGAATGTAAGTGACTCCTTCGCTGATGACAGTGTGCCCGGCATTGTTTCCACCTTGAGCGCGGACGACGATTTCAGTTTGATCGGTCAGGTAATCGACGATTTTACCTTTTCCTTCATCACCCCATTGGGCTCCTACAATTACGGTATTGGACATAGTGAATTTTAGTGATTAAAAATATAAGGGCAAATGAGCGTGGGCAGAGTTCTTCCGCTGAGATTCTCGCAAGAGATATAAGCGTGGGCAAGTGAAGGTAGAAATTCCAGCCCCACAGGGTCTTGTTAGCCAACTTTCATAGAGGCGGCGGCACCAAAAGTCACTAGGGCTGCGAGAATGGCGATGACTCCAGCTACCATGGCGACTTTGCCAAATTGATCTTTTTCTACCGCTTTTTCCAAGGGCGATAGGTTAGAGAAGCCGGCGGCTTTCACGGAGGTCTCGGCGATATCGACTTGCATATCACTGACGAAGCTTTCTCCATCACCTCCGAAGCTTTCTTCTTCAGACACCTCTTCGACGACTTCCTCACATTCGTAAACCGCATCGACTTTACCAAAAGTGATCTGGGTGCCGTTGGATAATGGTCCGCTACCAGTGGAGATGCCATCGATCTTGCTGCCATTGGTCGAATCGAGATCAACGAGGATGTAGCCATCGCCCTCTTGTTGCAATTTGGCGTGATGTCCAGACATGGATTCATGATCGACCACCAGATCATTATCTGGTGCGCGACCGATGGTGATCTCTGCTTGTTCATCAAAAGAAACCTTAATAGGTTCCTGATCGGGGACGTAAATAGTGATTTTGGCCATAACTAGGCGGTATTAAACAGGATTTATCTCTGAGAATCAATCAGATTGCTGAATTCTTCGAAAAAATATGCGGCGTCGTTGGGTCCAGGGGAAGCTTCGGGGTGATATTGCACGCTGAAAACGGGGTGTTTTTTGTGGCGTAAACCTTCGACCGTGTGATCATTGAGGTTGATGTGAGTAACTTCAACATCCTCTGGCAAGCTTGCTGGATCAACAGCGAAGCCGTGGTTTTGCGATGTGATGGCGATCTTTTCGCTACGCAAATCCTTCACCGGCTGGTTGCCGCCACGGTGACCGAATTTCAGTTTGAAGGTTTTGCCTCCAAAAGCGTGACAGAGTATCTGATGGCCGAGACAAATGGCAAAAATAGGCTTTTTGCCGATCAATTTCTCAATTTCTTGGTGCACATAGTCCAAGGCTGCGGGGTCGCCGGGGCCATTGGATAGGAAAATCCCGTCGGGTTTGAGCGCGAGCACTTCTTCTGCGGAGGTGCGAGCATTGACCACATCTACCGTGAACCCAGCTTGGCGCAACATGCGCAGGATGTTGCGTTTGATGCCGAGGTCGTAGGCGACGATATGGTATTTGGCTTCGCCTAAAGGCAAAAAGTGCTGTTGGTTTTCATCGATCCGTTGCCCAGGGATTTCCTGACAGGCATTGGGGATCGTCCATTGCTGGCTGAGGATATCCTCGGGATCCCAGCGATAATTCTCTGCGGTAGAGACTTCTTTGACAAAATCCGAGCCTTCCATGGAGGGGCTTTCTTGAGCCAAATTTACCGCTTGCTCTGAAGTGAGCTCAGGATCGGTGGAGATCACTGCACGCATCGCGCCTTGTTCGCGTAGGCGTTTGGTCAGTGCGCGTGTGTCGATGCCTTGGATACCGGGGACCTTGTGGCGTTTCAGGTAGGCGTCTAGAGTTTCGGTCGAGCGCCAGTTGCTGGGTGTCTCGCAGAGTTCTTCGATCACGAATCCGCGCACATGGGGCTGATCGCTCTCGTTGTCATCAGGGTTGATGCCATAATTCCCAATCAAGGGATAAGTCATGGAGACGATTTGACCGCGATAAGAAGGATCGGTGAGGACTTCCTGATAACCCGTCATCGACGTGTTGAAACAGGCTTCTCCGGTGGAGGTAACATCAAGAGCGCCAAAGGCGGTGCCTTCGAAACAAGTGCCATCTTCAAGAGCAAGGAGTGCTTTCATTAAAGATCAATCGATACGCTTGAAGTGGCTAAGCGCAAACAGAAAAAGAGAAGAAAATTCTAAGGAAACACTGATTGAGGTGTCATTATCAGCATGAGACACCTTTTATCGATTTTTGTCATGTTAGCTTTAGTTCCTTTTTATCTGTGAAAATCTGTGTAATCTGCGGTTCCCTTCTTTCTTCGAAAATGTCGTGTAGTGTTGACTCTCAGCGGTCGAACTGTTCGTCAAAGACGATGTCCGAAGACGGGAAGTCGATGTCTTTGCAGAATTCGCAGGACTCGGTAGCGCCGTGTTCGCGATCCATACCGCCGTCTTCCCATTCGACAGAGAGTGGGCCGGTGTATTGGATGTCGTTGAGTGCGCGGATGATCTTCTCGAAGTTGATGTCGCCACGGCCGACGGACTTGAAGTCCCAATAGCGCTTGTGATTGTGAAAATCGACGTGACCACCAAATACGCCAGCATCGGTGGGATGCTCAGACCAGCTAACGTCTTTCATGTGCACGTGATTGATGCGATCTGCGAAACGGTAGATGAATTCGACGTAATCGACCCCTTGATAACCGAAGTGGCTGGGGTCGTAGTTGAATCCAAAAGCAGGGTGGTTGCCGATGGCGGAAAGCGCACGCTCAGCGGAGGCGATGTCGAAGGCAATCTCGGTGGGGTGTACTTCGAGACCAAATTTGATGCCGTTGTTTTGGAACTCATCCATGATCGGTCCAAAGCGTTCGGCGAAGTCGTCGTAACCTTTGTCGATCTGTCCGGGCAGGTTGGGTGGGAAGGAATAGAGCAGATGCCAGATGGAAGAGCCGGTGAATCCGTTGACCACTTTCACGCCTAGTTCTTTAGCGGCACGCGCGGTTTTTTTCAGCTCTTCAGCCGCACGTTGACGCACGCCTTCGGGATCACCGTCACCGTAGATGTAATCGGGTAGAATTTGGGCGTGGCGTTCGTCGATGTTATCACAGACAGCCTGACCTACGAGGTGAGCAGAAATGGCGTAACATTTCATATCGTGTTTTGCCAACAGGTCTCGTTTGCCTTTGCAGTAGTCAGCGTCAGCTTTGTTGATTTCGAAATGGTCGCCCCAGCAGCCAAATTCCACACCGTCGTAACCGAAGGACTTGGCTTTTTCGATGATCGTCTCGCAGGGGAGGTCGGCCCACTGGCCGGTGAAGAGTGTTACTGGTCTTGCCATGGTATTATGTGGTTGTTTGTTAAATGTTAAACTTCTGGAAATTTGATCCATTTTTCATCGGACTGCGAGCTTTCGACTGCGGCTTGGATGAAAGCCAGACCAATGATGCCGTCGGTGACATCGGGGAAATCGTAACCTTCTGCCGGCGGCTCATTGCCTTCGATGCGGTCGTTGACCGCTGCGGCGATCGCTAGATAAATGTTAGCAAAGGCCTCGATGAATCCTTCGGGATGGGCAAAAGGCGTGCGGCTATTGGCCTGCGCCGCTGCACCGAGGTAACCGTTGCCACGGCGGTAGATTTTTCGCGGAGCTTGGGAGTATTTGACGATCAGCTCGTTGGGGTCCTCTTGATGCCATTCGAGCGAGGCTTTGGTGCCATAAACACGGATGTTAAGATTGTTCTCGTCTCCGGCTGAAATCTGCGAGGCGTAAAGGAGCCCCTTGGCGCCGCCTTTGTAACGCACCAACAAATTGCCGTCGTCGTCGAGCACTCGTCCGGGGATGAAGGTGCTGAGGTCGGCGCAAAGTTCGTCGATTTCCAGTCCGGTGATGTAGTGCCCGAGGTTCTCAGCGTGAGTGCCGATGTCGCCCATGCAGTTGGAAATACCGTTGATCTTAGGGTCGGCGCGCCAGTTGGCGATTTGGCTGTCGGCAGTGCCTTCCATGTCGCCAGCGGCGTAACCTTGTGGGTATTCGGTGACCACCTTGACGATGCGACCGAGTTCACCGTCCTGCACCATGCGGCGCGCTTCTTTGACCATTGGGTAGCCGGTGTAGTTATGAGTGAGCCCGAAGATCAGACCCGTTTCATCTACCAAGTCGCGCAGCTCGAAGGCTGACTCGAGGGTGGTGGTCATCGGTTTGTCGCAGATGACGTGGATGCCCGCTTTGAGAAAAGTCTCGGCTACCGGAAAGTGCAGATTATTTTGCACCACGATGCTGACGAAGTCGATGCGCTGATCTGCTGGTAGAGCAGCTTCTTTCTCCGCCATTTCCTGATAGCTGGCATACACTCTGGACGGGTCGAGAAAATAATCCTCGCCCGAGATGCGCGACTTTTCTGGATCAGAGGAAAAGCATCCAGCGACCAGTTCGATTTTTCCATCAAGATTGGCAGCCATGCGGTGGACTTGCCCGATGAAACCACCACGACCGCCTCCGACCATGCCCATGCGTATTTTTCTTTTCATGAAATTTGAGGTAGAAGGTAGAAGTTAGATTTTTTTTAACAAGACACTGGGGCACCCGTTTTAGCACTTTCATAAAGCGCGTCGATGATTTTCATCAGCGACAGAGCTTGGTCGGGTGTATTGAGCGGTTCTTCTTTGCCTTCGATCGCAAGAATAAAGTTAGTCGCAGAGCGGATGCGCCCCATGTCTTCACATTCTTCGACTACGATGGAGCGGTTGACCGAGTTGCCGTGTTCTTGCACGTAGAGTTCGCAAGAGTCGATTGCTGTTTCGTCGAGTCCGTCACGAGCGAAGAGGCGCTCAACTTTACCGCCAGCTCCGGTGCCTTGAAAAATCACCGAGACTTCCTCCCGTTTGACCATTTCTGCCCAAGAGATTTGGATGCTCAGCGTTTGTCCGGTTTTGAAAGTGATGAAGCCGTGAGCCGCCGCTTCGACGTCGGTGGTGCCTCCTTCGACATCTGGTAATCCCCAAGGACCTTTGAACCCTTTGTCGGTGATGAAGTCATCAAAAGTCTGTCCAAGCACATGAGCTGGCTCAGGGTTGCCCATGAAAAACAGCGCGAGGTCGAGCATGTGCAGCAAGTCGATCATCGGCCCGCCGCCTGACAGCGCTTTGGTGGTGAACCAACCGCCAAAACCAGGGATGCCAGTGCGGCGACACCATTTGGCTTGAGCTGAGTTGATGGTGCCGATGGTGCCGTCTTTCTGATAGCCCATCATCGCGTAGGACTCAGGACGGGCGCGGTTGTTGAAGTTGAACATCAGACGTTTGCCCGATTTTTTCGCGACTTCGATCATTTCTTCTGCTTCGGCTGCGTTGAGTGCAGGTGGTTTTTCGCAGAAGACGTGTTTGCCCGCTTCGAGCGCCTGAATGGAGATAGGAGCGTGAAATTTATTGGGAACGATGATGCTGACCGCATCTAGCTCTGGCAGAGCAAGCATTTCAGCGACATCGCCGAAGACTTGCGGGATGCCGTTGGCATCGGCGACTGCCTGGGCAGCGTCTTGGTTCATGTCGGCGATAGCGATGATTTCTGCGCCTGCATTTTTGAAACCGTCTATGTGATAACTGACCATACCGCCAGCTCCGATGATGCCTACTTTAGTTGCCATGAATGAATAAATTTAAAGATTGAGTTAAGTGAGAATATAAAAAGAGGGAAATTATCGGAGATAGAGGCAAAAAAGGCAAATGGAGAATTGTTTTGTTCAGATTATGAGAGAATAGATCAAGGGTTTGAGCGGATTGGCTTATGTGGGGTGACGCGATCCCGTACCCTGGTAAGCTGCGAGGTGGGGCTTTTACCCGCCACCGAGGGCGCGAGAGCACAGAGGAAGAGGGGGAGGCGAAAGAGAATGCAAAGGAAAGGAAAGACGAGCATGGTTGTGCTGGTATAATATTTCATTGCGTGGCCCTCCTTCCAAAAGCACCCTTTAAGGGTATTTACTTATTGCTTCAATTACTCTCTGTGAGCTTTATTCCAAAAAGAAGAAAACCGATCTCACGAGTAAGGAAATCAAAAATATCAGAGAAGCTCTAGATTGAAGCGTGCGAGAATCTTTACCGAGAAAAAAACTCAAAAAAACTGTATTATGAAAAAAGCTAGAATCAATGAGCTAGAGAGAAGCGCGGAAGCAGTGGCTCGCGGTGAAAAACCTCCTTCGCGAGCTTGGAAACTTCGCAAAAATGCAGCTGGCGGTTGGGAGCGTATCGCTATCGATCCGGAAGACGCCAGACGGGACAATGCTCGTAATTGGAAGGCTAACAATGATGTTGCTAAAATTAGGGCAAACTTGAATCTTACTCAGTCTGCATTTGCTGACCTTATGGGTATCCCTATAAAGACCTTGCAAAAATGGGAAGGCAACGAAACTCGACCAAGTGGCCCGGCTCAAACCTTGCTGAAAATCGCAGCACAGCGGCCAGATGTGTTGCTTGAGCTACAGGATGCCTAAAGAAGTAAAAACCTGCGCATTTGGGGCATCTATTAATTGCCGCGCCCCTATACTTCTATAGATGTGTGGTGGCATGGGATTCGGGGTGACTGCAAAGCACCCCAATCCATTTTTCCCCACTAAAATGGGATATCGTCACTCGTGTCAGGCTGACCATAGCCCGCAGGTGGCTCGCTTATCGTATGGTCTATATCGCCGCCTTCTTCGCTAGGATTCGTGCCTGTAGAACCTCCACTTCGTTCAATCTTCCAGGCATTCAAATTCACGTAGAATCTGCCGTTGTATTCGTTGCCACGAATATCAAAGTTCACCTTAATCGCATCCCCTTTGTTCAGACCATCGAGTAGGGATGTCTTGTCTTTCAAGCACTCAAATTTCAACATTTGAGGAAATTTTCCATCCATCACTTCAACAACAAATTCCCTTTTGGTGAATCCGCTGTCGAATGTCTGAATCTCATTGATTAAGTGAACGGTTCCTTCGATTTCAAATCCGTTCGCCATGATAAATTAGTAGATTAGGTGTGAATGAGGGGAGATGGTTTATCTTTGTTCTTTTGTCCGATTGCCCCCATAAATGCAGTTAGATCATCAAAGGGCAGGGGAGGGGAAAAAGCAAATACTTAGCAGACATAAAAGGCGAGGCGGCTTGGAATAGGGCGGAAAAGCTGGGTTGGCAAAGATAGAAGGGCAGAAAAAACAAGTTTCTGAGACTAAATTATGCCGCGACAAGATCGAATCGAATATTCTGACGCCTTCTATCATGTGATGGTATGTGGTGACAGGTAATCATGACGGTGAGCGAGTATGAGCTCACCATGAAGGGCACGAAGGACATGAAGAAGTTTTTTTAAGGGAGGGGTAGTTTGAGGGATTGATTACGGCAACGATCATCGCTTCGCTAACGACGAATGGATATCATGCGCCGCTAACGCCTTAAGAAGATGGGTGACGAGGGTGTAAAAAAGTGATTTTTCTGATCTACAGGTTCCCCTGCCTTCTAACAACCTGAATAGTTACGCAATTTGAAGCTTGTCGGAATGAACTGTTGCTCACTTGTAAGGCTGTGAAGGCTATATCACGCGGGTGAAAACCCCACTTAATCCTTAACCTATTCGATTGAGAAGAGGCGGTAATTGCAAGAATATGCACCTGACGCCTATCCAGAAAGGGTAAGGTGTGGCAGTATGCCATTAGAATGCCGGAGCCTTTGAATAGCGTCTATGTTACATTCAAGAAAATGAAAATCACTTCAGCTAAATTTGCCACCAGTGCGGTGAGCCTTGACGACTGCCCAAAATCGGACTTGCCGGAATTTGCCTTCATCGGCCGATCCAATGTGGGCAAGTCGTCGCTTTTGAATCTGCTTTGTAATCAGAAGATGTTGGCGAACGTTTCGAGCAAACCGGGGCGCACGCGATTGATCAATTTTTTTGTGATCAACGAAGACTGGTGCTTCGTTGATCTTCCTGGCTACGGTTATGCAAAAGCAGCTAAGGCTGAGCGCCAGCGGTTTAACGATTTTGTTGCGGATTACATCGAGTTCAGGGAGGGGCTCAAGCACGTGTTTGTATTGATTGATTCCCGACATGAGCCGATGGCGATCGACATTGATCACGTAACTTGGTTGGTAGAGCGCAATGTTCCTTTTTCTCTCGTATTCACAAAGTCTGACAAGGTCAAGCCGGGTCGGATGAAGGATAACCAGAAGTTGTTCCTCGATGCGCTGAGTGAATACACTACCGGTGAGCCGTTGGTTTTTTCTACCTCCGCGAAATCCGAAGACGGACGTTTGGACTTGCTGCAGTTCATCGATGGGTTGACGAGAGATTGAATGGAAGGGTTCCATGCGAAAAGAACGTGATGCCAACAAACGTACCAGCTCTGTGGCGAACCATGCCATTTTGTAAGCCAGTTCGGAAAATTAACGAACAGAAAGTGCGGCACATTGGGAACTAGGCTATTGTTTCGATGCCATTTGAATTGTTGGGCGAGTTGAAGGAGCTGTGAAGGTGGGTTTGGCCGGCATGGTCTGTAGGACGTATTTCATCAACTGTCTGTAGTTCTGTGTGGTGATGTCTTGTCTTAGGGCGGAGGGATAGACTGTGTTTGGTAATAGCCTTTGGTGCCTGACTGCAAGAATATTGTCCTGACATCTTTTTATAGACTAGCAAACAGAAAAATTAAGTCGCAGATCTTTATTTTTAACAGGGAATTCAGATAAAGAAAGTATCGCCAAAGCTCTGATTTACCCGCGCGTACTTGGGACTTCGATAACCACTTCATTTGGAACCAATATTCAAAAATTTGCGAACGACGTTCTCGGCTCATTTGGAAGTGTCACCTCTGGAATAGATATAGAATTTGAAGATCAGCTAGATGGGCTGAAAAAATACTGTCAACTCAAATCCGGACCAAATACAATCAATAAAGACGATGTAGAAACCATCGCGAGGCACTTTAACAGTGTGATCAATTTAGGTCGAACCAATGGTCTAGGTATTTCTCATGACCAAATGATCGTCGGAATTATATATGGTGAACCGAATGAAATAAACTCCCATTACAAGAGGCTAGAAAAACAATATCATTACCCTGTTCATTCAGGTAAAGAGTTTTGGCACAGGCTAACCGGAGATGAGGATTTTTATATGGATTTAGCCAAAGCTATTGGGGATATAGCCAAGGAGGCAAATTATAAATCTGAACTCGATGGTGTCATTCAGCAACTCGCTGAGAAAGTCCAATTCTAGATAGAATTTAACAATCGCACTAAGCTTTGACCGAGTGCTTCAGCCAAGTTAACAGGGACGGCATTTCCAATTTGTTTGTAAATAGCAGTTTGTGAGCCTTCAAAAAACCATTCATCAGGAAAAGTTTGCACTCTGGCATACTCCTTGGTCGTGAATGGTCTAGTTTCATCAGGATGGCACCTTTCTGTTTGTTTTTGAGCAGGTGCAGTGGTGAGAGTCAGAGAGGGTTCGTCCCAATTCATTCTTCGAGCCATCCCGGTTTTACCGCCACCAAGATAGAAACTTTTTTTCATGTAAGATTTTTGAAGATTTAAAGGCAGATCGCGCCAATATCCCCCAGGAGGAATTAATTCCATAATAGCTTTTTTATGCTCGGGGTAGGTTTGTCCTTCAGAATCGGGCACATCACATGGGTATAGATCTCCTTTTTTTAAGGCATCTCTCAATGTGTAAATACGTCCAGTAGGAACAGGCCATTCAAATTCTCCGTCATAGCTTAAATCATCGCGTACACCTACAATAATCAATCGTTCTCTTTTTTGTGGAACTCGATGATGCATAGCCTTTAAAACTCTTGGTTCAAAAACCTTATAGCCTAGGTCTTTTAAGACCGTTAGCATTGTTTGTAATGTGCGTCCCTGATCATGCCTTAATAAGCCTCTTACGTTTTCGCCAAGAAAAACTTTGGGGCGAACCTCTTTCAAGCACCGAGCGTATTCAAAAAATAAAGTGCCTCGGGTGTCTTCGAATCCGCGTTTTTTTCCAGCATAACTGAACGACTGACAAGGAAACCCACCTGTTACGACATCAATTTTATCATGGTAACTTGTAAAATCCACACTCTCTATCGGTCCTTCAACCACATTCCATTTAGGCCGGTTATGTCTCAAAGTTTTGCAGGCATTACGGTCGATTTCATTTAGCAATACGGATTCGAACCCATTGCGTTCTAGACCTAATGCCAAGCCACCAGCTCCCGCAAAGAGTTCAATTAATGAATAGTTCCGTTTAGGTTTCACCTTTTTGGGTCGTACCTCGGAATGACTAAAAAATAAACGAGCTTCATCTAATTTTTCAAGTGAGCTTCGATCATAGACTCTATAGGCAGTGGAATCCTCCCTCATTGCTTTCAGTTTACCCGAGCGATCCCATTTTCTAATAGTTTCCTTAGAAACCCCGCAAATATCGGCTACCTCAGAGACATGATAAACTTTCTCTAGTGTGTTCATGTGAACCCTTGTAAATGGTTATTAAGTGGGCTGCAAGTGAAATCATTACTCCTATTTATTTAGAATTTGTCCCAACGTGGTTTCGTCTATTATGATAGGCTTTGATTAAAGCCTCGCTGATAGTAGCTTTCGAAATCTCTAAATATCTACCAATATTAAGCCATCGTCCATCATGGCTATTTAGCTCTTTTCTCCCCAAAGCCACTCGACTCGGTGAAGGTGTCTTTGCCGTCATCATCCTTGGCGACGATCAGGCATTCGAGATGGGGTTGTTTTTCGATGTAAGCGAGGCCGCGGGTTTTTCCCATCACGCTGACGGCGGTGGCGGTGCTGTCGGTGGTGACGGCGTTGGGGCCGATGATGGTGACACCGATCCGTTCGGTGAGGCCGAGTCCAGTTTTGGGATCGACGATGTGGGAGTAGCGTTTGCCGTCGATGTCGAGAAATTGCTGCAAGTCCCCTGACGTCGAGACGGCTGCGTGAGTGAGCAGCACGGTGTCGGTGAGTTTTTTTGAGTCTTCTTGATCCAGCGAGCGGATGCCGATTGCCCAGCCTTCGGGGTGACCAGGAGGGGCGTCGCCGACGACGATGTCACCGCTGCCGGCGACGATGGCTCGTGGAAAACCTCGCTGAGTGAGGATGGCGAGCGCGGCATCGGCGGCGTAGCCTTTGGCGATGCCTCCAAAATCCAAGCGCATGCCATCAACGGCAAATTTGACTGTTTTATTTTTGAGATCGATAGCGACCTTTTGATAGCCGGTTTTTGAAAAGGCGTCTTGGATGCGTTCTGGTCGCGGCAGGCGGCGGTCGCGTTTGCTGAGGCGCCAGTTACGGATATGGGGGCCGGCGGTGACGTCGAAGGCTCCATTTGTGGCGATGGAGAGTTGCTGACTGAGGCTTAGGATGTTGATAAAATCTTCGCTAGCGGGCAGCCAGGTATTTTTGGGCTTGCGGGTGATCAGCAGCAGCTCGGAGTTGAGTTCGTAGTCGGAGAGGATGGAGTTGAGGCGGCCTATTTCTTCAAATGCGGCATCGGCGGCGGCACGGGCTTTTTGGCTGTCGGCGGGGGTGCTCCAAAGGCGGATGGTGAACAGGGTACCCATGCGCGGTTTTTGGAAGGACAGCAGGATGGGTTTTTGTTTGGGCGTGGGGCTTTGCGCGATGGAAGAATTGAGGAGGGGAAAGAGGGCGAATAGGATGAGCAGGAGGGGGCGGAGGCGGTACATTTTGTTAGGAATTGGGGATGGAAGAGGTTATCACGCCCGCTTCGCTCAAGCCGCTAAGACGCAAAGGGGGGAGATTTTTTAAAGGTCGTTTACTATTCTTGTTATTCCGTTTTTCATTAATGGCGCGCCGAAATTTAAGAGAAAACCTAATTTTATTTTTGTTAATTTCAGGTAGGTGAGCAGTTGTTTGTGATGAACTTTATTTAGTTGCTCAACGGATTTTAATTCTAGAATCACTTTGTTCTCCACAATGATATCTGCGCGGAAGCCTTCATCAAATTTAAGACCTTGATATTCTATAGGCACGGCTACTTGTCTTTTAACAACTAATCCTCTGTTAGTTAGTTCTTTTGCTAGAATCACTTCATACACGGATTACAATAATTCTGGTCCAAGCGATTGATGAATTTTAACAGAGGCGTCTACCACGATTTGACCGATTTCATTTCATTTCCTTTCATTTCATCAATTTCCTTTCTTCCTTTGCGTCTCTGCGGCTTGAGCGAAGCGGGCGTGAGATTTTTTTTGCTCAGTAGTCGTCGTCTTCAGGGATCACGCCGAGGTTCCAGTATTCGTGCATTGCTTTTGCCGAAGGGACTTTCAGTGGGCGGACGAGGCGGAAGCCGAGCCATTCGGCGTCGGTGTGGTACCAGATGGACTGGGGCAGTTGGGGGTCGTTCATTTTCCAATCTTTGTCCGATTGGATGCGCATCGCGCTGCGGCAGTCTTTGGCGTAGTCATACCACGAACCGCCACGCGCAACGCGCGGGTAGAGCTGAGTAGCTTTGACCCATGGGTTGGTGGCGGTTTTTTTGCTATAGGGTGCGTGTTGGTCGAGTACCCATTCGAGCACATTGCCGTGCATGTCGTAGAGTCCCCAAGGATTGGGTTTTTTGGAGCCTACCTTAGCATATTGTTCCGCATCAAATACGGCGTAATCTTTGAGATCGGCGGGATTGTCACCAAAAGAATAGGTGGTGGTGGTGCCAGCGCGACAAGCGTATTCCCATTCGGCTTCGGTGGGCAGGCGGTAGAAGTGACCAGTTTGCGCGCTAAGCCACTGACAGAATTTGTTGGCAGCGTGTTGGGTCATACTGATCGCCGGAAAGCCATCGGTTCCCATGCCGAAACTCATTTCTGAGTAGGGTGAAGTTGGTGCGGATACTAGACCTTGCGCCAGCGTGTCTTCACTTACTTTTTCGGGGAAGCCATCTTTGCGACGAGCGAGGTCGGTGATTTCGTAAGGTTCGTACATGTTCCAAGTGACTTCGAATTTGCCCATCCAGAAGGGGGCGATTGTGACTTGGTGTTGGGGTGATTCGTCTTGGTTGCGCCCTTTTTCACTGAGCGGACTGCCCATAGTGAAAGTGCCGCCTTTGAGGGCGACCATTTCAAAATCCACGCCGGTTTCAGGGATTTTGCTGCTGTAATTTTTCATCGCAGCCTGAGTTTCCTCTGTGGATTTGCTGAGGATGTTTTTGCGGATATTTGCGGTCAGGGTGAGATCATCCTTGGGACCTTTTTCTTCCGCGAGGGGGAGCTTGTAATTTTCTGGCCATGGTGCGCCGTCCTTTGTCCATTTGCTGAGAGTGGCGATTTCTTTGACTGAAAACTCGCCGCCTTTTTGCAGTAGCGGTAAAATTGTGAGGGTGAAATTTCCGGCAGGCGCAGCGATTTTTTTGGCTTCGCCTTCGAGGGGTAGGGTGTAATTTATTGGCCACAACGCTCCCTGTGCGATCCAGGTTTTCAGGGTGTCGATTTTTTTAGCTGAAAAGGGAGCTCCTTTTCTTAGGATGGGTAGCACGTTGACCTTGAAATTTAGGCGTGGCACGGAAACCAGCTCGATGTCGTCTGGCCACTTGGCACCTTCTTTGACCCAGGCTTCGAGGATGTTCTGTTGAATTTTGGTCAGTGGCGCATTGGTTTTCGGTTTGGCGGGCATCACGTCGCCGTCGGCGGGTTCGGTGGTCATCCACCAGACGGGCGATTCATTGGGATCACCGGCGACGATGGAGGGGTTGTAATCCTTGCCTCCTTTGAAGGCGAGCTCTTTGGTATCCATGCGGTAGTCACCGCCTTCTTTTTCATTGCTGTCTTCGTCATGGCAATGCACGCAGGCGGCTTCGAAGATGGGTTGCACGTCATTGGTAAAGTCGATATTACTTGGCGGTGGGTCTTTTGCCTGTGCTTGAGCTGATGAGGAAAAGGCGCTGCTTGTTAGCAGCGCGGCGGTGAAAAGGTGGCTTAGGTGGGCTTTCATGATGTTAGGGGCAATATACAAAAAAGACGAACGGGTGCAAGTGATGCGCCGGTTCGTCTTTTTGCGTCCACTGGGACTGTGCCGAGAGATTTAGTCTTCGTCTGGGATCACTCCGATGTTCCAGAACTTATGCATCTCTTCAACTGAGGGAGTTTTCAGCGGGCGCACGAGGCGGAAGCCGAGCCATTGAGCGTCTGTGTGGTACCAGATGGATTTGGGTAACTGTGGGTCTTCCATTTTCCAATCTGCCTCAGAAGCGAAGCGAATCGCTGCACGGGAATCAGAAGCGTAATCATACCAAGATCCACCGCGTGCGACACGAGGGTAGAGTTCGGTAGGAACCACCCATGGGTTTGGGTTCTTGAAATCTTTTTTGTAAGGTGCGTATAGGTCGATGACCCACTCCATCACGTTGCCGTGCATATCGTAGAGACCCCATTGATTGGGTTTCAGGGTGCCTACTTTGGCATACTGGTTGGCATCGAATACGCCGTATTCTTTAAGTTTTTCTGGGTCGTCTCCAAAAGAGTAGGCGGTGGTGGTGCCCGCGCGACAAGCGTATTCCCATTCGGCTTCGGTTGGCAGGCGGTAGAAATGTCCGGTTTGCGCGCTGAGCCACTGACAGAATTTGTTGGCGGCGTGTTGGGTCATGCAGATGGCAGGAAAACCGTCGGTGCCCATGCCGAAGCTCATTTCTGAGTAAGCGGTGGTGGGAGCAGAAACGAGTTCACGCAGCTCCATTTCTTCAGTCACTTTTTCAGGGAAACCGTCTTTACGACGAGGCACTTCAGTGGTGCCATAAGGTTCATACATATTCCAGGTGACTTCGTATTTGCCCATCCAGAACGGCTCGATGGCGATTTTGCGTTGTGGACCTTCGTCTTCAGCGCGGTCTTTTTCCGAGTCAGGGCTGCCCATTAGAAATTCGCCACCTTTGATCGCTACCATGTCAAACTTCACTCCCGACATGGGGATGGCGCTTTCATAGTTCTTCATTTCCGCTTCGGTTTTTTCCTTGGAGTCGGCGATGATTTTACCATGAATTTTAGCGGTCAGGGTGATGTCGTCTTTGGGACCCTTCACTTCAGCGAGGGGAAGTTTGAATCCTTTGGGCCAGAGTGCGCCGTCATCTGCCCATTTGCTGAGGGTAGCAATTTCTGCGACGGAGAACTCACCGCCTTTTTTCAACAGTGGCAATACGGTGGCAGTGAAGTTGCCAGCGGGTTCGGCGATGGTTTTGACTTCGCCTTCGAGCGGTAGTTGGTATTTGGCAGGCCAAGTGGCACCTTGGTTGATCCAGGTTTTGATCGTTCCGATTTTTTTCTCAGAAAAAGGAGGCCCTTTTTTCAAGATGGGCAAAATGTTGACTTTAAACTTCAGGCGTGGTGTCTCGACTAGATCCAAGCCGTCTGGCCATTTGGCGCCTTCTTTCACCCAAGCTTCGAGGATGTCCTGTTGCAGTTTGGTGATAGGTGCGTTGGTTTTGGGTTTGGCGGGCATCACGTCGCCATCAGCGGGCTCGGTGGTCATCCACCAGACGGGTGATTCGTTGGGATCACCAGCGACGATGGAGGGGTTGTAGTCCTTACCGCCTTTGAACGCCAACTCCTTGGTGTCCATGCGGTAGTCACCACCGTCTTTTTCGTTGCTGGCTTCGTCGTGGCAGTTGACGCAGGCGGCTTCGAAGATCGGCTGCACGTCTTTGACAAAATCGATATTGCTAGGTTTGTCAGCGGCTTGTGTGGTGAAGGCAATGCTTGCGAGCAGGGCGGTGGCGTATAGGCTTGGGCGGGAAAGTTTCATTGGCTATGGCTATGGTTTGATAGTCTGGGTCAATTATGGGTTTCAGTTTTTTTGTGAAACCTTTACTAAAGCGTAAATCATTAGAGAGAATTGGCCATTCGTCAACTGGCCTGATGGCGTTACTTTGGAGAAAAGTGCAAAATAGGGGTAAAAAATGGGATGTTATTTTTGTAGCTTTGTTAAATGAGAGATGGGGAGGGAAGGTGTCAGCAGGGGGGTGAATATAGGAGCGCTGTTGGAGTGAGCACTCTACCAATATACGGAGAGAATAATTTTTTGTGACAAAAAGGGCGGCTCGACCCTACTTTGGAAAAGGAGCTATTTGCTTTGTCTATTTGTTATGAAAAAAAACCATCTATTTTTGTTTTGTTTGTTGATCAGCGGTTCTCTTTTTGCTGATGAGCGCCCCAATATTTTATTTTTGTTTTCAGATGATCATGCGCTGAGAACGATTGGAGCCTATGAGGGATCGATCAATCAAACGCCTAATCTCGATCGCATCGCCAAGGAAGGGGCTATTTTTGACCGCTCGTTTAATGTCAATTCGATCTGTTGTCCGAGTCGTGCGGCGATCCTGACGGGTAAACACAGTCATGCCAACGGCATCACAGGTAATGGATCGGCGTGGGATGGTGAACAGTGGGTGTATTCCCGCGAATTGGGCAAAGCGGGGTATCAGACGGGATTGATTGGGAAATGGCATCTCAAGGGCAATCCGACGGATGAGTTTCAGCATTGGGAAATTCTTTCGGGTAAATCGGGGCAGGGGTCGTATTATAATCCCGAGTTTCTCAGTGGCAGTAAAGGAGCGTCGAAGGTGGAGGGGTATTCGACCAACATTATCACGGATAAGGCTCTCGATTGGTTGAAAAACAGGGATACAAAAAAACCTTTTTTGCTGTGTGCCAATTTTAAGGTTCCGCATATTCATCGTATTCCTTCGCCTACAAAAATGGGCGAATATGACGGGGTTGAGATTGCCGAGCCGACGACTCTTTTTGATGATTTCAGTAGTCGCCAGCCTTTTGTCAAAGACACTTGGATGGGCTTGAAGGGGATGAAAGAAGGGGTGCTCAATATCGCGCCATCGAAAGCGGAGTTGGAGAAAAATGCGCAGCTGACGCCGAAATTTCTCAAAGAAATGACGGCGGCTCAACGGAATATCTGGCATGACGCTTATGATCCACGTAACCGGGAATATCGTAGGTTGAAAAAAGCAGGGTTGTTGGAAGGGCAGGCGGGTTTTCGATATACCTATCAGCGCTTTATTAAAGACTACCTGCGCTGCATCGACGGGCTGGATGAAAACGTCGGGCGTTTGCTGGACTACCTTGATGAAGCGGGGCTGAGCAAAAACACCTTGGTGGTTTACAGTTCGGATCAGGGTTTTCTCACTGGCGAACATGGCTGGGCCGAGAAACGCTGGATGTATGAAGAGAGTTTCCGCTCGCCACTGCTGATGCGTTGGCCGGGGAAGATCAAAGCTGAAAGTCGTATTTCAGCGCTGGTGCAGAATATTGATCTGGCGCCGACTTTTCTCAACGCTGCGGGGCTACCGGTGCCTGATGAGGTGCATGGTCGTGCTTTGCAGCCTTTGTTTGCTGGCGAAATTCCGACTGATTGGCGCAAGGATATTTTATATACTTATTACGATGGAGGGACTCCGGCAGCACGTGGGTCTTATAATATGCCGAGGCACATGGGGGTTCGCGATGAGCGGTATAAATTGATTCATTATTACGACTACGATGCCTGGGAGTTGTATGATTTAAAAAAGGATGCGCGTGAACTTTCCAACCGCTACAAGGATCCCGCTTATCAAGAGGTGTCCAAGCGCCTGAAGCTGCGGCTTGATGCGCTCAAGGATCAATACGATCTGCCTGATCCTCCTGAGCTGAAAAAGAAGAAAAAGAAACGCAAACATTAAACCTTTTCAATCCTTGTATTTTTTATCAAAATCTATCATGCGCTATATTTTAATATTCGTGTTTTGCTCGCTGGCGACTTTTGTCAGATCGGCTGAATCGCCAACTAATATCTTATTGATCACTGCTGATGACCTTGGTTATGAAGCGCTCGATTTTCTCGATGGTGGATTGGCCGGAGTCACTCCCAATCTTGAGAAGCTGGCGAGTCAGAGCCTGAGTTTTGAAAAGGCTCATGTGAATGTTGCGATATGCGCACCCAGTCGAAGTGTGATTGCAACCGGGCGATATGGGCACAACAGTGGTTTGTTTGGTTTTAACCGGCTCTCTAAAAAAATCCCAACGGTGTTTGGAACTTTCCAGAAAAACGGTTTTCTCACGGGGGTGTTGGGCAAGGTCACTCACTCCACCTGTGATCCGGATTTTGTCTGGGACTTTGTTCACGACTATGCGGACTTGGGGGCGGGTCGCAGTCCGAGCAAGTATCACGACTATGCGGCGGAGTTTTTTTCCCGGAGTAAAAAAGAAGGCAAACCTTTCTATTTCATGGTCAATTCCCACGATCCACACCGACCTTTTCATAATCCGGATAAGCCGGTAAAAAATGCGGAGGAACCTTCGCGTTTGTTCACGCCCGAAGAAGTGCCGGTGCCTTCTTACCTGACAGATCTGCCCGAGGTGCGTAAGGAGCTATCACATTATTATAATTCAGTCAGGCGCTTGGATGATACCGTGGGGCGGGTGCTCGAAGCGCTCGAGCAATCGGGTTTGGCGGACAATACGCTGGTGATGTTCATCACTGATAATGGATCGGCTTTTCCTTTTGCTAAAGCCAACGCTTATCTGGCGAGCACTCGTACCGCATTGCTGGTGCGCTGGCCTGGGGTGACCAAGGCAGGAAGTGTGGATAACAAACATTTTGTCTCGACGATTGATATTTTTCCGACTTTCATGGAGGTCGCCGGATTGCAAAAACCCGAGGGGGTGGACGGACGCTCGCTGGTGCCTTTGTTCAAGGGGGAGCAACAGCAGGGGCGGGAATATGTGTTCACTCAGGTTGACTACACCATTGGTGGTCCGCCCAAGCCGATGCGCTGTATTCAGGATGGGAGTTATGGTTATATTTTCAATGCCTTTTCCGACGGGAAATTCAAATACCGTAATAACAACGAGGGGCTGACTTTTAAAGCGATGGAAAAAGCAGGCAAGGATGATGCTGCGATTCAACAGCGAGTGGACATGTATCGTCATCGGGTTCCGCAGGAGTTTTATGACTTAGAGAAGGATCCGGGTTGCACGGTTAACCTGATGGATGCTCCGGAACACCAACAGCGCATCGGTCAATACCAGAAGAAGCTACGTCAATGGATGGTCGAGACGAATGATCACTGCCTCGCGGCTTTTGATGTTCGCGACGACCCGGTGAAGCTTGCGTCGGCGATTAAGAGCTATCCAAAATTGGTAAAGTTGGGTAAGCCGGAGAAAAAATCAAAGCCTGATAAGACTGAGGGGGACGAGAAAAAACGCAAACGGCGTGAGCAACGGCTCAAACGGAAATCAGCGGAGGCGGCAAACCAGGACAAAAAATAATGAAAGCACGAATACTATCAAATTGTGTGGCTCTAGTAGTTGCACTTAGTTTTAACGCTCACGCAGCTGGACTGCCCTATTTGGAAAAAGGTGAAGGGGAGGGAGGGAAGTCAGCCTCAATGCTCAAGGAAGCCTATGCTAGCACGTCGCCGGAGGATCTGGGCGATGGTATTCAGGTTGGCACTCTGGACACCCCAGGAGCCGAAGCTGCCGTTAAAGCATTTATCGTTGATGACAAAGCAGGGAAATATCAAAATCTCGATAGCTTTTTGATTTGGAAAAAGGGGAAGCTGGTCTTTGAAATGTATAACCGCAACGGGCGTGTGGACTTACCGCATTACACCATGTCTGTGACCAAAACGATGACCTCCGTTGTGCTCGCTAGAGCGATTCAGTTAGGCTTGCTGAGTATCGCTGACTTAGATAAACCTGTGATTGATTTTATGCCTAAAATCGATCGGGAAAAAATCCAAAAAGGAGTGGAGACGATTACTTTACGTGATGCCCTTTTCATGAAATCCGGTATCCGTTTCAAAGAAAAGAATTACGACAGAAAGCTGAAGGAAAACAAACAAGATTATTTCCAGAAAATATTTGAGAACACTGAACCTATTACGGCAGAAAGTAAAAAATACAAATACACTGGACTGAATCCATCTATGATTATGATGATCATAGACATCAAAACCGGAGGGAAAGTGGAAGACTTTATAAAAAAAGAAGTGGCTGATAAAGTTGCAGAAAAATACACATGGGGGACAGCGAATGGTATTCCCAAATGTGGAGCAGGAAGCCATTTCACCTCTCGTTCACTAATCAAGGTTGGCGTCGCTATCCTGCAAGAAGGAAAGTATGCAAGCGAGCAATGGTTGTCCCCAGATTACGTCAAGCTCATCATGGACACCAATAAAGGGCAGGGGTATTTTTACTACTTCCACAACCGGCGTAAATTCACCAGCAAAGAAAAAGTGAATTTCATCAGTGGTATTGGTGCGGGAGGTCAATACATGAGTATCTACCCGGACGAAAAAATGGTCATCGTTGCGACCTCTACCAAAAGTAAAATAGGAGGGCCTCTGGATGTGATCAAAGATCACTTCTCAAATTTTTTCGAATAGTAAAATTTGAAACAAAATAATTTTATCGATGGATCACGAAACAAAACAGCAAATCCTCGCTGGCGATCTCGATGCCTACGGGGATGTGGTGCGAGAGTATCAAGGTATGTTGTTGGGATATGCGTTGCGCCGTTTGGGTGATCGCACATTGGCGGAGGAAGTGGTGCAGTTGACTTTCATTCGCGCTTATCAAAAGCTTGATGAATTTCAGCCGGATAAAGAATTTGGCGTGTGGCTTTGTGTGACGGCAAAATACCTGATCCTGAGTGAGCTCGAAAAGCGCCGTCGTGAAGTGCGCAATAAGGACAGGTTTCGGGATGTGCTGGAACTTGAAATAGCCACAGCGGCAGCGGAAGACATGAGAATTGATCACAAACTGGATCGAGTTGATGCTTTGCGGGATTGTGTGGATCAACTTCAGGACGGTAGCGCTGAATTGATCAAGCGGCGTTATTTTGCCAAGATGAGCTGCAAGGATATAGCGATAGAAAAAAATCGCAGTCTCACCTGGGTGACGTCGACGCTTAGTCGGGTCAGGAAGGCATTGAGAGCTTGTTTGGAGAATCGAAGTGAACCGGAGGTGCTGTCATGACGGACGATCGTTTTGCACACTTGTTCGAGAGTTATGTCGATCGCAGTATCGATGAAGAAGGTGCCCGCGAGTTGCTGGAATTTTTTGCGTCGGATTCCACTGCAAAAGATCGATTTGTCGAAGATCTCAGAACCAGTCATTTGCTGTATGGTTTGGAGGAGAACAGCGATGGAGAAAGCGTGGTCAAGGAAGTGCTGGAGAGCATTCGTCTTGGCAATGAGTCGCCAGATATAACCGAGGAAGTGATGGCGGAAATAAGAGGGGATTCTGAGCCTGTCGAGGGCAAGGTGATTCGCTTCTTTGCTTGGCGTAGATGGGGCTCTGCGGCGGCGGCTGTTGCCGCTATTGCGGTCGCAGCGCTGGTGGCATTATCCCTGATGTTTAACGCCCAAGATCATAAGGAGGGCTTGGCAACTCTCACTCATGTGATTGGCGCCAAGTGGCAGGGAGAGCTTCCGCTTAACGCTGGAGATGAGCTGGCTAAGGGGAGGATCCATTTGTTGTCGGGAGTGGCGCGACTAGATTTTGCCAATGGGGTGAGGGTTACCCTTGAGGGGCCGACGGACTTCGAACTGATCGCTGTAGATGAGATGCGTTTGCATGCGGGCAATCTGGCGGCTCATGTTCCGCCAGAGGGCATTGGCTTTCTGGTGCATACCGAGCAGGCAGAGGTAGTCGATCTGGGAACCACTTTTGGCATTACTGTTGATGCCAATGGCAAAACCGAGGTGGCCGTTTTTGAAGGCAAGGTCGAGGTCACGTCGGTGCAGAGTCGCGAGGAGAAAATCATTGATGAAGGCAGTGTGGTGACCTTTGCAAAAGGTTCGGAAAAAATGATACCCAAGAAGTTGCTGTCTCGTTCCTTTCGTGGTTGGCCGGTTTTATTCGGTGTGCTGAATACCGGGGGACGGATTCGATTTGTGAATGCCCAGCCGATCCGTAATCCACGCGAGGTGGTCGATGCGGAAAACATCATCGTCTTTCCAGAACGGTTCGGGGCTGTGGTCGATAGACCTTTGGCTGTGACGCTGACTGAATCCGGGCATTATCGAACGCGGGATTTGATTGACCATGAGGTCAAACTCGATTTGAAGGGCAAGCGGGTGAACACTTATTTGTTACAGTTCAATCCACCCTATGTTGAGGATGCGCCCAATTCAGATCAGGTGAGGTTCGGGGGGCAGGTCACTTTTGATCGGCCTGTTCTTGCCGTCATCACAGATAGGGATCTGTTGAAACAATCTGACCCAGTGCTTGGCAAAAAACGTTTTGAATACGATTCGACCAGAGCACGAGGTTTGGAGCATGGGGACTCTTTGAGTTTGAGTGAGGATCGTATGACGCTGAGTGTTGATTGGTTGGTGATGCAGTCACTGAAGAATGGCATGGATCAGGTGCGAGTGGTGGTGGATGCGGGGGAGTGAAGGTGGATTGCACGATCTGTGGATCTTAAGCACACTTCTCAACATTATTTTTAAACCACTGATGAACACCGATAAACACTGATAAGAAAATAGATTTAATCTAAAATAATACAAATAAGTGTTCATCAGTGGTTAATTTTTTGTGGTGTAGCGTGATTTAAAATAGAAATAGTTTGCTGTCTTTTGTGACAGAAATTGGCCTCGCCCCTACATTGGTGATGAACGATTTATTTATGAGCTCAAAAAATACGTTAATTAAGGCGGCGCTGTTCTACTTTTCACTGCTTTTGCTGTATGTGCCTGCTCAGGCTGAGACGACTCAATAAACTGACTGAATTTAAGCTAATCTGTAATATGAAAAATAAAATCCGACACTCATGGTATGCCGTCACCCTACTGGCATGCGCATGCGCATTTGCATCGCCGGTGATGGCTCAGCAGAGCACTGGAACCGAGAATGAGAAGGTGAGCTTGAATGTGAAGTCCAAGTTTCCCTTCGTTGATCGCAGTCAGTTTGTGGATCGTGGTGAGATCAGCTATCAAGTGCCAGAGAGCCGTGAGGACGGCATTCAAGTTGGAGATGGTAATAAGGTGATCGATGTCAGTTCTATCATTGCTTTTGCCAATAAAATCGAAAAACAGAATCAGGCTTTTAAAGCTGGCAAAGGGAAGTCTGCTAAAAAAAGTGATGGTAAATGGAGTCCGAAGGTTCAAGGCACGGTGGACAGTTTGCTGATCGCCAAGGGTGGGATATTGATCGTTGAGGAGTACTTCGCTGACGCACGGTGGGATCGTCAGCATTATCAAATGTCGATCACAAAAAGCATCATGTCCTACGCGATTGGTAAAGCGATTGAGCAGGGCAAGATCAAGAGTGAGAATGACCTGATCCTGGATTACCTGCCCGAAGTGGATCGTAGCAAAGTGGCGCCAGGTGTGGAAGCCTTGACCCTCAAGGATTTGCTCACCATGAGTTCGGGTATCCGGATCAAAAGGGGTAACAAGTCGCAGACTCAGATCACATTAAAAAATCATGCACAAGTGATTCTATCGCTGAGCAATCCCATTCCTGAGCAAAAGAAATACAAATACGACGGGGTGAATTTGGATTTACTCGGGCATATTCTTTTTAATACCACGGGCAAGACTTTGGGTGAATTTGCCGGGGAATATATTTTTGCTCCGATGGGGATTAAGGATTTTAAATTTGGTAAGTCCATTTGCGGTCTCGACAAGGGAGCGGCGGGCATGGCTTTGACTTCTCGGGACATGCTCAAGGTGGGTTTGATGACAGCAGCAGGGGGCAAGTGGAATGGGAAGCAGGTGCTGAATTCAGAGTGGGTCAAAAAAGCGACAGCGGTTCATGTGAACCAGGATCAGCCGCATCACTACGGTTATTTTTGGTGGAGTCATGAGATTGATATCAAGGGTCAGAGTTATCGTGTGAGATCAGCGCGCGGCGCGGGTGGGCAGTATATTTTTGTCTTGCCAGAATTGGACTTGGTGTGTGTGTTCACCAGTTATTATTCTCCAAATAATCCGCTGACTTACTTTGAGGAAGTGGTGGCGCCTTCTTTTGTCGATTGATTTGGATCGCAGCCGCAGCGTAGCGGAGACAGCCGGAGCATACTGCACGAAGGCAAATGGCGCGAAGTTACGCGGATAAGAGGGAAATGATGAATGATGAACCTAAGCATCAACATGAACTTGTAGGGCGGGTGTCCTCACCCGCCGAGGGATAGGAGAGAAAGGGCAACCGGCCCGCGACCCCGCGTATGCAGGGGAGACAGCTGGAGGAAACGGATCCGAAGGCGAATTGTCGATGCATGTCGCGGTGTGGAGTGAGGCACGCAATGGTATTGCGGGAGAAGAACAGCTTGGAAAGCTGTTTCACATTGCTGGTAGACTTTTCTTAAAAAATCGTTGTCGTTGTCGAATACGCTGAATTGGCAGGAAGAATTTTTGACCACGGAAAATCACGGAAGGGCACGGAAATGGGATTTGGAATTGGGTTGCTGGCAGGATGAGTAGATGATGTGAAACGGCTTTGTAAGCTGTTGGAGTAAGGGTAGGACAGCTTGGAAAGCTGTTCTACATTGGTGGTAGAATGTTCTTGGAAAAATCGTTTTTGTTGTCGTGATCGTTGTCGAATGCGTTGGATCTGCTCACAACGATAGCCGCTCCGCTGATAGCGAATTGGGAGGATGAGAGGAAATGGAGTGATTGCAGCAACCTTGTAATTTAAGCATTACGATGTTAATATCACAAGGTGATTGAGGCGTAGAATACCATCAAGAGTCAAAGAATTGCTTGCGCGTTTGGAGCATCTAGAATTTTGAAAAAAATAGCGGATATAAAATATATGTGCTAGTTTGCATTATGTCACAAGCGAGGGAGAAAGAGGCGGAAGCACTACGAGAGCCGATTAAAAAACGGTTTGGAGGGACGCTCGCCAAGAGAAGCCCATTTGAGCGCTTGGCTATGTTGCAGCGCAATGCGGATGCTTTGGTAAAAGATTGGCGAGGAAAAAACGATGGAACCCACATTCGAAAATTTTTTGGTTCATCTGCTATAAAACAGAAATACGCGTCTCGTGTAGCTTCACATCGATTTCTGCAAGAGAGATTGGAAAATTAATCAGGAGGTCTAGGAGGTCTTGCTCAAAAATAAGTTCAACTCCTGAAATGGAAGCCACTTGTTTGATTTTAGCATTGGCTTTTTTAGCATTGGATACCACTTGAAGGCATTCGAACTCCACACCAAGTTCATTTTCGTATATATTTTTAGCGTGTGCCACTTGCTTGATTCCATCGCTTTTTGAAAAATCATGATCTGATTTTGTATGTTTTGCGTCTATCAATGTGTTCTTGCCGGGAGTGGGATAGTCGTAGGCAATAACATCTGCGCCGCTGTCTCCAGAGCGTCGTGTGAGTTCGCATTTACTAGCGCCGCATTTTCCATAAAGGCAGGCGATTAAAGCTTCGAACTTATCGGGGGATAAATTTTTTAACTGAACTGTATTCCATAATGACTTTGCAGAGCTATCCTCGGGTTTAGGGAAAAGTGCATTCGCAAGATCTCCTTGACCTACCGTGACATCGTCGACATTCAAAATACTGTCCTGAATTTGGATTTTCCTCTGCATTAGTTGATCTAACGCTAGGTCAAAACTGGTGACAGATCCATCTGGGTGCAGAGACATGGGCAACCATACGTGCACGTCTTTTGTTTGGCCTATTCGATACGCTCGATCAGTGGCCTGGGACTCTTTTGCGGGGTTCCAATGTCTCTCGAAATGAACCACATGATTGGCTGCAGTGATCGTTAATCCGACACCTGCGGCAACAGGATATAGAATGCAAATGTGAAAACCAGTGGTGTTTTGAAAATTATCAATGAGCTGTTGTCTAGAGGGATTGGAGCGTGTGGTTTTGATTTTGGTGTCCCCATTGATGATTGGGATTTGTCCAATTTTAGGGAATATTTTTTCGAGATTTCTTGCTAGGCCCCATTGAAGTTTTTTGGTGATCGCAAAAATTAAAACCTTTTCGGATTTGGATTCAATTTGTGGCAGGATTTGTTCGATCAAAAAACGACCTTTAATAGATCTAGAAAGAATTTCTAGGGCTTCTTTTTTATTGCGACCTATGGGAAATTCTTCTTTTTCAGTGAGATCAGGATGAAGTGAGTTGAGTCGTAGTCGATGCAACAGTGTGAGATGATGATCTTTGGCTTTGTTATCCGAGCTACCTCCTAGTCGTATTTTATCATATTGTTCTAGTTGCCGTCCGCTCATAGGCTTTCGTAGAGCTGCAACAGTCCGGTAGCTGTGTTCGTATTTCGAAGGGAAGTCCTTATCAAGAATGTCTGTTTTCATGCGTCGGAGCATAGTTTCACCGACTTGAGATTTGATCTCATTTGCGATTTCCTTCCTTATCGAGCTATCGTCAGAGGCGGCCCTTTTTAGCCGAGAAATATAATGCTTTTTAAAATCTTGAAGGGAGCTGAGTAAGCCAGGAGAGTGGGTGTCAGTTAAGCACCAGAAATCAACGAGTGAGTTTTCCACTGGAGTTCCCGTCATGAGAATACGGAATCTGGCATTTAAAGACTTAACTGCAGCCGTTTTCATGATGTTAGGGTTCTTTGTAGCTTGAGCCTCATCTAGAGCTAGAGCTTCCCACTTGGCGGCACAAAAGGAGAAACGGAACCTTTGAACTGTTTCGTAATTGGTAAGGACAATGTTTCCTGGTTGATCAATGCTAGAGGAGGAATCTTGGTACTGCGAGGAAGTTTTGAGAGCAAGGTTTTTGACTCTAACTTCAGACCCGTCATCGGCTTGAGTGATTTGATCGATAGCCTTAGGCTCGGTGCGAAATTTGGGCAAGTCGTGCTCGGGGTGCAAAATTATGATGTCATTAAATAATTGTTCGTGTTCGAAAAATTTTTCCAATTCATTTCTCCAAGTGATCAAAAGACTAACTGGAGCTACGACTAAAAACGAGCCTTGTCTCCCGTGTTTTTTTAGCGTGCGTTGATGCATCGCGAAAAATGAGAGAACAGACAGGGTTTTGCCAAGCCCCATGTCGTCTGCCAATAGAATACCGCCACGATTAGCTGCAAAATGCGCACCAGCTTGAGTGGATTCGGAGGCGGAATTTTCGATAGCGTAATTATGAGCTAGCATCCATTTTATGGCCTCTGTCTGATGTGGCTTTAACTCCACAGATTTCTTAAACACCGAAATATCTAGTTTTTGTTGGGTAACATTTTTGTGTGTTACTCCCCATTCAACTCTTTTACTTCCTAGGCATTCTGAAAACTCTATTTTCGTTAAGTTGAGGTGAGGGTAAGGAAGATAACGATGCAGTTTAGGCTTTTGATCAGCTTTATTTGAGCCATACTCTTCAGGAAGTTTTTCGGAGGTTGGGTCAAGTTTATCATTATCCTCGTTTTCAATACCAAGAATGTCTTTACCCATTCCGCCATCGACGATTGGGTCGATGAGAGACCCGGTCCATTCTTCGATACCTTTGACGCGTGGCGACCATTCGACGGAATCAGGGTCGAATATATGTTCGCTTAGATATTGAGTAGGGTCTTTTAGGAATTCTTTTTTTTGTTCAGGGCTTAGATTGCCTCTGTCTAGTAGGTTTTGAGACCTTTTTGTTTGAGTAGGAGATAGCGTGATGATGTAATCATTGATCCGGAGAGTGGCTTGTTCTTTGCCAACTTGAAGGTGCTTCAGTCGTTTTAGAATATCATCAGCGCTGATGGAATTGTCGCCGGTGGGTACGGGGACTAACTTTAGGCCGCCGTCAGGCAGCTCTTTGAGAGAGATTTCCCAATCAGTTTCGACGAATTTCAGATCTCCAAAGCCAACGTCGATTTTAGCTCCTTCCAGTTCAATAAACTCATCATCTTCTGATGAAATCAAACGTGATTTACTCGCCTTTTGCAAGTTTGCCAAAAGGTGTTGATGATCAGCTTCGACCCTTTTATCTTGTGGGGTGTTATTCCAGTAATCAAAGGCCTTCATGACGTTGAGTTGCTGGGGAGTGAGAGAATACTCGTCACCGTCAATCACTAGCAGGCAAGAGAGACGTTTCCATAATTTGGTTTTTTTGCCATTTGGGCGAATGACTTGGATGCTAGCTGTAAAGTCGGGCGAGTGTGTGGGGTGAGGCGCTAATAGGTTGAATGAGCCAGCCCACACGGGTGGAAATTTAAAAGATTTTTTAATATGAGGAGGGAGCAGGCACCCTTCTTCAGCATCCATTAAGCAGCCTCGTGGAGCTTCTTCGGGCTCCCACTTGGCCGTTCCTTCTTCGACAAGAGATTGCATGTGAAGGTAGCAAAAATAGTCATCAGAGTTTTTTGATCTCCCTTCACGAATGGAGTTAAACTTTTTCGCCGATTTCCACCCTATGAACATCCAGCGCTCATTGGAGGAGGATGAGCTAATTTCGGTTTTAGATTTTCGTCTGAATGAAAACATGAATATCAGAGATCATAATGGCTCCAGTCG
>JAKISY010000131.1 GCA_021648365.1 Verrucomicrobiales bacterium
TCCGCAGCACCCATGCCGAACACACCCAGCACTTCGACCAACAACAAAAATCCCAATTTTCCTACCTCATCACCCTCTTCGAACGCGCCGTTTGGCTACTACGTCAGCTCAGCCAAATCCGCTGAACCAACCAGCTCCTCGACTCCCGATCGCAGTTCAATCCTCCACATCCTTCACCGCGATCTTCAAGTGCCTCGCCCGTGGAGCTTTACCCCAGCCCCCACTGGCATCAATGAACCCAATTCCGCAACTGATCCATTCTGGTATCTTCATGATACCAGAATGGATCCACCCCATGCGACGAAAACCATTGCCTACCACAATGTAAAACAGCTTTTCAAGCTGTCCTCCTCTCCCCGCGGCAACAACAGCTCCGCTTCATCCCCATTAAAAATCATCAATCGCCAATCCATTCATTTCAAACTCCCCCCTCCTCCCTCAGAAGTTTAGGTCGAAGTTCTACCCCATTCTAACTTCTAACTTCTAACTTCTCACTTCTCACTTCTTCTTCCCCTTCTTCGCTCCCAAAGATTCAATGTAGAGAATGATCGACTTGATCTGATAATCCTTCAGCACCCCGAGATAAGGAGGCATGCCTTCACCCTTTTCCCCAAAGCCCTTCACCACATGACGGCTAGGATCGAGAATCGATTCTTTGATATAAGCAGCGTCCACCTTTTTCAAAACCGTGCCATCCGTGAACTCACGCCGAATCCCCCACAAGCCCTTCCAAGTCGGACCCACCGCCTGCCCCTCTGCTACCACTTTCACCGCCGAGCCATCCACCGTATGACAAGCCATACAGCCAAACATCTGGTAAATCTTCTTACCCTCCTCAATCGTCGGATCGGGAGTCTTCATCGTCATCCCTGCACCTTTTTTCAAAGTCATGTCAGGCTTCAAATCTCCAAAACCTTCTTTTTTGAGATCGATTTTTTTCAAAGCATGAACCGTCAGATAAGCACTTCTGATCATCGGCAAATCGCTCTTCGCCGCCACGCGATAAGTCACCGCCATCGACTGCACCGGTTTCATTTCAGGAATCGCCAGAAACACCGCCTTGCGATCCTCCGACAAGTAAACATTCGCTACCGGCATCCCATCTTGCCCCGGCTCGCCATTTTTCTTGTAGTTACCCGAACCATAATCTTTGGTTCGGATGTAGTGCCAGCTGTCCACCGTGTAACTAAACAAACTCGTCGCAATATCACGCTCCAACTCAACATCGAATCTCAGCAAAATCCCCTTATCCGACGAACGCACCTCAGTTGGCACATAACTCGGAGCCCCCGTATAACGCACTCGATGAAGCCCGCTGACATCTCCCGCCACCGTGCCCCAAATCTTGAAACCGCAAGTGAAGAGCAAACCGTCTTCTGGATTCACCGCTCCCTTCATCGTCGCCGAAGAAAAACCGCTGACCACCGAACTCACCGCACCCTGACGCGGACCGCCTGGCTGATCATCAATATAAATCTTGAAAATCTCTGGGCGGCTGTAGCCAATATGAATCAGCGAATCATTCAGCGGTCCCATCTTCGCCTTGCGCGTCCACACCTGACTCGCACCCGACTGATTGACAAAATGAGGCAACCACACCGCCGGCGGAGTGATCTTCTTAGGATGAACCGGCTTCTTTAAGACCTCAGGCAAAAAACCGTAATGATTTGCTTTTTCAATCACATGCAGTGGCGTTGCCGGCACCCAGTTGCCCTGTTGATCACTCGCCGTCACCATGCCGCTCACAGGATCGCAACCAATATAAGGCTGACGCAAACCACGCCCCAGCACTTTGAACGAGCGACCATCGGCAGAAATCTCGATCACCGAACCATTGTATTTGCCAATCGTCGTGCCCACCTGGCCACCTTTGGCCACAATGAAGCCTCCGCCAGGCTTCGCTGCTAGATCCATCGCAAACTCACGCGTCTCCGCAGACTGAGCCACCACGTTAGAGAAGTTCTCATAAAAATCTACCTGACCATCACCATCCTCGTCATGCAGTCGCACGATACCATTGCGATCCGATACATACACCACATCATCCACCACCTGCAAACCCTGCGGCTCATGCAGCCCCGAAGCGTAACGCTTCCACTTCACCTGCTCCATATCCCCCTTCGCTCCCGACACCAACCACACATCCCCATCAAAACTCGCCACCGCCATACGCCCGTCCGAGAAAAAACCCAAAGCCCCAATACGCACATTGCGCTTCCATCGATTAGGCACAGGTAGTGGAATACTATCAATCACATAAGCATCCTTCTTATCGCTCAGCTTAGCCTTCACCACGATCCCCTCTTTCCACGTCGCATCACTCCACTTCTCGATCTTCGGCAGAGTGCTTGCCGCTGGCTTTTCAGCACCAAAAGCTTGCACAAAAGTAGTCACCTCCTCCTTGTCCGCAGGCTCAATCACATGAGCAATCGCCTTGCCATCCTTGATCCCCAATACTCGTAAAAAAGCCTTTTGATGCGGCGCCACCGTCCACTCAGAGATCAAACCCTTGCCGTCAGCCGTCGCAGCGACTCGCTCCTGCACCTTCACCCCAGCCACTTCATACTCCAAAATCACCCCACCCTTCACCAAGCGCACACCACCCCAACGCCCCATTTCAATCGGTAAGGGTCCCAAACCCATTTCACGCGGAACTTGCTCCCCCTTTTTACCCACATCGTCCTGCCCTTGATATAGATTCGGCGTCATCGCACGAGGGTCTTTCAACACCGCTTGTTTTTCACCCACCGTCCAACCAGGATAAATACCATTCGCCAGCAACGCTTCCCCCATCGGCTTAGGCAGATGTTTCTGCCCCGATCCAGACTTTTTGCTCGGCACCCGGTAAGAACCCGAAGCCATGCTGTTCATCGTCAACCAATCCCCATCTTTGCCCTGCTTCCACACCAAAGCAAAACGCAACAAATCCGTGTCAAAAGCCGCGTGTACCCCCTGACCCAAATCCAAAATGATCGCCCGTGGCGTCAAATTATTCGCCGCAGCCTGCTCACCAAAACCGCGCGCATCAAAGGTCGATGAAAAATAAGGGAACCCCGGCTCCACAAATTCCGCGAATTCCGAAGGCAGCGCCGTGTGCGCTTTATCCGGACCCGCCCAGAGGTGTTGACCAGTGAAACAAGAAATAGAAATAGAGGCAATCCATGCAAAAGTTTTCATCCCAAACACCATGCCGCCACCTACTCGTTCAGCAAGCACAAATTGCCCTTCACCCGAACGGCAAGTGGAAGGGCACGCTCCGTCGTGCCTTCGCAAGCCCATCTTTGAATCGAGGTGAAATGTAACGCCCCTTCCAGATGGATGCCTCTGCCAAATCTTCGCCTATCTGAACCCAATCCCACATCTGTAGCAGCAGATAGACGGAGCCTCTAGTTGTAAAAATAGCTTCAAAACGATCTTTACAAAATACCACCTGTAGTTAAAATTTACAAACGAAGTCTAGGGTGGAAGTCTGCCCAACAGAGAGTTGGGTGAGCTGCATTTCAACCTTCAATTTGAATGAGCTTATATGAGGAACAGAGCAGGCTTTTAACGATAAGACCACGAATCAAAAAAACAGGTGGAATCACGACTGTTTCGAATTCATTCATCCTAAGGCTGCTTACTCTTTTTCTTTATTTGCGAAATGTGCGTATTGATGAGAATTACAAGTTAATCACGATCAGAGAGAAATGGTTTTGGCTGAGGGCACATGAGACGGTCGTGCCTTTTGATGCTGTGTCTCATATCGATTATGATTATGCGTCGTCAGGCACATCATGGGGCTTAAGTTTTCAAAATTTTGAGGGCTATGAAAGACATGACTCTGTTGAAAGATTTATGGTCAAAATTGTGACTCATAATAATGACAAACATGATATTTGTGCCTTCAGGGGAGAAGGAGCCGAGATGACAGGTTGGAGTGGCGTGCTACTGGGAGGCGACAAAGCGTATGACTTCTCAGGAACTCAGGCAGAGGAATCACAAGTTTTTGTTTCATACCTTTGTGAACTACTCAATGTTCCAATAGGTAAACCCTTCGATTCATCGGGCTTGATGGTCGAGTGTAAAAATTGTGGGAGAGAAACATCAAAAGCCAGAGAAAAATGTTTATACTGCGCGCAAATTCAGAACCCCTGACATGAGATAAGCATATTTTGATACCACTCTGAACTAACACCCGCAGAATATTAGAACTTTGCGCGTTAGCATCGGCATGTGGCATGGATTGGCAATTTGCCTTCGGGTAGTTTCCTCCGAAATTCCTTCCTTTTCATATCCGCGATCATTTGACTTCAGGTAGTATCTTCCGTCTGTCTCACTCCGTTCGGCTGTGTTATCCGCGGTTAAACTCTTAAAATGGCCTACATAGTCCTAAGTAGTTACCGAGACTGATTCAGTGAATGCGCTTGCTCCCCCTTCATTCAATGCTCCATCCCGTCAAGCAATCAAGTCATGCACCACCTCGCCATCCAAATCTGTTAGTCGATAATCCCGACCAGAATAACGGTAAGTCAGCTTCTCGTGATCAAAACCCATCAGGTGCATGATCGTCGCTTGCAAGTCATGCACATGCACCGGTTTCTCTACCGCCTTGAAACCAAACTCATCCGTCGCTCCGTGCGCGTAGCCTCCCTTCACACCGCCACCCGCCATCCACATCGAAAACCCGTGGTGATTATGATCTCGCCCTAACTTAGTATCCGCAGCATTCGCTCCCGGCGTCGGCAACTCCACCGTTGGCGTGCGGCCAAATTCCCCACCCCAAATCACCAAGGTATCCTCCAACAAACCACGCTGCTTCAAATCCTTCAACAAAGTCCCGATCGCCTGATCACACTCCCCTGCCAAACGACCATGCTCTTGCTTGATCTTATTGTGACTGTCCCACGGCTGCCCTGCTCCGTGCCAGACCTGCACAAAACGCACCCCACGCTCCACCAAACGTCTCGCGATCAACATCTGCCGTCCCTGCAAGCCCTCCCCATAAGCCTCGCGGATGTGCGCCGGTTCCTTAGAGACATCAAAGGCGTCACTCGCCTCCATCTGCATCCGATAAGCCAATTCATAACTCTGAATCCTCGCCTCCAATTTGCTATCACGCGGACGAGACTCGGAAAACTTTCGATTCAAAGACTGCACCAAATTCAACTGTTGACGCTGAAGATCACTTGGATTCCTCTTATTCTCGATATTGGCTATCAGCTTATCTATCGCGGTATGCTTGGTATCAATGTGAGTGCCTTGGAAAGCTCCAGGCAAAAATCCCGCCCGCCAATTCTGAGTCTCCATGATCGGAACCCCGCCCGGACAAAGCGAGACAAAACCAGGTAAATTTTCATTCTCCGTCCCCAAACCGTAATTGATCCACGCACCCATACTCGGTGTCGGTTGACGTGAAAAACCCGTATTCATCAACATCAACGACGGCTCATGATTGGGCACATCAGCGTGCATCGAGCGAATCACACAGAGATCATCCGCAGACTGCGCCACATTCGGGAACAGATCACTGATCTCCAGTCCACTCTCTCCATAAGGATGAAACTCAAAAGGCGAACGCATCGCCGCCCCCGTCTTGCGTTCCGTTTTCAAATGATCGCCAGGCAAAGTCTTACCATGATACTTCGTCAACATCGGCTTGTGATCAAACGTATCCACTTGAGACGGTCCACCGTTAGCAAAAATATGGATCACCCGCTTAGCACGCTGATCAAAGTGAGGCGCTTTGGGCACCAGCGGGTTCAACGAAGAAGTCGCCGCTTGCACGCTTTCTTTGCCTAACAAACTCGCCAAAGCCACCGATCCCATCCCCATGCCACAGCGTCGCAACAGCTCCCGCCGAGACAAACCACCTAATACTTGTTCTCTATCGCTATCCCTCATCATCAATCTACAAACATAAATTCATTGGTGCACAACAAAGCCTGCGCCAAGTTTTCTAAAGGAGTCACAATCCGTCCCGGCCCGCCGAATCCATCCGCAAAACTCCATTTCCTGCTACCCTGCACATCGAAGTCCCAAGTGAATGAATCCGAATTACTACCCTCACGACAATCCACCACCAAGTCCAAAAAATCCCCCTTTTTCATTTCAACTCCATCTGCAACAAAGCCTTTTTTCTCCTCACCCAATATGAGTTGCTCGCGAATCAGCCCCAGACGCGAGTGCACCACACGCAAGCGAACGCCATCTCCCTTTTCCGACCTGCGCTGTAAATGTCCACTCACCGCTACCCGCATAGCGCTGGCAGCCTGCCAGCGCACCACCACTCCGTGCTTAGGGTCGTTCGATGGATGTCCCCCTCCCTTATAAACATGCAAATACCCCATACCCTTCTCTCGATCAGGCATCACCGCCGTCGGTTGCCAACGCTTAGACTTAGCATCCCAGTTCGACAATGAGCTAAAAAACACCTGCTTTTTCCCCTCATCATAATGCCCCTCGCCATACTGCCATGCCGTCGAAGTTTGTTGATTATCTCGCGCTGAAGCCAGACCTCGTTGATTTGCTAAAAATGCCAAAGCCTGCCGCATCTCCTGCGCGGAGGGTTCACGAGCAAGAACCTTGCGATACATCAGGTTCACTGCCGCCCCCTCATCCTTGAGCGAGCTTAAGCCCACCGATTTCACCACATGCTCCGCCTGCTCCATCACAAAAGGACTGTTTAACATGAATAAAGTCTGTGTCGGAATCGTGGTATAAGGACGCTGCGCCGTGTGCTTCTGAGGACTAGCAAAATCAAAGGTGCCAAATACAGGATCCAAATTCTGACGATCAATATAAGCATACACAGCACGACGCTGAGTAAATGGTCGTGCTGTCAACTTCACCGATCGACCAAACATCCCTTCATCCAAACGGCCCGCTGCCATCAGCGCGGCATCCCTCATCGGCTCAAATTCTAGACGCAGGCGATTCATTCTCCACAACAAACGATTCTCCGGATCGCGTGCCACATACTCCGCACCACGCTCATTCACACTACCCTGCTTGTAAGTCGCAGAATTCAAAATCAAGCGATGCAGATTTTTCAGCGACCAGCCTCCCTCGATAAATTTGACCGCCAACCAGTCGAGCAACTCAGGGTGCGTCGGCTTTTCACCCTGCAATCCAAAATCACTCGGCGTGCGCACCAAGCCTTGCCCGAAGTGATGCTGCCACACCCGATTGGCCATCGTCCGTGCCGTCAGTGGATTATTCACATCCACAATCGCCTGCGCCATCTCCAAGCGCCCACTGCCGCGCTTGAACTCCGGTGGATTCTCACCCGCTACCACTTGCAAAAAATGCCGTTTCACCAGCTTGCCCGGCCGACTGCGCGAACCTCGAATCAAAATCCGACCAGGTCTTAGCTTCGCCTTATCCTGTAAGATCAAAGCCCGATCCGCCTCCATCCCTGAATCGGCAACAAACTTATCCAACACGCCCTGCAACTTCCTCAATTCACGCTTCTCCACCCGTTCCAATTTAGCTCTCAATTGAAAACGACGATTAGCAATATTGGGAAATTTTTTAGCCAATTTATCTAGCTTAGGGTTCAGGAAATCATCCACTGCCTTCTGCTTTTCTGCCAACTTCACCAGATACTCACGATACGCCGCAGAATCCTCAGGCGCTCCAATCACTGGCGCTTCACGCGGCTCCTCCGAATTGAAAAACACATTGGCAAGCGAATAATAATCCTCTGTCGGAATCGGGTCAAACTTGTGATCATGGCAGCGCGCACAACTCACCGTCAACGCCATCGTACCACGAAAAGTCACATCCAAGCGATCGTCGATATCGTCATCCGCCGTAGAACGCCTGCCCAATGTCAAAAAACCCATCGCCGCCAAATCTTTTTTATCCTGACTCTCTTTAGTCAAATAATCCGCCGCCAGCTGATAAAGCAAAAACTGATCATAAGGCAAATCCTCGTTCAAGGCACGAATCACCCAATCCCGATAAGTATAAGAATAGATAAAACGACGCTCAACTCCCCCACCTCGATAACCCTTCGTATCCGAGTAACGCGCCACATCCAACCAATGCCGCCCCCACCGCTCTCCATACTGTGGCGATTGAAGCAAGCGATCCACCAAGTCTTGATAAGCCCGTGGCGACTCATCCTCTACAAAAGCCTGCACCTGCTCGAAAGTCGGTGGCAGCCCAATCAGATCCATCGACAAGCGACGAATCAAAGTGCGTCGATCCGCCTCGCCAGCCAAGCTCATGCCCGCCTGCTGCAAGCGTGCTTCCACAAAAGCGTCTATCCCATTTTCTCCACGACTCGCCCCCTTCAGTAATGGCAACGAGGGCAAAGATCGACGAACCACCGGCTGAAAAGCCCAATGCAGGCTCGGATCCTCCTCCGAACTTTCCTCCTCCGGCCACGGCACTCCCATCTTCACCCATTGAGTCAGATCCGCCACCGCTTGCGCGGACAGCCGATCCCCTTTACGCGGCATGCTCTCCACCTTCGCCGCCCCCATCTTTGCCACATGCTTCACCGCAAACAACAAGGCACTTTTTTCTGGTTGCCCAGGCACCACCACCTTGCGGTAATCCGTTCCCCGCAACACCCCCGCGCGCGAATCCAGCTTCAAGCCCGACTTCGCTCCATGCCCTGTATGACATTCATAACAACGCTCCACTAACAGAGGGCGAATCGTGTGCTCAAAAAACTCCAACTGTTGCTTAGAAAAATCCGCCGCCAAATTCGTTCCGGTAGCCCATGCCCAAACCCCACACATCAAGCTCGATAGAACCCATGCTCTCATGGATATCCCTACATTCAATCTACTAGCTATCACTCTCACTCAAGCTTGAGACAAAAATATCTGAACTCTGTTCAAAAGAAAATCCGCTATGGGGATCTATTAAAATGCCACACAGAATGAACACCCTTTACTTTTCAAATTTCACCGTCATCGCGCCATTTGACACCTCACCCCCAGCAGTGATTTTATCTCATGCTCATCCACCGTTCCAAATTCATATCCCTGCTCCTGCTCTTGGGCTGTTTCCTGCTCGCTTTTTCCAGTGCTAGCCAAGCCGCCCAACCCAACATCCTCTGGATCATCGCCGAAGACATGGGACCCGAGCTCAGCTGTTATGGTACCCCAGAAGTCAAAACCCCCGCCTTAGATCAACTCGCTGCCAGCGGCGTACGTTACACCCACGCTTTCACGGTCACTGGAGTCTGTTCAACCAGCCGCTCCTCCTTTATGACCGGCATGTATGCGATGTCCATCGGCGCGCAAAATCACCGCACGCGTCCCGAAGACCAACTAACCCTGCCCGAAGGCGTGCGCGTTATCACCGACTGGCTGCGCCCCGCTGGCTACAGCACCGCCAACCTCAAACAACTCACCACCGACAAGCAGCTGAAAAAATTTTACAAAGGCACAGGCAAAACCGATTGGAATTTCAAATACCAAAGCCCCGTCGATGCCAAGCTCAAGCCCTTCGACACCTCCAAGTGGGACGACTTGAAAAACAGCCAGCCCTTTTACGCCCAGATCAATTTTTCAGAAACTCATCGCGGTCACGCTTGGGCAGATGCGCACAATGAAATTGGCATCGATAACTGGATCGATCCCAGCAAAGTAAAGATCCCCCCCTACTACCCCGACCATCCTGTCACTCGCGCCGTGTGGGCGCAATATCTCAACGCCATCATGGCGGTGGACAAAAAAGTCGCGTTCATTCGCGACTTACTCAAACGCGACGGACTCGATAAAAATACCATCATCATCTTTCTCGGCGATCATGGACGCGCCATGCCGCGAGGCAAACAGTGGGTCTATGATTCTGGACTCAGCATCCCACTCATCATTCATTGGCCTGAAGGCAATCCAGAACTACCCGTTCCAGCTAACTACCAGCGCGGTAGTGTCAGCGATCAGTTGATCGAATCCATCGACCTCTCCGCCACCACTATAGCTCTAGCTGGCGTCAAAAAACCAGCCGACATGCAGGGACGCGTTTTCCTCGGCGAGCAACAAGAGGCACCACGACGCTACACCTACGGCGGACGTGATCGCGGCGACGAGACCGTCCTAATGATCCGCACCGTGCGTGACCAACGTTACCGTTACCTGCGTAACCAATACCCTGAGCGCCCCTTCCTGCAACTCAACCGTTACAAAGAACACCAATACCCCATCATCGCCCTGATGCGTGATCTTCAAGCTCAAGGCAAACTCAGCGGCCCACCCAGCGTGCTGATGGCATCGCAGCGCCCTAAAGAAGAACTCTACGACCTTCAAGAAGACCCCTACGAAATCCACAACTTAGCCCATTCACCCGATCACAGCGTGATCAAAACCCGACTCAGCAAAGAACTGGATACCTGGATGGATCGTATCAACGATCAAGGGCGCACTCCCGAATCCAAAGAGATCACTGATTACTGGGAACAAAAGCTCAAGGAATCTTACACAAAAAAACTCGCCGACCGTCCCAAAAATTGGTATCTCACCGCCCCCGCTTTAGGACCCTACAAAATCGAATAAAAAGCTGCCTTTATAAGATAGGGGTAGGAACGACGCATTGATTTGCGCCGCCCCTCCCTCCGAACCGTGCGTGCGGATCTCCCGCACACGGCTCTCCGGTCAGTGTTTTACTCCTCTAAGGAGACTCTTCTCTTCCTCTCT
>JAKISY010000132.1 GCA_021648365.1 Verrucomicrobiales bacterium
AACATCACATCCCACGATCCCTTTTTTGGTTGTAATACAACCGCCGAACCTAGTCGCGTTATAAAAACCTTGTCAGAATCAAAGCGAAACTCTTTGGGCAAACGTACCGCTTGGCTACATCCATTGGGAAATATTTTTGCAGTCACCATGAATAGAGTATATACCATCGATAGATACCCATCAAGAATTGCCTTCAATGATCGCGGCTCTCACCAGCCCACGTAAGAAAAACGAGGGCGCGTCGCACAAACTGGGCGCGCCCTCAATTTTTATAGCGCAGTATAACACGATCCTCTACACGTCGCCTTTCAACAACCTCCCCCCAAATGATCACAGCACGCAAAACTTTGCCCGAGAGGTCGTAGCTCTTATAAAGTTATGATGAAAGCGGCTACTTTTTATGATGAGAGCGTGGCAATCTAGCAAAAAAGCCTGCATGATGGCCGAAGTCCGCGTAAAAGGAGAAATCACACCTGGAGATGGATCAGTGAAACTGCACGCTTTCGATGCATCGGGTAAGTTGGTTGCTTCAAGAAAGAGGCCATCGAGCACCAACCTCAAAGGCTCGAGCTCTTATGTGAGCAATCCCCAAATTGCAGACGAGCGCTGGCACCCCGTCTTCTTCGCTCTCGATGGAGATTTGGACTAAAAAAATTACCCCACCTACGTTATCACCTTTCATTTTGATGGAAAAACGACTGCCCTGGTGAAAAGCTCGGTAGGCGCCAACCTAGATTACCCGGGGAAATAAAATACCCCTTGAGTAAGCAGACACCGCAAATGCTCCCGCTCGACACCCTCATCCCCCTTCTTTTATCCGTGTCAATCTTGCTTATTTGCCTTAGGGTAGTATCATCCGGCTGTCTCCCCCGCATTCGCGTGGTCGGCTGTGATTTATTTCCACTCATCAATTTCCCCCTTCCCCACATGAAACTCATCACGCTATCTAGCCTGCTACTCGCCATCATCTCCCTCACTCCAAGTATCGCCTCCGGCCAAAACTGGTATCGTGGCAATACCCACACCCACTCCCTCTGGAGCGACGGCAATGATTTCCCCGAGATGATCAGCGAATGGTATCTGAAAAACGGTTACGATTTCATGGCGCTGAGCGATCACAACATCCTCGCTGATAGCGAAAAATGGGTCTCTCTCGACTACATCCTCAAACGCCAGAAAGGGGACGGCACAGGAGCGATGGAAAAATACCTCGCCCGCTACGCCGGCACCGACTGGATCGAAACTCGCGACCACAAAGGAAAAAAAGAAGTCCGCCTCAAGAAACTGGAAGAATACCGCTCCTTGTTCGAAAAACGTGGTGAATTTTTGATCCTCAAAGCCGAAGAGATCACCACCAATTTTGAAAAAAAGGCCATCCACATCAACGCCGTGAACATCCAGCAAGTCCTGCCCCCACTGGCTGGCGATTCTGTACGCGATACCATGCGCATTAACCTGCAAGCCGTCGCCAAGCAAGAAACCGCAACGGGAGAGCCCATCCTCACCCACCTCAACCACCCCAACTTTCGCTGGTCCATCACCGCCGAGGATCTGGCCTATGTCATTGAGGAGAAATTTTTTGAAGTTTACAACGGCCACCCCGGCATCAACCATCATGGTGATAAAACCCGCCCCGGTGATGAAAAAATATGGGACATCGCCAATACCATCCGCATTGCAGAATTGAAACAGCCTCCCCTCTTCGCAGTCGCTACCGATGACTCGCACAACTACCACGGCGGACCTAACACACCAGGTCGCGGTTGGGTCATGGTTCGGGCAAAAAAACTCGACCCCAAAGCCCTAATAACCGCCATGCGCAAGGGAGATTTTTACGCCAGCTCGGGGGTTTATTTGGATAAAATTTCATGGAACAAAGAAACCCACGAAATCACTTTTGAAATCCAAGCCGACGGCGACAGCACTTTCACCTCCGAGCTGATCGGCACCCGCAAGAACTACCAAGCCAATGCCGCTAATGGCAAAACCGGCATCGGTGAAACTCTCGCCACGCAAAAAGGCCGCTCGATCACCTTCCCCGTTCCGCAAGATGTGCTCTACGCCCGCATTACCATCACTTCCAGCAAAGCAGCCACCAATCCCTCATTCGACGGACAGAAAAAACAAGCCTGGACCCAGCCGGTGGGGTGGCGGTAAAAACCTCTCCCTGTAGCCTGGGCTTCCAGCCCGTGGATTTTTCAATTACCCACCGATACGACATTCCTTCACTCAAAATCATGCCCTCCAAATATTCATCTACATTTGGCTTCCCCAGCATCTCAAGCACCTTCTCCTATCTGGCCCTGTTGTTGTTTATTTCCGCTGTTGCCCAGCTCTCATTTGCAGGCGAAAAAACCCTCTACAAAACTCTCCCGAGTACTGATAAGTCCAAACACCCCGACCTCTCTTTTTCACTCACCTTTGATGGTAAATCCGTCGCCGCCGATCACACTCTTGGCAATCCCGACAGCTTCACCTTCGGCGACGGTAATTTAGAGTTCCGCATCGTGCCGGGATTTGACAATCAAAACGCCTTCAGTCGTGACCCCGAAGAAAAGCTCCACTACCCTGTAGCTAAAAACATCGACCATCGTCAAGGCACGATGATTTTCTGGATCATGGCGCAGGACTACGATCCGGGATCGGTCAGTGTCAGTGATCCTGTCAAAACCCACAAACCCTACCTTTTTGCCCGCTTTTATCAGGAAAAAAAATGGGTAACCCTTTTCTTTTATCAATATTACACCAGCCCCACCGCCAATTTTTATTGGCAGAATTCTGAGGCCGACAAAGGAGTCAGCACTATCGCATCAGCTCCACTAACCGAAATCAAAGCAGGGCAGTGGTTCCAACTCGCCGCCACTTGGGACCAAAAGGAAATCAAAGTTTACTTGAACGGCAAATTCCAATCAACTGCGCCACTCCCCGAGGTCGCCGCAGAAACCCAAAACCTCATTCCCGAAGCCAAGCGCTCTTGGTTAGGCGTGCGTCAAATGATGTGGGACGGGGCCGAGGAGTCGGGAAAGACCGCCATCGACGACATCACTATTTACCAACGCCCGCTCACCGCACTGGAAATCAAACGCCAATACCACGCCCTTGTCGATTCGGTCGATTTTGTCGACTTACCACCCTTCGACATCAGCATTGACGGCGTTGACGACGGTAAAGGACCACTCGATCGCCTCAACCTTTCTCTGAACCTCACCTCACTGCCTCCAAAATGGCGCGAAGAAGTGACCCAGAAAAAACTCAAACTCCATTACCAAATCACCTTGCCTGACAAGTCCAAACAAAGCGGTGACTGGGAACTCTCCAAACTCAAGGATCACCGGATATTCAATAAAATCTCTCAAGCCGGCAATTACCAACTCGATCTCACTCTCACTAATAAAAAAGGGGAAGAGAAAAAGCTCAGCCAAAAATTTCAGCGCCCCGACACCGAGTGGTTTGGCAACACTCTCGGCTTGGAAGACCGCGTCCCTACACCGTGGACTGAGCTTAGCATTAATGATAAAAATATCGTCAAAATGTGGGGCAGGGAATACCATTTCGGTGACTCCCCTCTCCCTGATAAGATTCTCCATCAGGGAGAATCATTACTCAAATCGGGCCCCAAGCTGCTAATCAAAACTCCCTCCGGCGAAGCCTCGATCAAATACACCCGCAATTCCATCACCCAAAAAACCACCTTCATCGAAATCAAAGGCAGCGGTAAAGCCGCCGATTTCACCCTCGACTGGACCACCCGCATCGAGTTCGATGGTATGATCCTCTTTAATTACACCATCAAGGGCAAACCCACCATCGAGTCAATGAAGCTCGTTTGGGATGTGGCTGCCGAGTATTCCAAATACCTACTCACCCCATTACTCAAAACGAGTAGTGACGGCACTTATTCATTTCCGCTCAATCTCAATGACCGCAGCAATGTTTCCCAACTGTGGCTGACTTCGGAGAAAAAAGGTTTCTGCTGGACGCTCGAACACGATGCCAACTGGATTCACAACAAGGGTGAACACCCCCTGCGCATCACTGTCGACGCAGATACCAAACAAGCTCACTGTGAAGTCGAGATGATCGCCCACCGCACCCAGCTTCCAGAGAACGTGCCATACCATGCGATATTCATCGCCACCCCATCACGCCCTTTACCGAAACGTTCACGCACTTATCGCCTCGGCAGTGGCGGCAGCGTGAAATACAAAAACCTCGACACCGCCCTCGTCTCCCATCAGGGAGCAGGACTGAACTCCGTATTCACCTTCAAACCCGACAGTGATTTTGGCGATTACATGGACATCCTCGCCGCGCGTAAATGGACTCCCAAACCACTCGCGAAAATGGATCGCCTCGCTTTTTACGGCGGAGCCACCGCGTTGAACAACCACGAACCCGAAGGTATCTATTTTGGTCGTTACTGGGAATTGCCCGGCGGCCCGATCGTGCCCTTCCACGACAAACGCAAACACCACGAGATCAAATGTCTGCAAACCAATACCTGTCCACACACCAGCTACAGCGATTACATCCTGAATAATATCAAGCAGCTATTTGATCACCCCAAACAACGAGTCAGTGCCATCTACTATGATCTATCCGGCAATACTGCCTGCTCGAACGCCCTGCATGGTTGTGCTTTCAAGGATCGCTTCGGACGTCCCATTCAGCGCATGATTTTACTCGGCCTGCGCAAACACCTACGCCGCACGATGCAGTATTGCCACCAACGCGGTCGCGACACCATTTATCACGCCCATTCCTATTACAATCCCGTCTGCCACAGTTTCGCCGACTACTGGTGCCCCGGCGAGCAATACGCCTCGACGATGCTGCGCAAAAAAAGCCCCTACGTCTATAACGATGACATCCCCGACGCGGTGTTTCGCAGTGAAATCAATATGCATATACGCGGCAGCGGCATTTTATTTCTCCCCAACCTAAGCCGGGCAGATAAAAACTACGGCACCACTGAACAGACCGAAGCCATGCTCACCAAACTGCTACTCAACGATGTGCCCCTTGCCATTGCCTTCTGCGATGGAGCCGTCATCGACCGCTGGTGGGGCATCGCACTCAGATACGATCTCGATGAAGCCACGATACATTTCCACGACCAGCAAAAAGAAATCACCAGCGACAACCCGTCCATCAAAATCAGCTATTACTCCTGCAAAGACGGACGCACTTTGATCATCGCCGGAAACGTCTCAAAAAAATCTCAACCAGCTCAAATCGATCTCGGACAATTCAAACAAAATACCCTGACTTTGGAATATGTGAAAACCTCCATCACCCCCAACGATAAGGGATTTAAAATCAAACTCCCCGCGCGTGCTTTTGCCGTAATTGGCCTAGCTGCTGCGGAGTAAAACTTTTCGGCTTATTTTTTTACGCTATGTGGAGGAATAGATTTCGTCTTGCCTGCGCCGAGCGCCATCCCCTCTGCCACACTTTGCAAAGTCACACTTAACACGCGATCGCGGCTCTCACCAACCCACTTCTGCCCGAACTTTCACAAAGGCCTGCACAGCTTCCTCCAGATCTGCCTCGCTGTGCCCAGCAGATACCTGAGTCCTGATCCTTGCCGCACCTTGTGCCACTACAGGATAGAAAAAACCAATCGCATAAACCCCATTATCTAATAATTTTGCTGACGCAGCCTGCGCGACTTTAGCATCACCCAACATGATTGGCACAATCGGATGCGGTTCATCCATACCCGGAATAGAAAAACCCTCTTCCGTTAAACGGCGACGAAAATAAGCAGTGTTCGACCACAAGCGGTCTCGACGTTCGGTCGAAGCGGATAATATCTGCAGAGCCTTGAGCGACCCTCCACAGATCGCCGGAGCCAAGGAGTTCGAAAACAAATAGGGCCTCGCCCGCTGCCGAAGTAGTTCGATGATCTCTTTGCGACCACTCACATAACCACCGCTCGCACCACCAAGAGCCTTGCCAAAAGTTCCCGTCAGGATATCCACCCGATCGATGCAGTCACGGAATTCATGAGTGCCGCGCCCCGTTTGACCCATGAATCCTGTCGCATGACAATCATCCACCATCACCAAAGCTTCGTATTTTTCTGCCAAATCACAAATCCCCCCCAAATGCGCAATCGTGCCATTCATGCTGAACACACCATCTGTCGCAATCATGATCCTGCCACTGCCCACATCAGCTCGCGCCTGCTTCAATTGCTCTTCTAGGGCATCCAAATCATTATTGGCATAACGATAGCGTTTAGCTTTGCACAGCCGAATTCCATCAATGATGCTAGCGTGATTGAGCGCATCACTGACAATCGCATCGTCAGCAGTCAAAAGTGGCTCAAACACCGCACCATTTGCATCAAAACACGCAGCAAAAAGGATCGTATCCTCCATACCCAAAAACTGCGACACCTCCACCTCTAGCTGCTCGTGGATTTCCTGTTTGCCACAAATAAAACGCACCGAAGACAAACCATAACCCCATTGCTGCATCGCCTCCGACGCAGCTTTGACAATGTCTTCATTATCCGATAAACCCAGATAATTATTGGCACACATATTGATCACCTCACGACCACCCTCAGCCAAAACAATCCGTGCAGACTGCGGACTAGCAATCGTACGTTCACTCTTCCACAGTCCACTCTCGCGGATCTCTTCTAAAGTAGCCCCTAAACTCTCCTTAACCTGCTGATACATAATTTTACACTTCAAACTTCACACTTCAAACTTCCTCCCTTATTCCCAATCCATCACCACCTTGCCCGACTGCCCGCTGCGCATCGCCGCAAAACCCTCTTCAAAATCTTCATAGCCGATGCGGTGAGTGATCACAGGTGAAATATCCATCCCACTCTGAATCATCGACGTCATCTTATACCAAGTTTCATACATCTCCCTTCCGTAGATGCCCTTGATAGTTAATCCGTTGAATATCACCGAGTTCCAATCGATTTTAGCATCATTAGGTAAAATGCCAAGCAGCGCTATTTTCGCCCCGTGACAGGCATTATTGACGATATCCTTCAGCGCTGGCGCTGCGCCTGACATCTCCAGACAAACATCGAAGCCCTCTTTCATCCCTAAAGTCTTTTGTGCATCCGCTACCGTCTCGCCCTTGGCTAAATTCACCGCCAAAGTTACCCCCATTTTTTTTGCCAAATCCAAACGGTATTCATTCATATCAGAGATCACGACATGCCGAGCGCCCGCATGTTTGGCAATCGCCACACACATGATGCCGATCGGTCCAGCACCAGTAATCAAAACATCCTCCCCCAACACATCAAACTCCAAAGTGCTGTGAACCGCATTGCCCAGAGGATCAAAACATGAAATCTGCTCCAGTGGAATCTTAGGGTCGGCATGCCACACATTCGTCATCGGAATCGACAAATATTCCGCAAACGCCCCCGGGCGATTCACCCCCACCCCCTTGGTATCCGCACACAAATGACGCCTCCCAGCCAAGCAGTTGCGGCAATGTCCACAAACGATATGCCCCTCACCGCTGACGATCTCTCCCTCGTGGAAATCATGCACATTACTGCCCACTGCCGCTACCCGTCCAACAAATTCATGTCCCACCACCATCGGCACCGGAATGGTTTTAGCCGCCCAATCATCCCACTCATAGATGTGCACATCCGTGCCACAAATCGAAGTCTTGATCACTTTGATCAGCACATCATTGATTCCGATCTCTGGCTCAGGCACATCCTCTAACCACAGACCGAGTCCCGCTTCTTTTTTCACCAATGCTTTCATCTACCAAGGCACTACACTATCTCGCGGCATCATCCAAGCGGTATGACATAAAATAGACGTAAGCTTCATTTTATGACGCTTTCATTAACACGGCCATGACTGCCTCCAATCGCGACATTTTTTGTGTTGTTCTAAAACTCAATCATCTAAACTTACTGGACAGCGAATTATTCCTGCCCCACATTCCTGCAAATCATTGCATAAATTTATGAACAAGAACCCAGATCCATCCAAAGCCAGTGAAAACGCTTCTCGTCGAGCGTTCCTCAGCAAAACCACCACCGCTCTAGCCGCTGGAGCCGTGGCATCCAAGTTCGCTTTTCCTAGCGTCACTTTTGGAGCTGAAGATACCAAAAAACTCAAAATCGGACTCGTCGGTTGTGGCGGACGAGGAACAGGCGCTGCCGTGCAAGCGATGACCGCAGACGACAATGTCGAGCTCACCGCCATCGGCGACCTCTACGAAGGCAAGATCATGAAGCAAATGCGCTTGATCGCTCGCCAGAATCCTAAAAAATTCAACGTACAAAACACTTTCGCTGGACTCGATGCTTTCGAAAAAGTTATCGACTCAGGAGTAGATGTCATCCTGCTCGCCACGCCACCCGCTTTTCGTCCGCAGCAGTTCAAAGCAGCGATCAATGCAGGCATCCATACTTTTGTAGAAAAACCCATCGCCACCGACGTAGCTGGCGTGAAGGACTTTATCGCCACCAGCAAAATCGCTGCCGACAAGAACCTCTCCGTATTGTGTGGACTTTGCTATCGTTACTCACAAAACGGACGCGAACTTTTCAAGCGCATCCACAACGGCGACATCGGCGAGATCAAAGCGGTGCACAGCACCTACTACGCCAGCCTCGCTTACGCCATGCCGCCCGAAGAAGATCGCCCCGATGGAATGAGCGATACCGAATGGCAGCTCAAAAACTGGCACAACTACACCTGGGCAAGTGCCGACGGATTGGTCGAGCAAGCCATCCACAGCGTCGATCGCGCCTCTTGGGCGATGAATGATGAAATCCCCGTAGCCTGCACCGCCATGGGAGGACGCCAGCGTCCCAATAACGTCAGTAATACCTTCGATCACTACCACGTGACCTACGAATACGAAAACGGCACCCGCGCCCATGTGGACTGGAGCCAATACGGCGCAGGAACCTACAAAGAGAACTTCGATCACATCATCGGAGAAACGGGCAACGCCACCTTCGGTGACAAAAAAGCCGAGATCGTAGGCAAAAACCCTTATCGTTTTCGTAGTCGCAAAAAAACCAACAAATACCAAGTTGAACACGACGAGTTTTTTGCCTCTATCCGTAGTGGCAAACGCCATAGCGACGAAGAATGGGTCGCCCGCAGCACCATGCTCGGCATCATGGCACGTCACGCCGCCTACAGTGGCAAACGCATCACATGGGACGACATCAATAACAGCCCAGAGAAACTGGTGCCAGACAACCTCACCCTCGATGGCAAATTGCCCGTCCGCCCGATGGCGATTCCCGGAGTGGCAGAAACGCAAAACGTGTAAAGCCCAATCCTGTAGATCAATACATCAAAAAGGCGCAGTGCAAACTGCGCCTTTTTTGTTGTTTAATCCGGCTTGAATTTTTGTAAAGCGACTTCGTCCACCTCGGCAAGGGGAGCCCTCGCCCTACAATTTCAATCCACAAACTGCAACTGCGCCAGCATCCGATACATGCCATCCTTCTCAGCGATCAACTGCTCATGAGTGCCCGTTTGCACCGTCATACCATCCTTGATCACCACGATCCTATCCGCGTCCTTCACCGTCGCCAAACGATGAGCGATGATGATCGACGTACGCCCCTTCATCAGTTCTTCCAAAGCTTCCTGCACCACACGCTCGCTCTCCGCATCCAGCGAACTGGTAGCTTCATCCAAGATCAATATCGCAGGGTCTGCTAAAATCGCTCTAGCTATAGCGATTCTCTGACGTTGTCCACCCGACAGCCTGACACCGCGATCCCCCACCAAAGTATCATAACCCTCGGGGAACGCCTTGATGAACTCATGCGCATTGGCACGTGACGCCGCCTGTTCGATCTGTTCGCGATCAGCATCGGGGCAGCCGTAGGCTATGTTTTCTAAAATAGAACCACCAAAGAGCAACACCTAAACACCATTGTTAAGTACGTTACACCAGACATTTTAATATGCCAAGAAATTGGCGGAGCCTCTGCCCAACCCGCAGATCAACTGTTGGTAAACGCCTTAAATATTAATGGCGTTAGTTATTACGGCAAAGCCAACTATTCTAACAACAGTTTTAGCAGTTTAGTAAATATGGTTTACTTTAATACCCATAAGCTTTCGCTGATTTCTCAGAAAACTATAAACAAAGATTTAAACGGCCAAAACTTAGTGCGCGTTATAGATTTGTATCGCTTTTATTACAAAGATTCTTTACTTACAGCTTTGTCTGACACCGTATACTTTACAGTAATTGGCGCCCATCTAAAAGCCGGCAATTCTGCTAGCGATGCCGCCCAAAGAGCTAATGCTACAGCGGCTTTAATGAACTACATTAAAATAAATGCCACAGACGATAATCTGATAATGGGAGGAGATTTTAACAC
>JAKISY010000133.1 GCA_021648365.1 Verrucomicrobiales bacterium
GCCGCGTGTTGAGGGCAGGGCGAAATTTGCTCGACCTTCCGTGTCGTTTGATTTAAAATCGCCAACGGAATGATTATTGGAACCTATATAACCGCGCTTGGCAGAATTTTCCTGTTCAAAAGGTTGGCTCCCTACAGTTTGTTGCTGGCGGGCATATTTTCGTTAGCCGATGTTTGCTCTCAGGAATTGAAGATTGAGCGTAGTGAACGCGCGGCGCCTTTCTTCCGAGATGTGGCGGGGCAGCCGAGGGGGTGGGTGAAAATGAAGGGAGGTTTGTACCAAGCTAGGTTCTATATTCAGTCAGATTATCTCAGGTTATTTGTGGATGAAGTGGATCCTTTTGCGGACAAGCAGTCCAAAAGGGAGGGGCCTCAGCAGGCGTTGGAGAAAGCGGGTATTAAGTTCGGAAAAGGAGCCAAAGTAGATTTTTTTCCTCGTGCTTCGATTTTAATGGTCACGCAAACTCGCGAGCAGCTGGAGCTTGTCGAAGCTTTCCTGGCTCGGGATCCTCCTGCGAGGCAACTGTCAGCTCGAGTTGAAATATACGAATTGCCAGCACTGCAGGCCTTGGAACTTGTCAGCAGTGCGGAAGCCGAGGGCAATCACAAGCCGGAGCGCAATGCAGTTTTAGAACTGGTAAGAAAAGGCCGCGCGCGACTGGTGGCCATGCTGACCTTGACTACGCGCTCGGGCGTGAAAGGCAAACTCACCGATGACGCTGAGTCTGTGATTGATCGAAAAAGGCCAAATAAGGAGAATGAGGATTCCCGAGACTCACTATATGGGAACGGTTTTTGAAGTGGATCCGGTTTTGGCGGTTGACACCTGGACGATGGGTTTGGCTATCAACTTGGAATACCACACCGCGCCGCCGGTGTTGAAGCCGGTGGTTGAAAGGAAAGAAGAAGTTCAGTTTCATCGCAAGAAGATCACCACGAAAGTTACTTTGTACAGTGGCAATTATTTGTTGATCGGAAGCTGGAGGCCGACTGGCAAAGCTGTGTATCAAGAGAAGGATCTGATGCATGTGATTTTTCTGACCGCGAATGTAATGCCTTTCGGGGGATTTGGGTTGAAGGAGGTGGTAGAACCTGGAGCGGGAGGGAAGAAGAAATGAATGGAAGTAAGAAGAATTTGCAGATGAAATGTGCTGGCTTGCTCAGTGGGTCTTTACTCGCTTTGACTTTGCTAACGGGGCAAGTATTTTCGCAGCAGTTGGATATCAAAAGGAGAGATCGCTTAGCTCCTGCTCTTCAGGATGTCCAAGAGGTTAAGGGAGCATGGGTTGAAGTCGAGGGTGGATTGTTTAAAGCTAGGTTCAGGGTGCCTCGCGCTTTTTTAACAATCTACAGTGGTAGTGGGGAGGAGGCGGGTGGTGCGGTAGATCCTTTTGCGGAAATACCCGATGATGCTGTCTATGAACCAAGGCGGGCAAGTGCGCGAGAGGTATTGGAACAGGCGGGGGTGGAATTTGGAGAGAAGGGAAAAGTTGTTTATAATGCTAGGACTTCAACCTTGATCGTGGTTGCGGAGCAGGGCCAATTGGAACTGGTGGAGGCCTATTTTTCTTCTGGATGCCGACTCACTCCTAGGCTGATTTCGGTAAGAGCAGAAATATACGAACTGCCGTCACACCTTGCGCTGGAAGTGGTCGAAAGTTGCCAGGCTGAAGGTGATCATACTCCCGAACGCGATGCAGTGCTCAAGCTAGTGAAGGACGGTCAAGCACGGCTGATTGCGATGCCGTCTTTGCTTGCTAAGTCAGGACAGCGTAGCAGAATTATTGATGCCGTGGGTTTGTCATATGCCAAGAAGTTAGACCTGAAAGCGGGTGAAGATAAAAACAAGAAGAGCGTCTTCAAGATTCAATCGGTGGGCACGATCCTTGAAGCAGATCTGGTATTGGGGGCCGATGAATGGACGGTGGATCTGACTATTCATTTGGAGCATCACACCGCAGCTCCCGTTTTGGGGCCGACCGCAGAAAGGATGCAGACGCCACAGGCTCATAACAAGGAAATCATCACTCAGCTTGTGATGTATAGTGGTAATTATTTGTTGATTGGAACATGGAAGCCAACGGGTAAAAAGGAGTATCAAGAGAAGGATCTTACCCATGTGGTCTTTCTCACCGCGAATGTTCAGAATCAGGGGGAATATGGTCTATTGGAAACGGCGAAAAAATAGCAGAATCACTTTGAATGTTTGTGACTCGCCTTGCTGTTTTTGCCGGGGGCTTGACTGGAGGATGGTGGTTGTGGTTTGTAGTATTACAGGGCTGGTAGTTTTTTTATCAGTGACACGCGCGAGGTCTTTGTTGTCGGGCAAGGAGCTCTTTGACGTAGTTTCTTCTTGGGCAGGTGAGGTGAGCGCAATGGATGCGATCCACATTAACAACAAAAAAGAGTGACTGCGTCGGAGAGGCACCAGATTCATTCCTCGATTCCCCTTTTGGCGTGATGCCCGCTGCTGCTTCCATCATGGGTGTGCGATGCGACCTCGGGAGCAGAGGGAGGAGGTTTAACTGCGAAGCTGTTTTTGTTAATGTCCGGAGTTGCGGAATTGTCAGGTTTAGGCGGGGCGTCCTCTTTGTTCGGCAAGACTTCAGGCGCTTCGGCACTTGGCAACAAGGTGTGAGGAATGAAAAAATCGTTGGCTGCAGCGGGCGTATCAGCTTGCTATCGTAGAGTTTGTGTGCTGTGAGAGCATGTCCAATATCGCTTTCTAAGTAAAAAGGTCGTCGCTATTGGTCAATATGTCAATTTTACGGAAAGAATAGAGGGTGAGACAATGTAACGAAATCGAACTGAGGGAGGCATTAACTAGGCGTAGTTCGTAATGATACAGGTATTGAAATGGCAACCGAAGCGGTCGCCCTACAATAGGTGTAATTGCCTTAGGGCGATACAGTCAAATTAACCCTGATCCCAAGCGTCGCGGATGTATTGGTAGCCGAATTCATAGACTTCTTCGGTATTGGGGAAGAAGTCGCGCCAGACGCGGGTGGCGGCGGCGAGGTCTGGCAAGGCTCTGCCAAAGGCTTCGATAACGAACCATTGGTCGTAACCTCCTTTTTTGAACAGTTGGATGGTTTCGATGATGGGGGTGTGATCTTTGCCGGGGGTACCGCGATCGCTGGCAGAGATGTGCACGTGATTGATCACATCCAAGTTAGGTGTGATGATGCCGAGCGGGTCTTTCTCTTCGATGTTGGCATGGAAGGTGTCATACATGGTGGAGAAGTTGGGGTGATTGACTTGCTTCACATAAGCAGAGGCTTGCTCCATGGTATTGAGGAAGTGGCACTCGAATCGGTTGAGGTATTCGATGGTCAACTGGATGCCGGCTTGTTGCGCGAGTTCGGCGATGATGCGATGTCCTTCGGCGGCGTGCTCGCGTTCGGTATCGGTGGGGGACTCTCCAGTGAAATTGCCTAGTTCTTGATAATAGGGGCCGCAGAGGTTTTGCACTCCTGCGTTGTGTCCACATTCGATCACGCGTTTGAGGTGGTCGATGCCGCCTTGACGATCAGAGGCGTTGGGGCTGATGAGGCTATGCGCCTGATCGGGGCAAACGGAGACGGCGGTGCATTCGAGTCCATTGTCCTTGATCGCTTGACCGATCGTTTTGAAATGTTCGGGATCACTGACGTCGAAGAGGGGGATTTCCACACCGTCATAGCCAGTGTTTTTGAGGGCTTCCAAGAGAGGGAAGTTTTCTTCGACCACGTGGCCGGTCCAAAGCAGTAGATTAAAGCCTATTTTCATGTAGCCACTTAATAGCGAATCTTAGCCGTAGATGCAAGGGAAGATTGGAAATGGAAGTTCATTTCCAGACCGCATTTTTGAGGGCTTTGCCGCTGGATTTGAACTCACCGACCTCCTTGTCCTTGTGGTAGAGTTTGACCCAGATGCCTTCGAGTTTGTCACGGCGCTTGGATTTGTCGCCATCGCGGTAGTAGTAGTTGGGGTCGAGTTGACTGGTGGATAGGGTGACTGGGATGGTTTCTAACTCGGAGACTTTGAGGTAGGGAAGATTTGAGATGATTTCTGAGCCATTGGTGACTAGGTATTTGCCTTCGAAGACGCTAGATTTGCTTCCCGAACCCGAATTGCGGGCGTCGGCTACGGTGCTTCTGTAAATTTTGTAGGCGACTTTCAAATCAGCGACATCGGCATTATTTTGTCCGTCTTTGCTTAGATTCTTCACTTTGACGGTGAAAGCCCATTCTTCACGCAGCACAGTGACATTGTTGGAGCGGTGTTTGCTTTTACTGAGTCGTTTGCGGCTATGATCTAGTTCAAATTTGTATTTGAGTTGGGCGGGGTGTTCTTCCAGCCAGGTTGCGATGTATTTTTGATCCTCTGCGGAAAAAAGGCTTTGTTTGGCGGTGATGGATTTGCCATTCGCCATCTTTAAAGTCACGGTGCTTTGATCGGCTCGAACGATATCGGCTTCGATCGCCTTGCCAGCGGTGTTGGTGAATTGGCGGGCTTGGATTTGGGGTGACAAGCAGAAAAATAAAATGAGGGCGATGAGGTGGCGGGGGAAGGATGGGCATTTCATATCAATAGGTAACGAGATTAACCACGATGTAATACTGGAAGGGTTAGAAATCAAGTGATATGCGAGCTGGTGCAAAATGGTTGAAAAATAATAAAATAGAATGAAAGGTTGTCGTGTCTGAAACGTCAGGCAGCCATCTTTAAGAATCATGAGTATATCCCAGTTAGATCGCGAAATTATTTTTGATCCTGAGCAACGGAGTTTTCCTGAGTTCAGCTTGACCCGTTTGTTGCGCACGGTGTTTGATCCGACCGAGGGTTGCCGCTTGTGCATTTTAACCGATTTTGAGGATGTGAGCCTGATGAAGGATTTCGCTTTTCTGCAAACGCAGGGACATGAGGTGCAAAAGAAGGCACATGAAAAGTTCTACCTGGCTTTGAAAGAGGGCGTTTTGGCTGAGTTGGGAATGACGGGTGGGGAGATGTTTGCGTTTAAGGCGACGGGCGGATCGAATTTGGATTTGGCGGATGCTTGCTGGGATGATCAAGGGCGGGAGCTGAGTTTGGATCAGGATATTTATCCGAAGTATGACATCATCCTGTGTATCTCGGACTTTTCTGCTACGGCTCCGCTGACGGCGAAGTGCAAGGACTTTGGCTTTCGTGGAGCTACCTTGCACGGGGTGAACGACATCATTTTGGCGAGTGGGCTGGCGGTGGATTATAATGTGGTCAGTGCTGATACTGAGAACGTAAGGCAGGCTATGACGGGGGCTGATCAGATTGAGATCGACTTTGTTCTGCAAGATGGAGCCTGTCACACCATAACCTTGTTACTGGGAAAACAAGAGGCTCAGAAGTCACATGGGCTGAGTCAGGGGGCAGAGCCGGATGTGGCTAATTTGCCGGCGGGGGAAGTGTATTATGTGCCAGTGGATGCGCATGGTGAGTTTCCGATGAAATATGACGACGGGACCATAGGGCTGTTGGAGGTGAAGGATCGAGACATCGTGAAGGCGACTTTGATCTCTGGCAATCAGGCGACCATTGACGAGCAAAATGCTAGACTGAAGGATGATCCTATGACTGGCACCTTGGGTGAGTTGGGTTTTGGGACGCAGGTATTGCCGGTGTCGGGAGCGGATATTCAGGATGAAAAAATTCTCGGCACTTGCCATATCGCCACCGGTAGAGACGATCATTTGGGTGGAGATATCGAGCCGAGCATGTTCAAGAAGCATGAAAACTCGACGCATGACGATATTCTTTTTGCTCCTCATAAAACGCCAGGCATTGATTTGGCTCAGGTGAGGATGAAAAGGGGAGATCAAGAGGAGATCCTCATCGAGCACTATCGACCGAGTGAATATTTACTCAAAGCTTTGGGGGTGAGTTAATAGTCAATGGCAATTACAAGGGATATGAAAAACGGATACGAGAGTCGGCGTTTGCTTGATCAGTATTTGCTGTTTCACTACGGCAGTGCTGAGCAGATTTTGCAGGGCTCGCATTTGGATTGGCAGCCTGATCATGAGGGTTTGCACTTCTCTGTGGCGACGGTTTTTAGCACTTTGATATTTGATTTGATCAGTGAAAAGCAAGAGGGGTCTTTGCGTGCCTTGGATGTGGGCTGTGCGGTGGGGCGTTCGAGTTTTGAGTTGTCGCGTTTGTGCGGAGAGGTGATGGCTTTGGACTATTCGCAGGCATTCATTCACGCGGCACAACAGTTGCAACAAGGTCAGCCTATGCGAGTGATGCGGTACGGGGAGGGCCAAGTGGGGAGTGAGCTAGATGTCAGTTTGCCAACAGGGGTAGCGGCGGAAAGGATCAAGTTTGAAGTAGGGGATGCGATGAATTTGCGCGAGGATTTGGGCAGTTTTGATCTGGTACATGCGGCGAATTTGCTGTGTCGTTTGTCTGAGCCGATGCGTTTCCTAGAGCGTTTGCCCGCTTTGGTGAAACCGGGAGGACAATTGGTTTTGGCAACGCCTTGTTCTTGGTCGGAAGAATTCACGCCTTTAGAAAATCAACCCTCTGGCACGACTTTGGATTTGATTCGCTCGAGCTTGGGCGAGGCTTTTGAGCTGAAGCGCGAACTAGAGTTGCCTTTTGTGATTCGCGATCATGCGCGCAAGTTTCAAATCAGCACTTCGCAGACGACGGTGTGGTTGCGGAAATAGCTAGGGAATGATGTGAGACAGCTTTGTAAGCTGTGGGGGATGGGCATCCTGCCCTAGAAATCTCGGGTAAGCTGCCCGAGCTACGACGGTTCACTCCCCAGAGAGTTGGGGAACCCATTTGGACCAGATGCTGTAGGTAGCAAGCAGGGTGAGGATGACGCACAGGCCGGCGTAACCGAGGATGACACCGATCAAAGCTAAAGTGCGTCCGGGGGCGGGTTGGATGCGACTGTGGCGAGCTTTTGCCAAGGCGATGTGTCCGAGGATGATGGCGGCTGGAGAGCAGATCAAGGCGGCTCCGAAGGGGAAAAATACTAGGCCGAGAATGCCTGCTACCATGGCGAGCACGCTTTGCAAGGTGGATGGAGGCTCTTCGTCTGGTTCGGCAGCTATAGCTGCGTTGAGAGCACCGATGCGGTTGGCATCTTGAGTGACGATGTTTTCCGGTAACAGTGGGATGGAGGTGGTTTGCTGCGAGGGCAGGTCTGCACCCGCGTGACTGCCAAGGGTTGGCATGCCTGGATCGCTTGTAGCTGGGGCTGAAGCGGGTTGATCTGTAGCCGCCGCCGGAGCGGCCGGAGTAGGGGCAGCAGCGGGTGGATCGCAGATGATAGGTTCGGGAAAGGCGATGATAGAGCTACACACCGGGCATTCGACGGTGGTGCCGTAAAAGCTTTCGTCGCCGGACACTCGTTGCCCACATTTGGTACATGCTATTTTAATAACTGCCATGAATAAATCCCTTCGATAAGAGTCGGAGCAATATGCACGCTGTCAAGTCCGGGTGCGAGTGGTCGGATTGATAAATTAGCTACTGCTGGCTTGTGGGAACCAGATGATGCCGACAGATTGGGCACTGCAATTTTTTTTCAGCGGAGTGAGGCGAGTTGCTTCGAGTTTCTCATTCATGGGGTCGAGTTGCTCTTTGAGTTGAGCGAGTTCCTTACCTGCTTCGGCTTCGAGTTGCGCGAGTTCGTCTTGTAGTCGTTGCACTTTTTCTTCAGCGCGTCCGACATCACCAGATTCTTTCCACGCGCGCGAGGCGCCGGTCATGGCTGAACGCCCTTTGGCAAGTGAGAATTTTTTTCCGAAAACCGCTCCAAATAAAGCACCGCCGATGCGCAGGGCGGTGTCCATTTTGGCGCGAGTGGATTGGCTTTTTTGTTCAGCTAGACGGTCGATAGCTCTTTGCACGCCGTCTTCTTGGCTTTGGATTTTCTTTTCAAAGCGTTTCTGTAACTCGGCGACTTTCTCATCGCGGATTTCTCGCGCGCTGTGCATCAGGCGGGCGCGGAAGTCGCCTTCGCTTTCGTCCATGGCAGAATACATGTCTGCGACTTTGCTGTAATAAAGGCTGATCGAGTCATTTGAGTATAACCAATCGATCAGTTCTTTTTTCAAGCTGGTGTAGAGTTTGGATTGCAAAAGCTCGCCGGGCAGCTCACCGAAAGTGGCGCCGCTGAGTGCTTGTCGTGCGAGCTGGTTGACTTGCAAATTTTGGGGAAGGTCGATGTTTTGATTCCAGTCGATCGGCGAAGTTCCATGGCTGATAGGATTGATCAAGGTGATCTGGCGTGTGCCGTTGATGGACTTTTTGGCGTCGGAGTAACGGGCTTGTCCTAACCGGATGAGTGCTGGAGTGTAACGCAGTTGCTCGCCAGAGAGTCCGCCAGTCGCTGGCACGAAATACTCTTCGGCTCCTCTGGGCAAGCAGGGTCGCGGGGTGGCGGTCGTTTTGCTCGTTGGCTGAGCTGCGTCGCTTGGTGTTTCGCTGGGGGATGCGGTGGCAGTAGCTGCGGTGGCGCCAGGAGCTGCAAGCAGGGCGCTTTTTTGCGCACTGGCTTCGCGTTTGTCTTTCATCAGTTGTTTGATTTTTTTTCTTGGCAGTGGTCCACAAAGGTAGCTCATCACCCAGCGTACATGGAAAGTCTCGGGGCCGTCATCGTGCACGTTGTTCATCAGAAACACACGTGATCCTAGGGCGGAGAGCCGGTTCTCCATTTCTTTGCGGTCGAAGGGCTGGTCTTGACTGGCGGAGGCGCCGGCGAGTCCGTCGAGCACTCGCATTTTATCGCGCTCCGTTTGCAGGCGGCCCAAAAACCAGGTGCCGATATTGGAGAGCGCTTTGTAGTCGAGATCGACGGGATTTTGAGTGGCAAAAAGCAGCCCGACGCCAAAGGCGCGAGCTTGTTTGAGCATGGTCATCATCGGTTTTTTGGAGGGAGGGTTTGCGGTGGGCGGAAGGTAACCATAAATCTCGTCCATGTAGAGCAAGGCGCGCAAGCTGCTGGTGCCCGATTGGGAGCGCATCCAGCTGAGCATTTGGTTCATCAGCAGTGAGACAAAAAACATGCGTTCAGTATCGCTGAGGTGGGCGATGGAAAAAATCGAGATGCGCGGTTTGCCCTCTTCGGTGTAGAGCATACGCTGCATGTCGAGCGGGTCGCCTTCGAGCCAGGTGGAGAATCCTGGTGAGGCGAGCAGGTTGTTCATTTTCATCGCCAGTCCCATGCGGTCCTTTTCAGGGCATACGGCGTCTAGAGACATCACGCCGATTTTGTCAAAAGGCGGGGTTTGGATGTGGCGGATCAAAGTCTCTAGAGTGATGCCGGTGTCGTCGCGCCAGCAGTTGCTGAAGATATTGGAGAGCAGGATGTGCTCCCAGTCTTGGATTGGGTCGGCGTCGACTCCGATGAGGGAGAGCAGGCTGGAGACGGTGCTCTCGATACGTTCGGAGAAGAGTTCGTTGTCATCGATGATCTGTTGGCTCGGTACTTCGAGCGAGCTGAGAATGGATACAGGAACCCCTGTATTGCTACCCGGGGTATAAATGGTGAGGTCCACTTTGTCGCGAAAAGAACGGATGCGTTCGGGTGTTTGTCCCCAATCGGCGAGGCCTTTACGCCACATTTCTGCCTGTTGAGCCGCGAAATCATCGGGGCTGAGACCTTTTTTGCGGGCATCGTCTTCGTTGATCCAAGGGCGGAAGTCCTCTGCAGCTAAGTTGGGGAAGGTGAGCAGTAGGTTGGTGATGTCGCCTTTGGGATCTATGACGATCGCGGGGATGTCATCCATCGCGGCTTCTTCGAGCAGGCTGAAACACAGGCCGGTTTTACCTGAACCGGTCATGCCGAGTACCACGCCGTGGGTGACGAGGTCTTTGGAATCGTAGAGCACCAATTCGTCTTCGAGTTTTTTTTGCGCGACGTCGTAGTTGCGACCTAGGTAGAATTTGCCTAGCGATTCGTAGTCTTCAGGTTGGATGTCCATAGCTCGTTGGTTCTTGGGTAAAAGGTGAACGGTACTTGCCATAGAAGCAATAAAGGAATGACTGTAGAGGTCTTTTTTTTGTAATAGCGGCGCGGGATATTGGATTGAATTGTAGGGCAAGCGCTGCGCTTGCCGAAGGGATGAGTAGAAGTTTGAAGGGAGATAAGTAGGGCGGGTGTCCTCACCCGCCGAGGGTGGGGTGCGTGAGGGAGGGGTGCGGGTTAGGAAGCCCGCACTACGGGAGGGAGGGCGAGTTGTCGGGCAAGCGCTTCGCTTGCCGAGGGGATGAGTTGAAGTTTGAAGGGAGATAAGTAGATAGAATGAGAAGGTAGTTGAGGTCGAGCCATCGATTTTCGTAAGATACTACCTGTTATGAATACTAAAAAAACAAAAAACACAAC
>JAKISY010000134.1 GCA_021648365.1 Verrucomicrobiales bacterium
GTGGGTGAGGTGGTTGGTGAGTTCTTCGTGCATCGGTAGGAAAACATGATGAGGGCTTACGTTGGGGGTGACGAAGGCGGTGGCGGTGATGCTGCCTTGGCGGGAGGTGATGCGGACGGGGGTGTTGGGGTGGATGTTGAGTTTTTTGGCGTCGCTGGGGTGGAGCTCTAGTAGCAAGTCTGCGGGGTGGAGTTTTTTTAGTGAGGCGCTGTGGCGGGTGCGGGTCTGGGTGTGCCACTGAGCGGAGCTGCCGCGGCCGGTGTTGAGCTTGAATGGGTAAGTTTGATCGGTGGGGTCGGGATCGGGTTGGGGATCGGCGAAGATGAGTTTGGCGCGTCCGTCTGGGTGGTGAAATTGACCGTTTTCAAATAGGCGTCGTTGTTTTTCTTGTGGAGGTGAGTTTGCTGGGTAGGGCCACTGAATGCCTCCGGCTTGATCGAGCATGGGGTAATCTTTGATGCCTGTGATGTCGCAGGGTTGGTCTTTGGTGAGTTGGGTGAGGATTTGAAAAACTTTCTCAGGGCTGGTCCAGTCTTTGAAGAGTTCGCCGCAACCCCACGCGTCGGAGATGAGGCGGAAGATGTGAAAATCGGCGAGGGCTTGTCCGGGGGCGGGGGAGACTTTTTTGATCACGCTGATGCGGCGTTCGGAGTTGATGAAGGTGCCGTCTTTTTCGCCCCATCCGGCGGCGGGCAGGATGAGGTCGGCGTGGAGGGCGGTCTGGGTGTCGTGGTACATGTCTTGCACCACGAGGAACTCGAGTTTGGCGAGTAGACTCTTGAATCGTTTTTGGTGGATCCAGGAGTGTGCGGGGTTGGTGGCGATGATCCACAGTCCACGGATTTTGCCATCTTCGATGCCTTGCAAGATTTGGTCGTAGGGATCGCTGTTTTGGGTGGGGATGCGTGCGGCGGGGATGTTGAGTTGCTGGGCGACCTTTTTGCGGTGATCGGGATTGGTGAAATCGTGGCCTCCGAGCAGGCTGGTGGTATTACTGAAGAGGCGGGAACCCATGGCGTTGCATTGACCCGTGATGGAGTTGGCTCCGGTGCCAGGTCTTCCGATGTTGCCGGTGATGAGGGCGAGGTTGATGATGGCTTGGGCGGTGCGGGTGGCTTCGTATCCTTGGTTGATACCCATGGTCCACCAGAAGGAGACGGCTTTGCCATGGTGGATGGTTTTTGCTAGCTTGAGCAGGCGTTCGACGGAGATGCCGGTGCGTTGCGCGGTGAGGTTGGGACTGAAGGCGGCGACGTGTTCGGCGAAGGCGGAGTAGTCGCTGCAGTGTTGTTGGATGAAGTTTTGGTCGATCCAGTTGTTCTGGATGAGGATGTTGGCTAGTCCGTAGTAGAGCACTAAGTCGGATTTGGCTTCGAGGGCGTAGTGTTGGCTGGCGGCGTTGGCGGTTTCGGTTTTGCGTGGATCGATGACGATGATTTGTGGGGAGTTCGGGTTGCGCAGGATGCGTTGCCAGAGGATGGGGTGGGCGATGCAGAGGTTGGATCCGCTGAGGATGATGACGTCGGATTCTTCGAAGTCCTGATAGGTGTAGGGTGGGGCATCAAAACCGAAGGATTGTTTGTAGGCGGTGACGGCGGTTGCCATGCATTGGCGGGTATTGCCGTCACCGTGGATCATGCCCATGCCGAATTTGGCGAGTGCGCCGAGGTAGGCCATTTCTTCGCTGCAGATTTGCCCGGTGCTGAGGAAGGCGACGGATTCATCGCCGTGCTGCTGTTGGATTTTTTTGAAACGGGCGCAGAAAATATTGAGGGCTTGGCTCCACTCGATTTTCTGTGGGGTGGCACCGCGTTTGGCACGGTGAAGTGGGTGGGTGGCGCGGTTGGGGGCGTTCAGGGGATCGAGTGCTTGCCAGCCTTTGGGACATGCCATGCCGAGATTGACAGGGTAGGGGGTGGCGGGGCTTAGGCCGGTGGCGCGGGAGTTTTGATCCAGATGAATGTTGAGCCCACAGCCAGTGGCGCAGAAACCACAGGTCATGGTGGTGGTGGCGTGAGGGAGCTGTTTGCTGGGGATTTGCCCGAGTCCAAAACCACCGGGGGAGCGGACGAGCTGCTCGGTGAGCGGGCCTTGATGCGCGCGCAGGGCGGGGAGTTTTTTGCGGATGGTGGATAGGAGTGACATGCTTGAATTTGGACGGATTTTTTACACCATTGAGGATCTTTCGAATGCGGGGGAGGCAGTTTGAGATTATTATTCGAAGGTAAAGGGGGCTGAGCTTGGAAGAGGTTTCACCATGAAGGACTTGAAGGGAATGAAGGGGGATTAAGAATTAGGATTTTTTATTGGGTGGATACGGAGCGGAAGAAGAGGGATCGGGCTGCTAGTTCTGCTGCAAAGATGGTGATAAAAATCAGTATGGTGGCGATAGGAGCTTCAGATAGAGGTAAGAGCAAGAGGGCGATGATGGGGAGGGATAGTCGGGTTATAAGTAGTGAGCGCAAGGGGTGCCATTGTAACATGGCGGTGTGTTTGGCGGGTGACCAAGTGGTGCTGGTGTGGAGAGGCAGTAGGGCGCTGAAGTCGAAGGTTACTTTCGCAATGAGGGCGATGGCTAGGGTGATTGAGAGTGCGGTGCTTGAGTGTCCGCTCCAGCTGAGAAGGGCGAGGGAACCAGCGAGCCCAGTGACTAGAGTGGTTCCAAAAAAACGTAAAGCTGTGCGTGGGAATGACCAGAAGGGGCGTGGGGTGACAGCGTAAACCATCACTGAACAAAAAATGGACAACAGACCAGTAAGCACGGTAGCGGCACCGAGAACAGTGGCGACAGGTGTGAGGAGATTGAGCCAAAAGCTGGCAGTGTAAAAAAAGGCGAGTGGCATCCAGATACCAAAGGCGATAATTTCTCGACTGAGCCATGAATGTCGAAGCCCGAGGAAACAGCGCCAGGCTTTGGTGGGTTGGCCGAGATGGGCGACACTGGCGGCGATGCCGATGAGCCCGATGATCAGTCCGGCTAGAGCCATCCATGGGAGAGCATGCGAATTGGAAAAAAACGATGATTGGGAAAATAGGAATAGACCAAAAAACAGACCAACGGAGGTTTGCGTCAGGGTGAGCATCCAGGCTAGCGGGCTGTGGCCGTGTTCGGGGGTGAGTTGGTATTGCTCGGCGGGGTGAGTATCGGCGGGTAGTTGTTCACTACCGAGGTAAGTGGTGGTGGGCAGGGAGTGAGATGAGGCTGCCATGCCGGGCAACATTTTGTCTTGCAGCGGGGGAGGTGTGCGGGTGATGATTTTGATTTGGATCGCTTCGTTGGGGCAGGCTTGCACGCAGGCGGGGGCTTCGCCTTCGGCGAGGCGCGACTGGCACATGTCGCATTTGCGTACGATGCCGAGGCGGGCATTGTATTTTGGTACGTCGTAGGCGCAGGTGAGGATGCAGTATTGGCAGCCGATGCATTGATCGTCTAGGTGGCGGACGATGCCGGTGATGGGGTCTTTCTGATAGGCGAGCACAGGGCAACCGCTGGCACAAGTCGGTTGCTCGCAGTGGTGGCAGGCGGAGGTGATGACTTGACGCAGGGATTGCTCGTCTGAGCCGCCGACTAAGAGGTGGGTGTCGCGCCAGGTTTCTGCTGGGTCGAGGCCGTTGAGACTGTTGCAGGCGGTGACGCAGGCTTTGCATCCGGTGCAGGCTGCGAGATCGACTTGGAAAGAATACTGTTCGCCTTTTTGCGGTTGCGCGAGCGGGATGAGTTTTTGGTAATAACGCGCCTGTGCGGGTTGGTCGGTAGTGCTGTGTTGTTGGCTGAAGGTGGCGACGGCGGTGAGTGACTGCTGTTCGGAAAGCAGTTGATCGATCAGCGTGGTTTCGCTGGTAACTGGCGGCTCAATAGACGTCACGGCAGTAGCGTTTTTCTTTTTTGAGACGGTTGAGGTAAGCAGAGGCTTCGTCGCCGCTCATGTTGCCTTGGGTTTGGATGGCGAGGTAGAGTGCGTAATCGACATCTTTAGCCATGCGTGAGGCATCGCCGCAGACGTAAAAGTGCGCGCCTTGTTCGAGCCATTGGAAGATCTCGGGAGCTTCTTCGACGATGCGATTTTGAACGTAGATTTTTTCTTCTTGGTCGCGGGAGAAGGCGGTGCTTAGTTGGTTGAGTATCCCTTCTTTTTGGAAATCTTCGAGTTGTTCTTGATAGAGGAAATCAGTGGAGGAATGAGGGTTGCCAAAAAATAGCCAGTTTTTCCCGCTTGCCTGAGTGGCTTGGCGCTCTTGCAAAAAGGCGATGAAGGGTGCGATGCCAGTGCCTGGTCCGACCATGATCATCGGCACGTTAGGATCGGCAGGTGGGCGGAAGGCTTTGTTGGCATGGACAAAGACGCGCGGTGGGAATTCGCCCTGGGTGCGGTCGGCGAGGTAGGTAGAGCAGACACCTTTGCGAGGTCGCCCGTTGCTCTCGTAACGCACGGCTCCGACCGTGAGATGCACTTCCCCGGGATGAGCTTTGGGGCTGGAGGAGATGGAGTAGAGCCGTGGGTTGACTTTTTTCATCAGCGCGGCAAAAGGCTGGGCTTCGGAAAAATGGATGGGGTAGTCTTTGATCAGGTCGATCAGTTCGCGTCCCTCAAGGTAGTCGTCGGTGGGTGGTGTGCGTTTGGATACTTTGGTCCAGTTTTCGACGAGTTTTTTGTTGAGTCCACCAATATCGAAATCGGTGAGCAGGGCTTGGCGTAGCGGTTTGCTGAGTCCATCGCAGGAGACGATGGCTTCGGCACCGTCGAGTTGCAGTTTGGCGAGGATTTCATCTACTTGGTCGGGACAGTTGACTGGGTAAACGCCGAGAGCATCGCCAGCCTCGTAAACGAGTGGTGCGTCGCCGAAGGACAGGGCGACGTGGCGAGTTTCTTTGATGCTGCCGTCTAGGTTGAGGTTGCGGTTGTCCACCACTTTGACGGTGAGTGGATTTTTTTTGTTGATGCCGCTGTCATCTTCGTCGTCGTCATCGTCGTCGCTGGAACTGACCAGTCCCATGGCGTCGATGATGCCTTGGGTCCAGGTGGCGAACTGTTCTTCGAAATCCACATCGCAGTCGATGCGGTTGAACATTTTCTTGGCTCCGAGTTTTTGTAAGCGTTGATCGATGTCGATACCGCATTTGCAAAAATCGGGGTAGGAGGAGTCACCGATGGCGAGCACGGAGTAGTTGAGTGTTTCTAGCTTGGGTGCAGCATCACTGTGCAGGAATTGGTAGAAGTCGGCGGCGTTGTCAGGTGGTTCGCCGTCACCGTAGGTGCTGGTGATGATGATCACGTGGCTTTCTTGTGCTAGTTGTTCGTGTGGGTAGTCGGCGAGATCGATAAGATTTGGGCCAAGGCCGGATTTTTTCCCTATTTTGGAGAATTTTTTGGCTAAGGTTTCGCAGGTGCCTGTTTGGGACCCCCAAAGAACGGTGATCGGGGTGGCTGCAATCGGTGCGGAGGCGAGGTGCTGCGCTTTGAGCAATTCAGAGAACTGGGCGTAAACACTGGCGAGGAAGCCGTCGAGCCATTCACGTTGTTCGGGTGAAAAGGGGGCGTCTTGGGGTAATACGGGTGCTTCGAGTAGGGTGGATTCAGGCATGTGCGTTGATGGCAAAAAGTTCTTGTAGTTGTGCTGCGGTGTGGCGGCGGGTGAACGCGGCGAAGGATTCTTTTTCTTCGCGGTGTTCGAGATAGGTGGCGAGCATGTTCTCCAGTAGTGCAGGCATGTCGCTGAAGGGGATGGAGGAAAAGACGTCTTGTGCGATGGCGCGGTTGTCATCGACTCCGCCGCCGAGCACGACGTGATAACCTTCGACGGTTTCATCGCCTACTTTGCAGGGTGTGGCTTGCAGTCCGATATCGCCGATGTAGTGCTGGGCACAACTGTGTGGGCAGCCTGTGAGGTGGATATTGATCGGCTGGTCGAGGTCGAATTTTTGCTGCAGGTGTTGGGAGAGTTCGATGGCGTTGCCTTTGGTATTGGCGCCAGCGTATTGGCAGCCGGTGTTGCCGGTGCAGGCAATCAGGCCGCTGGCGATCGGGGAGGCGTGGTGGGTGAGTCCCGCTTGCACGATGGCGGCTTTGGCAGCTTCGATTTGATCATCGGCGATATGGGGGATGATGAGATTTTGCCAGACGGTGAGACGGATGTCGCCTTTGCCGAATTGGTCGGCGATGTCTGCTAAGGCGTGCATCTGCTCGGGCAAGAGGCGACCGACGGGTACGCCGACGCCGATGTAGTTGAGTCCGTCCTGCGACTGGGGGTGAACGCCGATGTGAGCTTGGCGTTGTTTGTCGGCACTGCTTTCACAAATATCGAGAGAGCTTTTGCGTAGCGTGAAGGCGAGTTTTTTTTGCGTTTCTGCGAGTAGTTTTTCTACGCCCCAATCATCGACGAGGTATTTGAGGCGGGCCTTTTTGCGGTTGGTGCGGTTGCCGTTTTCGATGAAAACTCGGATCAGGGCTGCGGACAGTGGAATGCACTCTTCTTCTTTAAGTAGTAAGCCAGAATCGAAAGCGAGTTGTTGATGACCGGTGATGCCGCAGAGTCGCAGGCGGAAGTAGATGCCAGGTTCGACGTCGTGACCTTCGCCGATGCGAACGGCGTAAAATCCGATGTCGTTGGTATCGGCGCAGACGCTGACGGCACCACCGCTGTCGAAGGAGATGTTGAACTTGCGAGGTAGTCCGTAGAGGTCGCGGCAGTTGAGGATGTAGTGGTGCATGCCGAGGGCGAGCGGCATGACGTCGATCAGCTCTTGGCTGTCGAAGCCAGAGGTTGGGGTGGCGGTGATGTTGCGCAGATTGTCGGCACCGGAGCCTTTGGAGGTGAGACCGAGTCCGGTGAGTTTGATCAGGGTGGAGACGGTGTCGCGCGGCATGATCTCGCGGATCTGCAGGTTGCCACGGGTGGTGACATCGGCGTAGCCTCCGCCCCAGTCTTGAGCGATCTCTGCGAGTCCGCGCATTTGTTGGCTGTTGAGCTGGCAACCGGGGATGCGGCAGCGCAGCATGAAGGAGTCCTGTGCGGGTTTGACGTGAAAGAGGCCGTAAAATTTGTAACGAAAGACGTCGCCGCCTTCGGGGAATTGGTCTTTGTCAGCATTGGCAACTATTTCATCCCAGACGTCGAGACCGTTGCGCTCATGTTTGATTTGCTCTTCTTTGCAAAGTTCATCGACGGGGGTGCCGTAGAGCAGTTCTTCTTCGACGGCTTCCTCGGCATCGGCAGTGAACTGCCCAGCGGAATTTTTCCCGAGGAAGGGCATGCCGCCTAGAATGTGTTGTTCTAGGTATTTTTTCTGTTCGATGGTGAAAGTGTCGCTCATCGACAGAGCTTAAAAGCATAGGCTGTGCCAGTTTTTGAGAATGTATCAAATTTCGTGTTTTCTTGTTTTCATTCGCTGCATGAATTTGTTTCATGACGAGGTGAAACTTTGCGTTTTTGCGCTTGTGGCAACCTGGTGGAAAGACTCGGATTGCCAATCCGAGCTACTTTGAGGAGAGTGAGCGTTTGGTTGGTCATCTACTGGTCAGTGGTGCTTGTTGAGGGCGTAGTTGAATGGTATAAACATGGGGTGCAGGAGTGTGAGGTGGTATTAAGTTATAAATTGGTGTTCAGTCGTGTCTATTAGTGGTTCAGATTATCAGCAGAGGGATTTGACGATTCGGGAGGTGGGGGCTTTGCGTCCTCGGCTGCGGGATGATTTGCGGGCGACGTATCAGGAGTTTCAGGGCAGGCCTTGTTATGTGCTTGAAGACCCGCTGGGGGGAAAGTTTTACCGCTTGGGGATTCGGGAATATCAATTTGTGCGCTTGTTAGATGGCACGGCGATGGTTTCTGTGATCGTGGGAAAGATGGCGGCTCGAGATGGCGACGAGGCTTTGGATGAACACGAGGCACTTGCCTTGGTGCGAGGCCTTGCCGATATGGGGTTGATGGAGGTGGAGGGCGGGGATCATGCGGGGCGTTTGTATGAGGGCGTGCATTTGCAGGGTGAGGCGGGGAGGGTGATGGGCAAGGGGCAGTCGCTGTTTTTTTTGAAGATTCCGTTGGGGAATCCTGATCGTTTGTTAGCGAAGATGGTCAAACGTCTGGGCTGGTTGGCAGAGCCGATGTTTTTTGCTTTGTGGCTGATGGTGATCGCTTGGGCAGCAGTGAGTTTGGCGGGTCAGTGGCAGCGTTTCCGCTTTGAAATGGGAGGAGTGTTTCAGGTGGGGAATATCGCTTGGTTGTGGGTGGCTTGGGTGGTGTTGAAGGTGATCCATGAGTTTTGGCATGGCTTGGTGTGCAAGAAATTTGGCGGAGCGGTGCCTGAGATGGGGGTGAGTTTGTTGATGTTGGTGACACCTCTGGGCTATGTGGATGCCTCGGCGAGTTTGGCTTTTCCATCAAAATGGCGGCGGATTTTTGTTTCGGCGGCAGGCATGTATGGCGAGGTGTTGGTGGCTGCGATTGCTCTGATCGTATGGAGTCAGCTCGACTCGGGCAGTGTGACGAGCGCAGTGCTACAGCAGGTGATTTTGATCTCCTCGGTGACGACGCTGTTGTTCAATGCCAACCCGCTGATGCGCTTTGATGGTTATTACATGCTGGCGGATTGGATTGAAATTCCCAATCTCTACGGCAAGGGGCAGAAGATGGTGACTTGGTTTTTCAAGCGTTACGGTTTGGGGATCAAGGGGGCTAAATACCCTTTAGCAGAGCAGGATCATGCTTTCACGATAGGTTTCTACGGGATTTTAGCTTTTGCCTGGCGAATGCTGGTGATGTTGGGTTTGTTCCTGATGGCGATGGTTTTGTTCAAGGGCGCGGGGGTGATTCTGGCGATCGTGGTGGGGGGATTGATGCTATTTACTTGGGGGCGTTCGGTGGCTAAGTATTTTAAAGGGTCGGCGCATGCGGAGAAGACCAGCTCGCTGAAGGTGGGGGTGAGAGTGGGACTGATGCTGGTGGTATTGCTTGGTATGGGTTTTTTTGTTCAGATTCGTCCATCGATTAAGCTGTCTGGAGTGGTGGAGGTCTCTGGGCGTGAAGAGATCAGGATCGATTGTCCGGGGTTTATAGAAAACGTGTATGTGAGCAGCGGGCAGCTGGTCAAGAAGGGGGATCGGCTGTTGAGGTTGCGCAATTTGAATCAATCCTCTTGGCTGGAGCGATTGAAGTTCGACCGCAAGCGCAGCGAGGTGCGGCGCGATTTGTATTATCAGCATGAGGAGCTGGCGTCTTATCAATCGGAGTTGGGGCAAGTGGAGGCGTTGACGACTAAAATCACCGAACAGGAGGGCTATGTGGAGAGCTTGGATATACGCGCGGAGAGCGATGGGCGAGTCTATGGCGGGGATTTGGAAAATTTACAAGGGCAGTATGTGCAGCAAGGCACTTTGGTGATGACGATCGCGGATGAAGGAAAAAAGGAGTTGTTGCTGGTGGTGCCGCAAGAGGGTATCGAGTTTTTCCGTGATGCCGTAGGCAGAGAGATTGTATTTCGGGTGAGTGGGCGTGCTGGGCGTGCTGCTGCGGTTTTACAGCGGGTATCACCTAGGGCTACGGTGGAGATTCCACATTTTGCGCTGGCTACGGTGGCGGGAGGCCCTTTGGTGGTCAGGAATACCACTGAGAAGAACGGCGGTGGACCAGGGCAGGGAAAGGCGGTGTCTTCGCAGCAAGTGATGCAGCAGTATGAATTGGCGCGTGCGCATTTTGTGGTGCGAGCGGAGCTGGAGGGGGATGCGGGTAAGTTGTTGGTGGAGGGAGAGAGGGTGCGGGCGAAGGTTCGCCATGCGGAGAAGCGATCACTGATTGGGCTTTTTGGTGAGAAGGTTAGACGATATTTGCAGAATATCAGTGGGGGGTAGCTGGACTATGGCTAGCAGTTAGAAGTCACGCAGAAGAAATAAGAGATTCTCACGCAGAGACGCAGAGGAAGAGAGGGAAAAGAAAAACATCTACCATGAAGCGCATGAAGTTCATGAAGAAGATTTTTTTAGTTAAGAAATTCATGCGCTTTCGCAGTGTATCAGCTGCCTTTCAAACTTCAGCGCTTCCCGCGTCTCTGCACTATTTTGCCCTCTCGACGTTTTGCTTTAGTTCAAGTCAACAGCGTGCTCCGAGCATCTCGTTTGACTAACCATGGGCAGGATGCCCATGCTAGTGCGCTGCAAAGCAGCGTCCTCTTCCGAGGTGAGATACCTTGGCCGTTGGCAGCCGTTGTGCTGACGAGAACTTGAAGTAACTGCGTCACCGCGAGGTGGGGTGGGAAGCAACGGAAAGAACCAGATCGACCATAATGACAAGTGAACATGATTCGGCTACGATAAACG
>JAKISY010000135.1 GCA_021648365.1 Verrucomicrobiales bacterium
TTCGAGTAGAGTTTTGTCGTAACGAAGAGCGGCGATGCGTTCTTCGCTGAATTGTGCCTTGAGGCGTTTGGGGCGTTCGATGGTAGCTTTGTAATAGCCGAAGTCTTCGTTGTCGAAAATCTGCGTGGCGAGGCTGTCGTCACCATCGCGTTCGATAGTTTTAAAATCGAGATACGCGGCGAGGATTTCGTCGATGTGTTCAGGACGAAACTCGCAGTTTTTGTTTCCGAGATTTTTCCGCAGCTTGGCGAAGCGTTGAGAAGCATCAATGAGTTGCACTTTTCTTTTGCGGTGTTTGGGCTTGGTATTGGTAAGAATCCAAATGTAGGTGGTGATTCCTGTATTATAAAAGAGGTTGTTGGGCATCTGCACGATGGCTTCGAGCAAATCGTTCTCGATAATGTAGCGGCGGATGTTACTTTCTCCGCCCCCGGCATCGCCAGTGAATAGGCTGGAGCCATTGTGAACGCTCGCAATGCGCGATCCTTCCGGGCTTTGCTTGTGAGATTTCATCTTGCTGACCATTTCCATGAGGAACAGCAACTGGCCGTCGGAAGAACGCGGCGTTGCGTCTTCTTCATTTTCCACGCCCCAATAGTTCTGAAGAGGAATGCGAAAACGAGGGTCGATAACGTCTTTTCCGTCCTTGATGTATTTCACCTCGCTCGACCAGGACTTCCCGTAGGGAGGATTGGAGAGCATGAAGTTGAAGCTTTTTCCTTGAAACTCATCAGTGGAAAGCGTCGAGCCAACTCGGATGTTGGACGGGTCATCGCCTTTGATCATCATATCAGACTTACAAATGGCGTAGGTCTCGTCATTGATTTCTTTTCCGAAGAGGATAATCGAGGCGTCGGTCGCGCGAATTTCTCCATCAGGGTCAGCGATGAAATTCTGCGCCTCGGTGAGCATTCCTCCCGATCCACAGGCTGGATCGTAGATTGTCATCACATGAGGAATCTTGTCTTTGATCGGTTCAAAGATGATATGCGTCATCAGGTCGATCACTTCTCTGGGGGTGAAGTGTTCACCGGCTTCCTCGTTGTTTTCTTCATTGAACTTACGGATCAATTCCTCGAAAACATAGCCCATCCCGAGATTGGTGAGCGGCGGGAGCTTGCGCCCGTCCGGGCCTTCCACCTCGAAGGGGGTGAGGTTGATGGATTTGGAGGTAAATTTTTCGAGAACATCGAGCAAGACATCCTTGCTCGCCATGTGGGCAATCTGCGATTTGAGCTTAAACTTGTCGATGATCTCCTTCACATTCGGGCTGAAGCCGTTGAGGTATTCGTCGAAGTTTGCTTGAAGGATCTGCTGGCTATTGGTGGCGGTATCAAAGAGGCGTTGCAGTGTCCATTCGCTGGTATTGTGAAAAACATAGCCGCTCGCGTCTTTGAGTCCGTTTTCATCCCAATCACCATGGAGAAGGCCAAGGTCTTTCTTTTGGAATTCCAGTTCTTCCATGACCTTGTCTTTGCTCGGCTCCAGTAGCACGTCGAGCCGTCGCAAGACGACCATGGGAAAGAATGACATCGCGGTATTTCCCCCGGACCTAGACATCGCGCAGGCAGTCGTCGGCAATTGACCAAATGAAGGAAACGAGGCGATTGTGGGAAGCGGTGTTCATAAAAGACTTTGAGCCAATACAGTTATCCTAAAGTTGATAAAAATACGAATTCAAAAGCAACAAATATCAAGCCCCCTCATCTAAGCACAACACCTTTAGCTCTTGCAAAACACATCTCAAGGGCGTCAATATTGATATGAATCCCTGCAAGATCATTCGATTTTTTCCCGCTGTATTGCTTATGATCTTCACGGTTTCACTGGCACACTCAGCCGAACGCTACACCGGCCCATGGGATCTCGCCGACCTAAGCAAACCTCCCACCATCGAATGGATCGAAAAAGAAGGCTCTATCCGCTCGCTCTATTATTCCGGCGAAGACTACCAAGGCAAAAAAACCCGCGTCTTTGCCTACTACGGCATCCCCGAGGGCGCTGACGCCGATCACAAAAACCAGCCATGGTGTTAGTCCACGGCGGCGGCGGCTCCGCCTTCAAGTTCCTGCAACGAAGCAAAGCGAAACCAAAATGCAGTTCAGATAAGCGCTGCCAATAAGTTACGTTTTTTATTCGTAATGCGTCCAAAGCCTTAACACCTTGACCTTCTGTTCCGCATCAAGAACCTCATACACCAACCTGTGCTTGATATTGGGTCGCCTTGAGTATGCCCCTAGAAGATCTCCGACAAGCGCTTCAAACGGCGGCGGATCAGCAAATGGATCTTCTTGAATAAGCTCAAGTAAATCCTTGGCTTTCTTCGCAAGGTGCGAGCCCTTGAGTTTTTTGGCATCCTTACGGGCTTGGCGAGTGTAAACCAGCTGGTAACTCACAGATCAATCTCCTTGCTGCACTCTTCGACAGGTTCTGCCATACCGTCGACGATGGACTTTCTCATACCCGGAACACTCAGCAAATAAATAGTCTCTTGTATCGCTCGCCAATCTTCTTCAGCTACCAATACAGCATTACCCCTCTTACCTGTGATTTGGATTGGCTCATGCGAGGATTGTGCTGAGTCTATAATCCCGTATAAATCGGAGCGGGCAGACGTCGCAGTGATTGTCTTCATACCTAACAACGTTCGCTATTACGTACTGTTTGCAAATATTATTTTCAGCATACCAAACGAGTAATGTGACCGACTACCTGATAGTTTGAGCAATAGTCAAAAATTTGATATCGCCGGGTTTGTCTGGTGTGAAATCCAACGACTCAAACCCCATCCCCTTCTCACGTGCCAAGGGGAGAAACCCGCCATACGCTTGCTCGTCAAATGAATAGACCCCTCCTCGTCTCATTCCAGATAGTATTTCCCCCAACCTTGTCTTAATGATCTTAACTTTTGCAGGCGGTTTAGTCTCCGATTTTTCTAGATACCCTTTCATCGCCTTGTAGGAACCCGCGATGATGCAAGCTGCCCCATCGCATACAACGTCGCCCCGTTTTGAAACGGCAAAATATCCTATAACGGTGGTATCTGTATTCATAAACTTTCTGGGTAGAACGTAGCGCACAGGCAACCCGCTACTGGTGGCGAGATTTTGTGTTCAAGTTAAGGGTTAAAATTTTCATCTAGATTTCGACTCAGGACGAGTAGCAGGTTACTCTGCTGCATTCTGTCGTTTTTTCTTCACAGTGCCCAAGATGTTCTGGCATTTACTTCTCTACCTCAACTTTTTTCTCTTTCCCTAAATCTGCCCGGAACGAAATCACCACCTTTTTTGGTTTAATATCGACAAGAGTGTATTCAAGGTTGATGTTTGAATTTTCATGAAAATTTTAACTCGCGGCGGGTAGCCTGTTCGCAGTCACGATTTGTTGTGCATTAGAGTTCATCCTCGGAGACGGGTATGATCTTCATCAGCGATTTGAGAAGTCCAATTTTGAGCGACTTGTTTCCGTGAATAGGAATCACCACGCGCTCCATCCGCCCAACTTAAGTGAAAATATGATGACTTCCCTTGGTACGAACAAGTTTCCAACCCTTCGCTACCGCCAACTCAGCCAATCTCTTCCCGGAAACAGCTTTCATACGGCAAGCTCAAGAACTTGCGAAGAATCGTTCTCAAATTCAATTTCGCCTGCTTAAACCACCCTTCAATTGCTTCGTGAAGGTTTACTTCAAGTTCCTCCTTGGTTTCAGCCTGTGTTACGCAACCAGGAAGAGCCGGCACTTCCGCCCAAAATCCGCCTTCTTCGGCATCATGGATAATCGCTTTCAATGTCATAACCACAGTTTAGCAGATTTCAGCCTTAAAACACGAAATTTTATTGTTCCTACAGAACAATATAATCATGAACATGCCTTTTATAACATGTTCTACAAAACAGCTCCCTTAATAGGAGCAAAAGCCTCCCCTCTATCTACAGACTCTCTCTTCCGTGTTTTTCCGTGTATTCCGTGGCCAATCTTCCATCCCTAACCATTCATAGGCAGGGCACCCATGCCGCTACCTATCTCATCTTATCCGCACCCATTTGCCTTCGGATGGTATCCTCCAGATACCTCGCCCAGCCTACAGCCTCTCTCACCCCACCGCCGCGACGCACTTCTTCATATAAGCCAGACTCTCTTCACAGATTTTCTCAACCCCGGGATCATAGTCAAAAACCTCCACCGATACCCAGTCCTGATAACCCGTTTCCTTCAAAGCCTCAAAGATCGGCACAAAGTCGATCTCACCCATGCCCGGCCCTAGCAGGTTAGCATCATTGGCATGAAAATGCGCCGTCCACTCCGCGCTATCACGAATAATATTCGCAATCGGCTTCGACTCCGAAGACATCGCTTTCACATCTAAATGCAAACGACAATTCGGTGAATCCACCATCTTCGCCAACTCAATCCCAGACTCCGCGGTATTCAAAAAATCCCCTTCTGCTGGTCCTAGTGGCTCAAGCGCCAAAGTCACCCCGCAATCCTCCAATACCGGCATCGCATCGCGCACCACTTCCGCAGCAAACTCCATCGCTTGTTCGTGAGTCACCCCCGGTAGCAAGTTGCGCTGAAACGGTGAACCCAAGACCATGATCTTACCATCCAAGTCACGACACAAACGCGCCAACTCCTTCAGATAATCCGCCGTTTCCTGCCTCACCTTGGCATCAGTAGTGGTCAGATAGAAGCCCTCCGTCTTAGCCAACAGCCAATGCAGTCCCACACAGTCCAGACCGGCATCAATAATCTGCCCCCGCACCTCAGCACGTTTCTCTGGCGTGATCAGGCGCACATCTTCATTGATCGTGAACGGAGCGATCTCAACTCCAGTATAACCAATTTCCTTAGCGTAAGCAAAAGCCTTCTCGAAAGGCCAATCTTGGAAGGTCTCGTTGCAAATAGCGTATTTCATAGTCGTAAAAATAATTAAGCTTCTTTTTCCTCTGTTTTCTCTTTCTCCTTATCAGCGCCGTCCTTGGCCGATGTTTTTTTCTTCTCACCCGTTTTAGCTCCATTCCAGATCCAACGAAGAATGCTCAAAGTCTCTTCAGGTGTGAGCAAAGTTTTGCCTTCTGGAGGCATTGCCAAATCATCTTCTACTGGCAAGGTGATCGTTTCAGCTAGGAAGCTCTCCATCACACGCCCCGCCACGATCGGTTCCAGTTCACTCTCACCCGCAGTGAACAAACCTTTGATTGTATCCATACGATAGTCCCCCTTCTGCTTCTCCTCCCCATGGCACTGATAACATTTCTCTTCAAATATAGGCTGAATCACCTCGGCATACACCCCTTCGCCTTTTTCCGCATCAGGATCAGCTTTACCACCCTTACCTTCGATTTTATGCACCACATCCTGAATCCACTCCGGCGCATCCGCCCACAGATACTCAGAACCATGAGTCAAATTACCACCCAAGTGACCCGAATAAGCCAACAGTCCCATGTTCGCCACCAACAAAACCAGATAAACTTTACGCACCCCTATGCGTCTCAGCTCTCCGCGACGGAAGGCAAAAGAATGCAATACGGCTAAAATAAAAGTCACTACACCCACGCCGATCCCCGTCCAGCGATGCCACCAAACCGCATTTCCCTCATAACCTCCACCTTCGCCCAAAGCATATCCCAAAGCAGCCGCGGTGATCGCCGTTAGCGCCCCGAACCACAAAGCCAGACTCACCACCTTGCGCACATCCTTGGCAGGGTTGAACCAAGCATACATCTCCAAAACCACGATGAACGCCAACATACCAATCGGCAGATGCAAGGTCACCGTGTGAAAGGGACCGAGAAAAGCGAACCAGTCCAAACCTTCTTCCGTCACTTTTTTTGCCGTCTCGCCGCCATCTTCCGCGCCAATGGCAAAAACCAAGGTCACACACCAAACCATCACTCCCAAAGAAAGTATTTTTTGTAAATTTTGCTTCATCATCATTATAGTATTGCCCCATATTAAGCATCAAAAAGCTAAAGCTGCAAACAATGCCAATATATGCATAAACGGGCACTTTCCACCGATCCCTCGCTTTTTCAATCAAAACAAAGCGCCACCGTCATACGAATTAGTCTGATTCAACTGATTCACCCCCGCCTGCACCGCTTGTTCCAAGGCAGACGTGACCTCACCCACCCATAGCCTAGCCTTAACAGAAGCATCCCCTTCACCCTCATTGTCCTCACCCTCTCGAATCCTAACCTGGTGAATGGCAAGCGATGTCACAGATTTTCTTGATGTCTGAGGCGCAGAACAGCCCTTGCCCGATCTCGTAATCCCCAGTATGATCGAAAACCTATTCCTCCAGTCCATTCCGTAAAACTCTGTAAACTCCGCCTAAAGCCACTCAATCCATGAAACCACACGTCCAACTTGCCGAAGTCACTACAGCCAGTGGCACCCACTTCTCCCTGCACCAACACGACGGCAAGTTCTACCTCAATTACAACGGCAACGAACTGATGAGCAGCGACCACACCTATTCCGAGGAACTCTTGGCAAAAATCGGATGTGCCGCTCTACTCAAGGGGAAAAACTCGCGCCCAGCTCATCCTCGCATCCTCATCGGCGGCCTGGGCATGGGCTTCACCCTCAAGCGTGCACTGGAACTCGTGCCGCCTCCCGCCACTGTGGAAGTCGCAGAACTGATCCCAGAACTCGTAGAGTGGAACCGCACTTTTCTGGTCGAACACAACGGCCCCCTACTCGACGATCAGCGCACCAAAATCTACCACGGCGATCTCTTCGACTGCCTCTCGCGTGCTAATAAAAATACCTACGACGCACTGCTGCTCGACATCGACAATACTCCAGACGACCTCATCACACCAGCGAATGAGCGCCTCTACACACCCGATTTCCTTGCCACGATTCGAAAATCCCTCAAACCCAGTGGATGCGTCGCCTACTGGCTCTCGGAGCCTGCCCCCCAGTTTAAGAAAAAACTTAGAAAAGCACACTTCGACGTCGAAGAATTCGCAGCCAAACCACATGAAAATTCAAAGCGAGCCCGCCACTGTATTTATGTCGCCCGACCTCGCCGTGAGCCACCTAAATAACGATCCCCGTGATATCCCCCTCAAAAACCATCTTGCCATCAACAAACCCCTGAGATTCAAATATCGCCATTCTAGATCTCAGTTTTTTCGCTCTGGTGATCATGATGAAATCACACCCTGGTTCCACACTGCCGCGAAACTTCACATTATTGACCCCACCAAAACCAAAAAACTTTTTTCCCCCAGTGTTAAATTTCAAATGATAAATAACCGAACTCAACTGAGCCGCCATTTCAATCATCAGCACACCAGGCATGATCGGGCGTCCGGGTATATGCCCTCGGGTCCAAAACTCCTCAGCGGTCTGCTTTTTAATCCCCACCGCAAGCCCCTGCTCGAGATCAAGTGAGATCACTCGGTCTAGCTGCTCAAATTCTTCGCGCTGCGCATTCAGTTCAAGAATCTCTTCTTTAGTAACTGCCACTTCATCTAGCTTGATGTCAGCAAGGTCCAAAATTGGTTGTGATGCCATGGTGTCTAATCCTATCAAATATGTGTTAAATTTGCCCGTTAATAAAAGCCTCGGCCGAAGATAAAAAAACAACGCCCTCATCACATACTATCGGAGTCCGTTGAATGCTAGAAATAACTGGCAAGCATTCGCAAGGGGCATCTGCTCGCTACTTTATAAATACCATTGATATGCATCCACCTTTTCCCTTTAAAATTTACGCTACCCGTTTTCCCTTACCTCTTTTGAGCCATCACTGACCAATGGCAAAAAGGTGTCGTGATCCTCGAACAAACAGCGTTCGTCCGCCGATGGCTGGCGTGGCCATGATAGACTCATCAATCGAGTTAGTCGACAGCAATTTGAACTGCGACCCCGCCTCCAGCACATACACCGCACCATCCTCGCTACCGAGGTACAAACGATCATCGGCGCTGACCGCGGACGCGCTGAAACTGTCGGTGACGTCGGGCATACGTCGGTAATAATGTTCATTTCCTGTCTTGAGATCATACGCGCCTACAATGCCACTGTTGCCGAGGGCGTGAACGACATTACCCACGATGATCGGCGTCGACATGTACGGACCACGCTTAGTCTTGCTCCACGCCACAAAGCGAAGTTTTTGAGCCTTGCCTGTTTTGAACGGTTCCACCCAATCAAGAATCGCGGTGCACTGCCCATCCTTAGCTTCATCCGGCGTGAGGACCAATGTGAACTTATCGGTTTCGATCTTGGGTTGGCGATCTCGCCCTACCGATGCCGCCAGTCCTCGGTAGTATTTGAGCAATTCAGTGTGAATCTGTGTCTGCGTCAGCGGCTTCTGCTTCGGCAGGTAGAAGACCAGCACGTAGGAGAAAAATTCTTCGTGATCTGGATTCAACATGCCTGGAGCAAATCGAATTTCTTCGATGCCACGCAAGCTCAGGTCGGGTGCAAAACCTGTCGGTAGAATCAATCTTTCACCGCGCCATTCAGTATCGAAGGTCACCTTCACTGAGTCGTCGCCAGCAAACGCTACGCCGCCAAAAAAACAAAGCAACAGGGGCACTAACAACAGAACTTGTGTTTTCATGAATCAGTATAACTTACATCAATAACTTACAGATTCACGCGAGAATATTCGTTAGCAATTATGTTCGGATAAATAGCTACCCAAATCACCGAAACGCAAACCTTCAAACGCGAACTCCCCCTACAGATGTTTGTGTGAACTTTTTACAATTTTCTTTGCAAATTAGAATGTTAATGGTAACATTTCGCTAAATTATTTACATGAACTATATTTCAAGTAAAGAATTCTACCTTTTCTTACCATTACCCCAATGAAGTCACTTTCTCCACTTCCCCTTCCTGAGTTCGACCAATTGACTTCGTCACCAACGATCTGGAAAGCATTGCTACCGGCGCATCGTAATTTGGCGGAACTGAAAGGCCTCTGCATCGCCTTGCCGAACCCAGAAATACTCCTCGAAACGCTGGCGATTCAGGAGGCCAAGGATAGTTCCGAAATCGAAAACATCATCACCACGCACGATGAACTCTATGCCTCTCAGGTGGATCCCGCCGTCGCCATCGCAGCCAAGGAGGTGCAGCACTACCTCGCAGCGCTCAAAACCGGATTTGCTCAGGTCAAACAAAGCGGGATCATCCGTCTCGAAACTCTGCTTTCGGTGCAGTCGGAAGTGGAGCAAAATAATGCCGGCTTACGTAAACTGCCTGGGACGGTGCTAAAGAACGAGGCAAGCGGGCAAATCATCTACGAACCCCCGCAAAACGCGGAGGAAGTCGCCCAGCTCATGGCTAATCTGGTCGATTTCATCCACGGCGACGACGGACTCGATCCACTCGTAAGGATGGCGATCGCGCATCATCAATTTGAGAGCATCCATCCCTTTTATGACGGGAATGGACGCACTGGCCGGATTTTGAATATCCTGATACTCGTCCGCAAAGGGCTTCTGGATATTCCCATCCTCTACCTCAGTCGCTACATCAATCAGACCAAGCAGGACTATTATCGCCTGCTCCAGATCGCCCGCGAGGAAAACCGCTGGGAGGAATGGTGCGTCTATATTTTGAACGGAGTCTCGCGCACAGCGAGAAGTGAGATTGAGTTGATCAAGCAACTCCGCGATCTCATGAACGACTACAAACAACGTATCCGTGATGAGCACCCAAAGCTCTACAGTCAGGATTTGCTCAACAATCTGTTCCGCTATCCCTACACGAAAATTAACTTCCTTGAGAAAGAACTCGGGATATCACGCCCCACCGCGACCAAATATCTCGCCACCCTAACCGAGGCTGGCTTCCTTGAAAAAAAGAAGATTGGTCGAAGCCATTTTTATATCAACCGAGCGCTGTTCATTCTTTTAACTACCATCCGCCTCCCCGATTCCTAATGATCACCCCATGACCACCCAAACGTTACAAGTCCTCAAAGATGAGATGATCCCCCAATTGATCGGGCAGGGCTACTCACGTGCAGCGGTGACAGATGAAATTGGAAAAAGAGAACGGGTCTTGGCAAAAGTGATCGACTACGTGGGACTTTTATCGAGGGTATAGCGGCATGATCAAAAATAGGATGGCGAACGGCGTTCTCATCCAACCTCTTTGTTTTCTTCTTCGCCGCCTGCGGCGGGAAATGGCGGAAGGAGTGGGATTATCCGCGTCGCTTCGCTTTGGCGGCTCTCTCCACTCGCAAGCTCGCTACGAGTCGAACGGCGTTCTCATCCAACTCCTCTGTTTTCCT
>JAKISY010000136.1 GCA_021648365.1 Verrucomicrobiales bacterium
CTCGTTAGAACTTGGGTTACTCCCCACAAAACGTTTCCATCTTGCAGTTACCGGTTCTTCTCAATCGAATAGGTTAAGGATTAAGGTGGAACTTTCATCCACGTAATATAGCCTTCACAGGCGTGCCAACTCACAGCGGGTAGCCTGTTCGCAGCCACGATTTGTTCTGCAGTTGAATGGTCTTCGATGCGTATTGAACGCCCCTCGTCTTCACTCTCATTTGTAATGACAACTATTTCGATGTTGTATGTGGCGCAAATCTTGTTCAGCTCCAAATCAGTTCTCGAGCAAATGGCTATCACCTTCATGGACTTGGGTTTGAACCTTTTCATAATTTCTTTTGAGAACAAGGCTTGCCCCATAAGCCCCATACCTAAACGATTAGGTTTAGTCTGAATAATAATTAAATCCCTGCCTTCGAAATCAAATGTTCCGCCGTGTTGGATTGCATCAGGTTCTCCTAAAACTATTATTCCGTCCAAATCTCGATTGGAAATATTACAGCGTAAATTCCTCGGAATCGCCCTGAACTCTTCTATCAATAAGCCGCCAATTGATTTCCAATAGAATCGAGTTCTCCAAGTTTCGTGTTCACTCATATTTTTTTGCAGAACGGTTGAGTCATCCGAACGCCTGACCGAGGACGAGCTTTGACTTTTGGTTTGGTGTTTGAATGGTCATAAAACTTTCAACAGGAGGCGGGTCAGGCGTTAGGATCGACGCCTTGTTCGACTAGGTTTTGTTGCCTCAGCAAAAGCGTTGCTCTGTGGAGGAACTCTCCAATCCCATCCGTAAGCGAACTACCGTTGCGAGTCCGTTCGCAAAGCTCATGCAAGAGTAGCGCATTGCGAATTGCGTCAAACTTCGTCAAGTCAACCAAATCAAAATCCGGCCAGATACTGCCATAACAGCCAACTTCAGGAATGAGGCTTCGCCACTTCATCGCATGAGCCTCCTCAGGGTTTGAAACTGCATGTATAAAAGCTGCTGAAACTACGTCCGCAATCTGAATGCCGTGTTCGATTTTAGAGTCAGCGAACAATATAGGCTCCGAAAGATTGAAAGTCATCGGTTGCGACTTACCGAACGCATCTGTAAAAATCTGATCTCCTTCTCTGTCTACCATCAGGTTGAAGATGTCCATCTGTGCCAACAGAGGTTGCGATTCATCGCATATCGCACGTATCGCTCCGTGCTCAGTTCCCCAGTTTGCAAGGAGCGTATACAAAGAGGTATTCGATAAATCTAATATCCACTTCCCGACACCGGAATCCTCCAAACCGTCAAGCTCTGAACTGATCGCTTTGTGGTTGAGTTTCGCGAACTCCGCGATCTGTGCCAATGCACCGGTTCCTTCCGACTCGTCAATTCTCGGGAAGATTTGAGATAGCGATTCACCGTCCAACGATCTCATTGCTTTCTCGAAGTTCGAGAAAATTTCCTCTGCGTCCGCGCTCGAAGTCTTAAACTCAAGATACAATAGATTCGCGATAAACTCGTGAAATCCAATCCCGTAAAAAATTGAATTCGCCTCAGAAAGACAAGGCTCAAATATATATTCGAAACACTTGCATGATAAAGCGAATCGCTTATTCGATAGTGAAACCTTCAATCTTCCTTCAAACTGCTCGAAAACCGTGTCAACAAGCCTTCTGCCTTTGCTTGATCGAACCAAGGAGCCTCCCTTTAATTCGGAAGATTGAATACGAAAATCCTTAATCGCCTTCTCCACGAATTCTCGAGACTCTTCAGAGTTTGAAGCAACAGAGCCGTAAGCAAAGTATTCTTGCGATTCGTGCAAGAGATTGTTACCAGTGTATCCTGACTCGTCGAAATAGATGTTCTGAACTGTATCCATTTTAAAGTCGAACGTTTTGGAACAGCTGCGGCGGGGACAGTGTAAGTAAACACTCATTTACGTATTCGCCGTCAGCTGCTTCCTTTTGTTGGACAGTTTACGGGGATGCTCGGGCGAGCACAAGGGAAAAGCTTTTTCGCCCTGTGCTATAAGGGTTTAAACCCTCTTTTTTCAGTTCTGCCCTAGATTTATAACCGTAAAAATCAAACGACCTGTAAAAATGCAGGTATTTCCATTTTATTCCTTCGCAGTTAGGACATGGTGGAGCTTTCTTTTCCACAGCTCGTTCACCAATCCTATTTTTTGGGACACCGCTAACCTTTTCTTCTAATTTCTTTATTCCCGCTCCAGCCAACCACCCGTAGTAGCGCACGCGGCGCAGTCCCTTGGGTACCAGATGTCGCGCAAAGCTGCGCACAAATTTTCGCCCATCCATCTCTCGCTGCTCTTTACGCCCTCCAGCTCGGTAGTTCTTCCATTCAAATTTCACCGTCCGATTTTCTTCATCCACCTCAAGGATACGTGAATTGCTCATTGCAATTTTACTGGTGTAACGTGCTAGATAGCGCACCACCGCACGAGTATTGCCTAGCGTGGCCTTACTAAAAATGTTCCAGTTCTTACCGGCCAAGCGCAGTCTCCAATCCCGTCGACTTTCCACACTCTCAAGTTCCTTGGGCCAGCATAAATCCTCGTCTCCATCTAGGTCCTCGATCCGTTTCAACATGATCGCTCCAAACACCTTTGACATCGCCTTCACTGCGAACAAATAATTGGAACGCGCATCTTTCCATTTGCCGGCCTTGCGATCTACCCCTCCAGAGCTAACCAAAACATGCAGGTGTGGGTGCCAATTCAAAGCGCTGCCCCAGCTGTGGAATACTCCAAAAAAACCTCCATCCACGCCCCAATTGTTCTTCTGAAACTCCTTGAGCGTCTCCGCGGCTGATGCAAATAACACAGTGGCGGCAACTCGGTAGTTAAGCTCAAAAAAATCATGTAACTCCTGTGGCACTGTGAACACCACATGGAAATGGGGACAATCAGGTAATCGTTCGCATACCTTTTGTGACCACTCTGCCTGACGTGGGCCTAGGCAATTCGGGCAGTGCCTATCTCCGCACGAACTAGCATACCATTTCTTGTGTCCGCAGTCGCGACACCTTGCGCAGTTGTATCCTAACGTTCCTTCCCGGCAATGCGCTATCAAATTAAGTGTGGAGTATTGGCTGTCCTCCAACCCTCCGGGCCAGCAGTCCCTCCACTCTTTCAATATACTATTGACGGTCGCTTCGATACTCTCATCGTGAACAGTTATCGCAAACCAGTCAACTCCCAATTACAACACCAGTTAAAGACCTGGATTTATTTATTTCGTCCAACGTCAAGTCACACCGCATCCCTGAGTGGGAGCGCGCGTTGACGAAGGGTTTGATGGTTAAAATTAGAGTGAATCATAACTACGAGGCGGCTCAGGGATTCGGTGCTGGCTATTGTTCGGTTTTTGTATGTTCTCATAAGACGCTACACCAAGTCTCAAGCAGTCTTCTAAGCCGTCGGGTTTAGGTGGAGAGTAGATGGACTGCACTATCATCGTCGAGTCGAAAATGTTGGAAAATGAAATCTCATATCCATGGCCATTCCAAGCTTCTCCAATTTCTCGAATGCTTTCAATCTGATGCCCAATGAATCTCTCAAACGGAAGATGTCGTGATATGAAAGAACCTTCACCGGTTGTGATTGCAGGGAACTCGTTCTGGGATTCGACAATCTCTACAATCTCGGATCCGATGGTGCCCTGGATTGCGAATACCCCTTTGTCTGTCTTGAGAAATAGGGCGTTAAACTCAGGATCAACCACCTGCACGACGATCTCTTGTAGCAATGCATTACAAAGGCTCTCGATACATGGGTTCGAGCGCGCGATGATCTTAGGATAGTCGTGGCTGCTCATATTTCTTGACCGAACGTCGAGCACAGGCAACCCGCTACTGGCAGCGAGCTTTCGTGTTCAAGTTAAGGGTTAAAGTTTTCATTTAGGTTTTGACTGGAGGCGAGTAGCGGGTTGCTCTGCTGCGTTTTGTTCTGTGCATTGTTCGCCATCTGGTATGCTCGTAATCAATTTATGAAAATATCGACCGCCTTTTAATAAGTATAATCCAGAACCCATTAAAAAAATTAACCACACTCCGCTAAACACTGTAGAGCTAAAATACTGCTGATAATGTTGTTGCTTAATTCGATTTTGAGGGTCGTTCCAGTCTTTATCTTTTGGAATCGGCAGGCTGGATCCCACAGTCAGGGAAGTATACTTATGGAGCGAATACGTCATGGCACCCAATAAAGCTACCCTTACACCAAAGTAGAACGAACATATCAACATCAATAATCCTACTGAGCGAATAAGGATCCAAGCTGCATCGTTTATTTTCATTTTACACAGAACAGTATAATTATGGAACTGTCTGCCATAACATATTATACAGGACAGTTCCTCGAATAGGGGCAAAAGGCTCTCTTTTGAGCAGACTTCGTCTCCTAGGTTTTGAGGTCGATTTTAGTCAGAGGCGAGATTTTGTAAAGGCAAAATGAATTATTTGTTAAGCGAAGGATCAATTGTTCAAGTTTGCTATCATGGCAAAAAAGCAGAAAGGATTGATGATTGTTTTTGGGGGAGGCTGAAGGATTAGCTTCGGGTGGCTAGGGAATAGGCGATGCCGACGGCCAGCAGTCCGGTGATGAGGGTGATGGCGATGTTGGCTAGAGCGTAGCTGAGGTGGCCGGTGCGGAAGAGTTCGAAGGTGTTCCAACTGAAGGTGGAATAGGTGGTGAAGCTGCCGAGGAAGCCGATGATGAAGAGCATCCGGTAGTGGTCGGGGATGGCGTCTTTGGCATGCACGAGGCCCATGACGTAGCCGATCACTAGGCAACCGAGGATGTTGACTGCGAAGATGCCGAAGGGGAAGCGGTGGATCAACCAGCGGTCGATGGATTGGGCGAGCAACCAGCGACTGGTGGCTCCCAAAAATCCACCGAGACCTACTAGGAGAAATGCTTTCATTCAACAATGGATAATTGAGAATTGAGAATTGAGAATTGAGAATGGATAACGAGGTCACGGATTGAGGGCTTGCAGGGATTTGGCGAGGAATTTACCATTTTTACGGATCAGTTTGCCGTCGAAGTAGATTTCTCCGCCGCCGTAGTCGGGGCGTTGGATGTTGACCATGTCCCAGTGGATCTGTGAGCGGTTACCATTGTCGGCTACGCCTTCGTAGGCTTGTCCTGCTGCCATGTGGAAGGAGCCACCGATTTTTTCATCGAAGAGGATGTCGCGCATCGGGTGTTTGATCTCATTATTGAAGCCGATGGCAAATTCGCCGATGTAGCGTGCGCCGGGATCGGAGTCGAATATTTTGTTGATGGCTTTAGTTTTGCTACCTGCGTCGGCGTGGACGATTTTGCCTTTTTCGAATTCGAGGCAGATGTTGTCGAAGGCGATGCCTTGATAGACGGTGGGTGCGTTGAAGGTGACTTTGCCTTCGATGGAGTTTTTGACGGGGGAGGAGAAGACTTCGCCGTCGGGGATGTTGTGGGTGCCATCGGCGATGAGAGCCTCTAGCCCTTCCATGCTGAAGTGGAGGTCGGTGCCTGGGCCTTTGAGGTGGACTTTTTTGGTTTTGTCCATCAGCCGTTTGAGAGCCTTCATGGTGGGTTGCATTTTGGCGTAATCGAGCAGGCAGACTTTGAAATAGAAGTCTTCGAAGGCTTGTGTGGACATGTTGGCTTGCTGCGCCATCGATGCGGTGGGCCAGCGCAGCACGCACCAGCGGGTCTGGTTGACGCGGTAGTTCTGCACGGCGCGCATTTTGGCGGCGATGGTCTTCATGCGCTTGGCGGGCACGTCGGAGAGTTCGTTGATGTTATCTGCTCCGCGCAGGGCGATGTAGGCGTCCATGTTTTTCATCTGCGCGAGGGCGAGCTTGGAGCTGATGCTGACTTGTTCTTCATTGGCACCGATTGCTATTTCGCGGGAGAGGCGCGAGTGGTTGATGTTGATGAAGGGGATGCCGCCGGCGGCTCGGGTTTCGCGGATCAGGGCGAGTCCGATGGAGTCGGGCACGTCGTAGAGATCGATGAGGACTTTTTCTCCCCGTTTGATTTTTGTCGAATAACGGACAAGCTGTTTGGCGAGTTGGTCAATACGTGGATCGTGCATGGTTTTACGTTGAGGTTGATGTTTTGAAAATAATAGAGGGTATATGAATACACTGCTTAGGCGATTCTATGAAGGAAAATAATTACGTTTCTGATTTGGCGGAACTGGCGGCTTGGCGTGATGCTTTGGCGGTGGAGGGTAAGCGGGTGGTTTTGACTAATGGTTGTTTTGATTTGTTGCATGCTGGGCATGTGCGCTATCTGAAGGAGGCGCGGGCTTTGGGCGATGCGCTGGTGGTGGCGGTGAATGCGGATGCTTCGGTGCGGGCACTGAAGGGGGAGGGGCGTCCGGTGCATAGTGCGGAGGATCGCGCGGAGATTCTGTGTGCTTTGCGGGCGGTGGATCGGGTGGTGGTGTTTGATCAAGCGAGGGTGACGGGGGTGATTGAGGAGCTGCGGCCACAGGTCTATGCCAAGGGGGGCGATTACACGGTGGAGAGTTTGAATGACGAGGAGCGTGCGGCTTTGCAGGAGGTGGGGGCGGAGATTTGTATTTTATCGTTGCTGGAGGGGCGTTCGACCAGTGAGACTTTGAAAAAGCTGGCGGTGACGGATGGGGGTGCTGCGTCTTTGCCTAAGTTGGGGGTTTTGGGTTCGGGCAAGGGTTCGAATTTGGCGGCTATTTTTGAAAAAATCGATGCGGGGGAGTTGCAGGCTGAGGTGGCGGTGGTGATTTCCGATGTACCCGATGCGGGGATTCTGGATTTGGCAAGAGAACGGGGGATTCAGGCGATCTGGATTGATCCGTGTGGCGAGAAGCGGGGGCGCTTGAGTGATGCTGCGATCAAGGAAATCACGGATCGCTTGCGTGCGGCGGGGGTGGAGCTGGTGGTGCTGGCGGGGTTTATGAAGATCGTGAGGGGGGGGTTGTTGCAACAATATACGGGTAGGATGATCAATATTCATCCGTCGCTGCTGCCAAAACACAAGGGGCTGGGAGCTTGGAAGCAGGCTTTGGTGGCGGGAGATCAGGAGGCGGGATGTACGGTGCACTGGGTATCTGAGGGGGTGGATACTGGGGAAATTTTGGGGCAGGCGAGGGTGCCGATCCTGGAGGGAGATACGGCGGAAACGCTGCATGCACGGATTCAAAAGCAGGAGCATCAACTGTATGCGAGGGTGATTGGTGAGCTTTTGGATCAATGAGAAGTTTTCCATAAAGTTGCTTGCGGTATCATGAGGATTCTTTTATCAAGGAGCTATGAGTGAAGACACCGATAAAAACAAATTGCCAGAAGACGAAGAGAATGAGGCGGCTGCACCACCACCGATGGATATCGAAGTGGAGCTAGTAGGTGCCGATGAAGGTTCTGCTGATGATGAGGCTCAGGGCGAAGAGGGCTCGGGTTTGCTAGGCAAAGGCAAGTTGTCGGTGAAGGAGGATAAGACTTTTGGTATGTTGTCTCATTTGCTGGGGGCTTTCACGGCTTTTGTTGGACCGTTGATTATTTGGATGATTAAGAAGGAAGACAGTCCTTTTGTGGAGGATCAAGGCAAGGAGGCGTTGAACTTCCAGATCACGATAACTATCGCGTATGTCGTAGCGACGATCTTAGGGATGATTCCTTTTGTAGCGTGTTTGACGTTTATGTTGTATCCAGCTATTTGGGTTGTGGGTGTGGTATTTGCTATCATGGGCTGTTTGAAAGCGAATGAGGGTGAACTTTATCGTTATCCCTATACTTTGCGTTTGATCAAATAGTCGTCATAGGTTTGCAGTTTGATTTCGTTGAGCTTGGATATTTAGCATAATGGCATCTATTTTATCGGGCTTGAACCCGGCTCAAGACGCGGCGGTCAAGCAGATGCGTGGGCCGGTGCTGATTCTCGCGGGTGCGGGTACGGGCAAGACTCGGGTGATCACGGCGCGCATTGCTTATATGCTGAAACAGGGGGTGTCGCCGGATAAGATCTTGGCGGTCACTTTCACCAACAAGGCGGCGGCTGAGATGCGGCAGCGGGTGGCGGGGGCGGTGCCGAAGGCGGCGGCAAAGAAGGTGACGGTATCGACTTTTCATTCGCTGTGTGTGCGCATTCTGCGCGAGTCGATCACGGTGTTGGGTTACAAAAAGAATTTTACGATTTACGATCAGTCGGATCAGGTGGGTCTGATTCGGCGCATCATTGTGCGCAAGGCGGCGGGGGACGAGAAGCTCGAACCGAAGGTGGCACAGAGTATGATCAGTTCGGCTAAGAACAAGGGGAATCCGGTATCGGATAAGGCGGACTCGTTGATCTCGGAGGTGTTTAATGCTTATCAGGCGGAGTTGAAGCAGCTCAATGCGGTGGATTTTGATGACCTGATGCTGCTGGCGGTGGAGATCTTGAAGGTATCGCCTGAGACGAAACATATCTGGCGGCAGCGTTTTGAGTTCATGATGGTCGATGAGTTTCAGGACACCAATGCGCTACAGATGCAGTTGGTGCAGTTGTTGGTGCGACCCGAGAACAACAATGTCTGTGTGGTGGGCGATGATGACCAGAGTATCTACGGGTTTCGTGGTGCGGAAATCACTAATATCTTGGACTTTGAGAGATTTTTTCCCAATCCGAAAGTGATCAAGCTGGAGGAGAACTACCGTTCGACCAATATCATTCTGAAGCTGGCGAATTCGGTGATCAAAAACAATGTCGGGCGACGGGAAAAGACGCTGTGGTCTTCGAAGGGGGATGGGGATGTACCTAGATTGATGGGTATGCCGGATGAGGAGACGGAGGCGGAGGCTTTGGTGTATGAGATCCTGGAGCAACGTCAGGAGAACAAAAGGGAGTGGGAGGATTTTGCTATTCTGTTCCGGATGAATACGCAGTCGCGTTTGTTTGAGCAGGCTTTGCGGGAGCAGGAGATACCTTATCGGATCTTGGGTGGGCAGAGTTTTTTCGAAAAACGTGAGGTGAAGGATGTGCTGTCCTACATGGCGCTGTTTTTGAACCCTGAGGATGACGTGAGTCTGCTACGGGTGATCAATAATCCGCCGAGGGGGATTGGCAATACGACGATTGCTACGGCGACGGAGTATTCGATACAAAAAGATTGCAGTGTTTTTGCGGCTTTGCGTGACAAGGAGTATTTGGTCAACTTATCGACGCGTGCGCGCACGGCGGTGCGGGCTTTTCGGGATATGGTGGATGGTTACACGGAGGTGGTGAAAAGCGATACTTTGGACTACGCTTCGATGGCTTCGTCGTTGCTCAATGAAATTGGGTTCATGGACTATGTGCGGCGAGGTTGTCGCACTCCGGAGGAGGCACTAGCGAGGGAGCAGACGGTGAATGATGTGTTGGAGAGTATGAAGAGTCACCGTGAGCGCAGTGCGTCGTCGGGTGGTCTGAGTGACTTCATGGACAGTGTGGCTCTGCGTAAGGAGAAAGAGGATCGCGATGATGGGGAGCGAGGTTATGGGGTGTCGCTGATTACGATGCATGCGGCTAAAGGCTTAGAGTTTCCGGTGGTGTATGTGTGTGGGCTTGAGCAAAATGTGCTACCGCATTCGCGTTCGCTGGAGGAGGGGAGTATCGATGAGGAGCGGCGTATTTTGTATGTGGCGCTGACGCGGGCGATGGAACAACTGACGATGACCTGGTGTTTCACGCGTAAGAAGTGGGGGCAGAAGCAGGGCTGTCAGTTGAGTTGTTTTGTCGATGAGTTTGGCGAAGGCTTGTATGAAGAGATCGACTATGAAGACTTGGTGGCTGAACCGGCGAGCGAGGAGGAGGTGGGCGATTATTTTGATCAAATTCGGCAGATGTTATCGGGGTGATATTGGATTGACAGGAGCTGAATCAGAGCTTGATTGGGGGCGATGCGATTAGGTTTCATCAGAGTGGTAGTATTGGTGAGCGCGTTCATTTTGAGCGGTGCGCCAAGTGCTTTGATGCAGGTGGGGGCGTGGGCAGTGATGCTGGGTCAAGGCAATGGTGAGCAAGAGGTGGTGAGTGCCGCACGAGTGATTTTTTTGGGCACGGCACCT
>JAKISY010000137.1 GCA_021648365.1 Verrucomicrobiales bacterium
TCACTGTATCCACATAAATCAGGTCATTCCCCATGCCTCCATCTACAGTGTTACTCATCAAACCACCATCAACCCCCTCAGCGACCAGTTCTAGCACATCATTACCATCGCCACCAATAAGCTGATTGTTCTGTATCTCAGCTTGCTCCACAACATTTACCACTTCCACGTTATTTACAATTGCACTTTGATTAGAATTGTAATCTCCCGAATCAGCCCAAGCAACAGCACGAGCGGCAGCAGAACTAACGGGACCTCCAAAGCTACCAATTGTAAGCGTCGTTGTTGCAATGGCTTCACCAATAGCTCCAGCTTCGATTCTCAGGGTGTCATTACCTTCACCTCCAATCAATGTGTTATTGCTAGCAAATGAGAATGCTGAAGCCTCGGCTCCAGCATACACCTCAGCTGTTGCAACAGCACTAGCATACGCACTACCGCCGCCGATATAAAACTCGCTGTATGCTTCCGCATTAGCACCAGCTTCTGAACCAGCATAAGATCGGGCTGTAGCATCACTAAGCACCGTCACACTCAGAGAATCATCCCCGCCACCTCCATCAAGGTAATTGCCCTCAGCATAACTCCCAGCAGAAGCCTGTGAACTTACCGACGCATTTGCGTAAGCATTCGCATCCGCAAATGCATATTGAGATGTATCAAATACTTCATCCTGGTCAAATGCCTGCGCAAACGCATACACATCCGCGGCAGCCGTTGAACTCACCGACAGCACATCATTGCCATCACCTCCACTTAGACTATCCCCCATCAACACGTTAGCGTTGGCATACGATTTTGCACTCGCATCAGCGTTCGCATTGGCATTGGCCTGCCCACTATCATCAGAATCCGAATCATTAGCATAACTATTAGCACTCACGGCCAAAGTATCGTCACCATCGCCACCAAAAAGCTGGGCACCATTGGAGTAAGCTCTGGCGGTCGCATTGCCGCTGCTATCATCGGAGGACAGCGTCAAATTGTCATTGCCCGCCCCACCATCCAAGGTATTGGCTCCACCTCCCAGCGAGTTGCTTCCAGCCGCATATCCGTCATCACTGGTCGCTGTCACGCTCAAGGTATCATTGCCATCACCGCCATTCAGCGAATTACCTGTGGCTTCCGCCTCGTCCCCGTTGCCAATCGCACTCACCGACAGACTGTCGTTACCCTCTCCACCGAGCACAGTATTGTCATTCGCCGTCGAACCCGTCGCCGTAACGATCAGCGTATCATCCCCAGCACCCGCGTCCATCAAGTTGGAATTCGCCTCGGCGACATAAGTTCCATAGTTCGCCGTGCTCTCAGCCGAGATGATCATGGTATCGTTGCCATCACCACCAGTCAGCGTATTATTATTGGCATAAGCACTGCCGAGAGCCACTGCACTGATCGTCAGCACATCAGCAAAGTTGCCCGCCCCGCCATTCAAAACATTATTAAATAGTCTGGCTTGTCCCGTATTACCCAAAACACTCGCATTGACCCGCAGCGTATCACTGCCACTGCCACCCTCAAGAGTATTGTTCCTAGCATTAGCATTCACCGGACCGGTGTTGGAGTTATTGGTAGCAGTCACACTCAGATTATCATTTTCCGCCCCGCCATCAAGTGAGTTGCTGGTCGCGGTGAGATACACACTGGCTCCATTCGTAAGCGTAGCGCTCACCTCTAGCCTATCCACACCGTCCCCCCCCATCAAAGTATTATTTCTTGCACTAACCGAACCCGTATTACCGCTGCCGCTGCCACTTACTGATACCGACAGCCTATCGTCGTCATTACCTCCAGTAAGAAAATTACCATTCGCTTGCGCAGTAAGGTTTCCGTCGGCATTCACTTGCCCTTGCGCTTGCACGCTCAAAACATCTGCCCCATCTTGCCCCTGAAGCCAGTTATTACTAGCAGTCGATCCAATCGAGATCACTTCAAGTGTGTCATTGCCGCTGCCCCCATCCAAGGTATTGTCATCGGCAGAGGAATTGGCATAACCAGCGACTGATTCAGCTTTCACCAAAAGCTTGTCATCGCCGCCGCCACCAAGTAGTGAGTTACTATCGGCACTGGCACTGGCTCTACCTTCACCGTCCAAAGAGTTGGCATAAGCAGACACCGTAAGCACATCGGCTCCGTCACCGCCTTCAAGAGTATTATACCCAGCAGCAGAACGACTCTCCACTACTACTTCTCCGCCTATAAAGGCTGAACCCGTCGATTTGCTCACCGCGCTAATGCTCAGGGTATCATTCCCACTGCCACCACTGAGCAAATTGCCGCCACCTTCATTATAACCAGCATAAGCCTTGGATGCAGCGTAGGCAAAATCACTCGAAAATGCCTCGGCACCAGCTTGCGCTTCAATCGCGAGCACATCATTACCGTCACCACCTAACATGATATTTTCACCGGCATGCGCAACCCCGAATGCTACAGCAACATCTGGATCTGTCCCTGCAAAAACTCCAAAAACCCTCGAATTTGCCTCAGCATAACCCGCCGCCCGGATGCTCAGTGTATCGTTCCCATTACCCCCATCAAGCGTATTGCCATTAACCACGCCATAACCGACTCCAAAAGCATTGCTCTCTCCATCAAAAGGATCGACCTCTCCATAAAGTTGCGCCGTTGCCTGACTTGCCATGTTAGCCTCTGCAGAGACACTCAATAAATCATCTCCATCCCCCGCTTTAAGAAAATTATATTGCACCACAGAAGCCGCAAGGCCAACAACACCCGCAGAAGCATAGGTCCCCTTCGCTTCACCCGAGACATCCGCCTGCACATCGATCACCAACTGATCTGCCCCAGAAGCTGCATAGAGGTAATTGCCATCCGCAATTCCAAATGCAGAACTATACGCTTTTGCATCCATTCCACCGCCTTCGCCATAAGCTTTTGGATCCACATTAACTGTCGATGTCACATCGACATCAATACCCAATTGGTCGTTTCCATCTCCCCCTAACAAAACATTGTCTCTAGCTTCACCGTAAGCCGCGCCAATAGACTCTAGTCCCACCAGCGGACCAGCTCCACTATAAACAAACGAGTCCGACGCTTTCACCAGCAAAGTATCATCTCCACCGAGAGCATTGAGCGTATTGCCACTGTTGTAGCCCAGCAACACATCATCACATTCCGTGCCAGTGATCGTGCTTCCTCCTGCCTGAGAACCTATAAAAACTGTGCCATTCGTGCAACTGGCAGCAGTCGCAACCCCCACAGCTGGTTCATCAGGCGTATCCACAGCGACTTCCACCGCAACAAAAGGCTCAACAAAAACAAAAGCATCGCCGATCAACAATCCATCCACTCCCGGGCGACCAAACAGACTCAACAAACTTTGCTGCACGGGTTCTGGCAACAAATTTTGCATGAATAAATTATTCAAATCTAAAACAGGTTCATAAAATGGAGCTCCAACGCCATGACCATCTTCCCCCCCATGCCCAGCGACCACATTATTACCCAGTAAAATTCCCTGATACGAAGTAAAAGAGTTCTCCGCCGAAATCACCGTGCCAACTCCGTCCACCGATACTTCGATGCCGCCATCTTCGCCCACCACACTAGGATCGTTTGCACCCACTAGAGTGACCCATGTCCCATCAGACAACATCACCACCAAATCCGTGCCACTTGGCAAAATAATCACCGCAGGATTATCCGCATCTGGGGTCAGATGAATCTTCTCACCTGACTTAACTTGAATATCTTCGCCGCTTTTGACTTCGACTTCCTTCGTAGCGCCGTCTTTGGATGTGATGGTAACTTTCATGATATTTTTCGGGGATTAGTTTATTAAAGTTGGATAAAAAAGTGGTGACTTCAGTTTCACAATACATCGACTAACAGCTGATTGTGAATAAGTTGCAAAGGCTGCGCTGATAAAAAATCGGTAGTTAAAATTGATGTGATCGGGAGAAATTTAAGGGGAAATAATAGTGCAAAAAAAAACTTAAAAAAGGTTGCTAGACCTTTATGCCCTTATTTAACAAGACTGGCAAGAAAAAAATAGAGAAATATCTTTTTTTTAACCGCTGTCTAAATGAATCTGCTAATCCGTTCCGTCTCCTGCTCAGCATACCCTCGGCGGGTGAGGACACCCACCCTACAAACTTAAGTTTCTCAATGTGTAACAGCTTTTCAAGCTGTGCTCCCTACCTACTACAACAGCTTACAAAGCCGTTGCACATTATTTTCACATCCCTCTTCCCATCAACCATCATCAATCGCTACTCGACAATCGACAATCATCCCCCTTCTGTGTATCCCGTCCCAGCCACATCCCCAAACACCAAGCAATACCATTGCGTCCCGCATCCCCCCGCATAATTCCTTCTCTCACTTCTGCGCCTTTCCTCGTTTTTTACGGCTAAAGCTTTCTTCAACCCTCATCAATCCGATCCCACATTCAATTTCCGTGTCCTTCCGTGCTTTTCCGTGGTCAAAACCTCTTCATCCCAATCCCCGGCACCTCCTTACACCTCACAGATCGAATGATAAAACTTTCCATTCTCCCCTTTAGCAATCTCATCCATGTAATCCATCTTCAAGCCCTCCGGCAAATAGCCAAAATGATTGAGAAAAATCGCCTTCACCTCTTCATCCAAAGGCTGTGCAGCATGGATCCGAACCGTGAAGTCCTCAACCGAATGCTGCACCACCTGATATTGACGCATACCTGGCAAATCTCGCAGATCGTAGGAAATATCCGCAAACAAGTGACGCTTGCCATCACGATGCACCAGCGCCCCTCGCACCTTACCATAGATACTACGCAAAGCCGGCAGTGCCGTCTTGCCACAAGGACAAGCCCCCTTGACCGCATAATCCCCTATCTCATAACGGATAAAGGGCGAACGTCGATTCACATAGTCCGTGATCACCACCCGACCACGCTCGCCGTCCTCCGCAGGTGCGTCCTCATTCTCTTTCAGCACCTCCACCCCTAAACGATGAGCCATGATGTGATGGAAATCCGGCTCATGCTGACACTGCGCCGCGATCATGCCAAACTCCATCGAGCTGTAGGAAGTCCAAATTTTGGCATTGGGAAACGCCTGCTGTACCCGTTCTCTCTGAAAAGGCTCCACATTCTCCGAAAACAAACCAAAGCGCTCAATAAAAGAAACATCTATGCCGCGCTCTAAAATTTCCTGAGCCAACATATCGGCATTACTAGGGTAGGTAGTGATCGCAGTGATCTGCCCTTCCCTCCGCCGTTGCAGTATATACTCGATCTGCTGTGCAATCGGAGACTTCACATCCATCAAATCAGGATCCGCTTTTTCTCGATCGCTCTGCGTCCTTTTATAAACCATCCGCAGACAACGCATCTTACCACCCAAAGCTTTGATAAAAGCTTGCGTATCGGCCTGGCTCATCGCCCTTCTTCGGGGCGAATGAATATAGCGCACCGGCACTCCTGTCGATCCCGAAGTCTTGCCATTATGCGACTGTCCATTGAGAATCGCATCATTATTCTCCAGAAAGGTCTTACGATCCAAGATCGGCACTTGATCCTGCCCTGCCAACCACTGTTTATAAAAAGCATTATTCAGACGCGCATATTCTGCAATTTTCAGAAAATGCTCACGCGCATAAGGTCGCTCTTGAAAAGATAAAGGTACCTGCATCGTCATAAATTCCTGTTTATTATCACCGTTTTTCCACCTGACATATCCCCACAATCCAAAAAATATTTCAACCACTGATCACACTGATTGTCACTGATGAAAAAGATGAAATAAGTCGTAGGATTATTATAAATCAGTGTTTCCTAGTGTCCATTTGACTCCGTCTATCTCCGCTTCGCTACGGTTGTGGTTAAATTCTTCTTCCTCCAAAAAACGGTCGCGTCTACGCCCCCTTATTTTTTCACCTGACAAATCGAATACTGATATTTTCCATTTTCTCCACATGGGATTTCCTCAACGAAATCCACCCGCATCTCATCGGGCGCATAAGCGAGAAAGTCTTGCAATGCCAAAAGTGCCCGTGCTTTCAAATTCAAAGCGTCAGCATCCACCCCATCCTCACATTCGATCTTGATCACGAAACTCTCCAATGCCTCCTGCACCACCTGATAGCGCCTCACCCCTGGCAAATCTCGAATCGCCATCAATACCCTGAAAGCATTCAAATATTCTCCCGAACGGTGGATCAAAGAACCCATCACCCTCCCTTGCACCTGACTCAAAGCTGGCAAAGCGATCTTGCCACAAGGACAATCCCCTCGAACAGCAAAATCTCCAATATCATAACGAATGAAAGGACAGCGGCGATTAAAATAATCCGTGATCACCACCCTGCCTCGAACCCCATCAGGACAAGGCTGATCATTTTCATCAAGAATTTCCACCCCCAAGCGATGCGCCATGAGATGCTGGAAACTCGGCTGATGAGGACACATCAAAGAAATATAACCAAATTCCATAGAAGAATAAGTCGTCCAAATCTTAGCCGCAGGAAAAGCCTGGCGAATATAAACCGCCTGATGCTCCTCATAGCTCTCGCCATACAAACCCAAACGCTGGATATGCGACATATCCCACCCTTGTTCAAGGATCGTCCGCGCCAAAATTTCCGCATTACCAGGGTACGTCGTCAGTGCCACCGCCCCCAACTCACGATAACGCCGCTGGATCAACTGCAATTGCTCATCCAGAGGCATCCTGATGTCAAAATTCGACTGCCCCTCACCACTACTACTAGGATTCACCAAAATCGTCACCGGCAAATACCCTCCCAACCAGCGTGCAAACATAGCACCATCTTTCTGATGTAAGCTTACCCGCTCAGCAGACTGATGCACCCTCACCTTATGACCACTCGAACCCGAAGTCGTGCAAGTGACCTCATGACCATTGAGGATCTCGTCATTGTGAGCCATGAAAGTCTGCCGATCCATGATCGGCACCTCCCCCGCATCTGCTAACCACCTCCGATAAAAAGGATGGTAATCTCTGACATGACTGACGATGGCAGCAAAGTGCTTCGCCGCGTAAGGGCGTTGCTCAAAAGTCGCTGGAATCTTCAAATTCAAATTGAACTCACACTACACTATAAAATAATATTTCAACCACTGATGAGCTGATTTAGAATAGCAGCTATTCGCTAATTTCATCAAACTTCTTTCTTATCCGCGTGCATCCGTGCTATCCGCGGTTAAACTCTTTTGATTCAGGTTATCTATGACTTAGCTAGTATTGCCTGTTCACACTTTGCCGTCCTCACTTTCAACATGCGCATCCTCTTTCTTCACGACAATTTCCCCGCTCAGTTCCCCCACGTCGCCACTGCCTTGGCGAAAGATCCCAACAACCAAGTGATCTTCGGCACCACCCGCAAAGAAGGCGAACTGCCCGGCGTGCGCCGCGTACGCTTTCAAGCCAAACGCCAAGTAAAAGCAGAAACCCACCACTACCTGCACGGACTAGAGCGCGCAGTGATCACTGGAGAGGCGGTTTACCAACTGGGCAAACAGCTCAAAAAAGAAGGTTTTGTTCCCGACGTGATTTACGGACATTCCGGTTGGGGACCGCCACTTTTCATCAAAGACGTTTTCCCAAAAAGTCGTCTACTGTGTTATTTCGAGTGGTTCTACCACAGCTACGGCAGCGACGTGGACTTCGATCCCGCTTACCCACCCACTGCTGATGACCAAGCACGCATCCGGATGAAAAACGCCCCCATCCTGCTCGATCTCGATGCTTGTGATCGCGGCATGACCCCGACCCATTGGCAACACCAACAGTTCCCCGATGAATGGAAATCCAAAATCGATGTCATCACCGACGGTTTCGACACCCAACTCTGCAAACCCATCCCCGGAGCCAAACTCAAACTCGACCGCATCAGCCTCGACCTCTCACAAGCAGAGCAGCTCATCACCTACACCGCTTGGGGCATGGAACCCTACCGAGGATTCCCTCAATTCATGCGTGCCATCGCCAAACTCCAGCGCAGCCACCCCAATCTGCACGCCATCGTCGTCGGTGACGACCGCGTCGTCTATGGCCGTCAACGCAACGACGGCAAAAGCTGGAAAGATGAAATGCTCAGCACCCTGCAGCTCGACGAGACTCGCATCCACTTCCCCGGCAAACTGCCCCACGACGAACTGCGCCAAGTTTACCAAGCCTCCTCAGCCCACGTCTATCTCACCCGCCCCTTCATCCTCTCCTGGTCGATGATGGAAGCCATGGCAAGCGGCTGCCTCGTCATCGCCGCCGACGTACCAACCACCACCGAAATCATCACCGACTATCAAACCGGCCTGTTAGTCGATTTTTTCGACTCCGACGCCATCGCTGCCAAAATCGAAGAAGCCATCCAAGACAGCAAGCAAATCAAAACCATTCGCCAAAACGCCCGCCAACACATCATCGACCACTACAGCCTAAAAAACACCCTAGCCAACCACCTAAGCTGGATCAAAGGAGAATGAATTACAAAAAAGCTTTACCATTAATATTATCCTCTCTTCATCTGCGATCATCGGCGTAATCTGCGGTTCTCCTCTTCCTCTGACAAATGTCATGTAAGGGTGATATCCCAATCTCAAATCCCTCCATGCTCGCCCTCTTTCTTCATGAAAATTTCACCACCCAGTTCCGACACTTGACAGCCTCCATGAGCTAGAACCTAAATCACACCGTAGCTTTTGCCGATGGACGCTACAAAGGGAAATCAAAGGCATAAAAAATACCGCTTTCGAAACAGCACCCGCATGAAAATTATCAGCATCACAGTATTTCCAGGCCCCAACCGCTACTGCGTGCGTCCCGTAATTCGGGGCAGATTTGACATCGCAGAGCTTCAGCACGCATCACGACTGCCTAACCGATGTGCACTGGAGAAAACTTTATCAGAACTAATCCCTGGGTTTTCTGAAATAGTAGCTACCACAAAAAAGAATGGACTAGATATCACATCCGCCAACCTGATATCCGTCATTGCTCTGGCTCTACAAAACCTGTCTGGATGCCAACTAAGTTTTCAGCAAAGCTCTCCCATCACATCCCCGGATAACTCTCCCGGTTGTCTCGAAATAGTTTTCGAGTACGAATCTTCTAAAACAGCTCGCATCGCAACAACTCTCAGCCTCAAAATTCTTTTTGCCGTGCTGCAGCATCGTTTTGCTGCCAACCTACCCAAAACTTTGCAAGTGCCGGAGAATTACGACATCAGACAACAAATCACTCACTTTGTTCAAATAGCAGCGCAATACTCACTGGATGACAGCACCAGAGACATTATTCGTGCCCTCGAAGAACAAAACATCCCCTGGCATCGACTGGATGACACTTCTCGCATCATCCAGGCAGGTTATGGAATACACCGAAAACTTCTCGTTGAAACCATCACCAATCAAACGGCTGAAGGGCGTAGCAAGAGAACATACGGTCATCCCTTGCTTGATACAAATTTCAACAATCGAATCAACTATTGGAGAATAAGCCTTTCCATCATATTGATAGCCGCAGTCTGCATCGTGACGGACAACGAGAACATCTGCTTTAGCTATATTATTCCAACCACTTTCCAGAAAGCCCCCGGATAACACACCCTTAACCTTTGCAATCATAACGTTCATTTATACAATAATGACAATAATGATTTTCAAAAAGAGTTTTTTAAAACCAAGTATAGTTTTCCACAATTCGAATATTTGGATCGGGGTCATATTAATCTACGTAATCCTATTACCATACATCATAAGAATATTGACTATCGACTATATAAGTCTGATGATTTGACCATTGCTACTTCAGAGAATAAAATGCCAATCAATGAAGATTTGGCGAAGATAATCAAAACAGCAAATTGGGCGAGTCAGACAAGAAACCTGAATACAGCATATATCAACAACCTTAAAACGTTTTCTAAACTAAATGGTGAGTTCTATGGTTATATGTTAATTTTTTATGATGGAACGATTGCGGTTTTTGATAAGATTGGAGATATTGGGTATGCTGGGATTACAGCTCGGTCTGTAATTGTTAGTTATTCAAAGTCTTTGGGTTATGACTT
>JAKISY010000022.1 GCA_021648365.1 Verrucomicrobiales bacterium
GGAAATTTGACCAGCGCAGCTGCTGTTGCTCCTGGGGGAAAATGCCTTGGTAGGATTTTTTTAACCGATCGGCACGCTTCTCCTCACGAGCTTCTGTAAGATCCAGCAAGCGGGCAAACATCAGATAAGAAATTTGCTCGATCACAGTGATCGGGTTAGTCACCCCGCCGGAGTGGAACTCCAGCCAAAGGGCATCAATTTTGGATTTGAGTTGATTGTTTATCATGAATTACTTTGTGATCATCAGGTGACATTGAGTTTTTCTAAAATATCGAGCAAAAGATCCACTTGTTCGGGATCGGTAAACACGCCGTCCACGCCATCCGAGTGCACGGTGGTGAAGGGAGCTTCCCATAGTTTCTCTAGATCGATGTCGCCATAGTTCGAGAAGTGGGATTTCAGTAGATCCAAAAAGCGGATCTGATTGGCGTTTAGGGCTGGGTATTTTTGGACGAATTTTCTGAAGTGTTTATCGATGTTCTCAGAATCCAGGCCGATGACCTGTCGAATGGCGAGTTCGAGACTTTTGGACTTATTCGGGTAATGAGTCAGAAGCTCGTCCAAATGAAGATCCGGATCTTGCAACAGCACGTCGTCCACTAATTCTTCAATGTCAGTTGCAGCAACCGGCTGCCCTTTGCGTATCTTCTGCAGCGCTGCGCTTCCATCGAGCAAGCCACGCAGCACCGACTCCACTCGATTGCGATAAGCGGCGAGATCGAGCCCTTCGAGTTTCACTTTGTGGGCGTGGTATTCTTCATCGGCCTTATCCTCTTTGATATCGATGTATAGCGGTCCGACTGTAGGACCTGTAGTGCGCTTTTTGCGGTAGCGCATAATACCGCGAAGCTCGCTGCGCAAATTTTCTAGATCATCGGTGCTGGCGTTTTTGTAATAAGTGCTTTTTTTTGCCTTCTGGATCAGCGCATCCTTGTCGGCGACTTGCTTGATGTTGATGGGCAATGCAGAGATTTGCTCGATCACTTGATCGCTCAAGTCGTCGGCAACGGCTGAGCTAGAAAGCTTAGCTGCTTGTAACTTGGCTATAAGCACATCAAAACGATAGGCAGCTTCCTTGCCACGCGCATCCCGCCACATCATCAACGGAGCCATCTCACTACGCAACAGTGCCACCGTCGGGGCATCGAAGGCAAGCAATACACCCGCTTGCTGCAAAGAGTGGATCTCTCGCCACTTTTCCCGCACACAAAGACAGTCTTGTGGCAAGGCGACTAGATCGGCAGCGAGCAAAGAGGTGCTCAGTTTCAACACCTCCAGTTGTTGCTGCTCGATGGCAGTTTGCCCCAAGTCAATGCGCGCCTCGAAAAGCTGCTCGCACAAACTTTTACTACGCGGCGGATCGGCCTCTTCTTGAGATTCCCCGAAATATTCAAAATTGCCCCAATGATCAAAAATCTGGAAATACTCTTTATCCTGACCAGATCCGAAAAAATCGTCACATAGGCGTGTGCCCCGACCTACCATTTGCCAAAATTTGACATAAGATTTCACAGGCTTGGCGAACACTAGGTTGACGATTTCTGGAACATCGATGCCTGTATCGAGCATATCTACAGAAACGGCGATGGTGAGATTCTTGCTGCCGTCCGTGTTTTTAAAATCGTCGATCAGCTGTTCCGCGCGTGGTTCGTAGTTGTCGATGCGAGAACAAAAGTCACCGCCATATTGAGGAAACTCTTTATCAAATAAAGCTACCAGTTGTTTGGCGTGTTTGTGATTGCGTGCGAAAATGATCGTTTTGCCCAGGCGGGTGCCAGCTGCATTGCGAATGCCATTTTCCATAAGATTCTGCAAAATTTTTCGATCGGTGTCTTCGTTGAAAACCGATTTCCCTAAAGCTTCGCGGCTGAAGTCGATGGACGACGCATCCTCCACCTGCTCGTCCAATTGCTCCTGCTGTTCTTTAGTGAGTTTTTTGTAACTGATACCCTCGCGGAGAAATTTGGTGGTGTGTTTCACCACTTTGAAGGGGCAAAGATGCGGTGGGCTATGATTGATCGCATCCTCATAGGTGTAGTTGAAAGTCGGATCTTCGTTCTCACATTCGAAGAGCTTATAGGTATTGCGAAAAACAAACTTCACTGGAGTCGCGGTCAGCCCCACCTGAAAAGCATCAAAATAGCGGAAGAGATCGCGGTAGCGGTTGTAGATGCTCCTATGGCTCTCATCTGCGATCACCAGGTCGAAAAAACCGACGTCAAAATTCTGGAAACACCGCATCATCGCCGGGTAGGTCGCCAAATAAATGCGCTGATTGCGGTCGCTTGCGGTTTCTCGACTAACGACCATGCGCGGCTCGCCTGGCAGGAAGTCATCGAAGGCATTGCCTGCCTGCTTGCGAAGTTCCCGACGATCGCAGAGAAACAGAATACGCTTCGCCCACTTGGCGCGAATCATCAACTCGCACAGAGCGATGGCTACTCGCGTCTTACCAGTGCCCGTAGCCTGTATCAACAAGGCATTGCGGCGGCGTTTATCGAAAGTTTCCGCGACCCGCTTCACCGCCTCGATCTGATAGAGCCGATCCACTATCTTTTCTTTAGGGTGCAGGTCTCCCAATTTCTCATCGCGGTGTTCTATCTGGAAGTGTTCGTATTCGAGGCTGTCACGCGAATAAAAGCCAAAGAGTGGGCGTGGAGGTTCACCCTTGGCATCGTTCCAGATGAATATCTCGTAACCATTGGTATAAAAAATAATCGGGCGAACGCCGTGCATTTTCTCCAATCCATCAGCATAGTATTTGGCCTGCATCTTGCCTTTCTCAGCATCCTCCGCCGTTTTTTTTGCCTCGACCACCGCCAAAGCCTTACCGTTTTCCGCATAAAGAACGTAATCGGCTCGCCCTTTGCCACTGCCCGTTGGTTGGTGCAACACTTCGACTTCTTGGCCGACTTCGTCGGTATCCTGCCCGCGAGCTCCCACTTTCCAACCTGCGCAGAGCAACTGTTCGTCGATAAGTTTGAAGCGTGTTTCTTCTTCACTGAAATCAAGCGCATTAGCGGCCTGTTGAGCTTGCTTGAGCAAAGTCTTCCTCTCGTCCTCAGATTTTTCTGCGGCCTCGGCTTGAGCACGGACTTTGTCGAGGTCTTCGAGCAGTTTCGCCATCAGGGCTTCCTGCTCGGCGATCTTCTGCAAGGCGGCTTTTTTATCACGTTTGATTGCTGCCTTGCTGTCCCTGTCTGCTTGGGGTGTTTTAACAAAATCCGGGATATCGCCCTTTTGACCGCCGTCCACAGAGATATAAAACCAACGTGCCAGATTAAAAGCATCTTCAACCATGCCAGTGATCTGCTCCTGCGACATCGTATGCAAGGTGCCGTGGGCTGCGTGGTTTCCTTTGATCCGCAAGTAGTGGAGTTTGTCCTGAACCACTGCAGGTGTGATCGTCTTGAAAGAAGGATCGTTGAGCAGGTCATTCAAATTGCTCTGATAGTTTTGCTCCAGTCTGTGATGGGCAAAAAGAGCCTTGACCATCGACTCCGCAAAAGTTCGCAGCTTCACCAAACAACTCGTAGGATCAGTAAATGCATACCGCTCCGCAAACCCGCCTAGATCGGCAAGCTCCTGGTGGCTGGAACGCAAAAACTCAAAGTTGGTGGAATTCATTTCTTAGATATTTACGAGTCTGAGGATTAATAGGCAAACCATGTTAAAGAATAGCTGTTGGCTGTGTTTTTACAATCCTGCAAATCGCATATTAAATGACTCTGTGGTCATGCTCATCAACTGGGTGATGTGGTGGACATGTATGCCTCCAATGATCTCATAATTTGCGGGTCTCTGAATGTCCATGTTTCAGTATAGCATCACAATCAATCTTGTATTGAATGCTATATGCATGTTACATGATTGGATAATCATGTTTGATGAACTTTTTGAAAAGTCTGGCCTGTCTCTGGATCGTTTGCAGACCCTTTGTGAAATCGCCGAGAAGGGTAGCATCGGAGCGGCCACTAAAGGAGACAGTAATCGACAAACACAATTCAGCCGGCAGATCAGCGATTTGGAGAAGTTCTTTGGTGTCAGCCTTTTAAATCGTGATTCGCGCCCTCACCGCCTCAGCGACGAGGGTCGGGAGCTGGCTATCATCAGTCGTGACTATCTGGGCGGTCTTTCCCATTTTCAGGCGAAGTGTGACAACCAGCCGGTGAAACTTTTTATCGGAGCCGGCGAAAGCACGATCCAATGGCTGCTCATGCCGATGCTGGAACATTTGGGCAAGCAACTTCCGGAGGCGTCCATATCCATACGAAATTTGCGCACTCAGGGGATTATTCAAGCTCTGACTAATGGTGAGATAGATTTAGGACTCGTGCGAAAGGCTGCTGTTTCAAAACCTCTCAAAAGTGTTGGCAAATGGGAATACGGCTACAGGCTTTTTATTCCCAAGAAAATGTCCGCATCCCTAAAAGGACAGTTGAAAATCTATCAACTTGTAGATTTGCCTCTAGCTTTGATGGGAGGCGGTGGGGAATTCCGCACACAACTCGAAAGCTTGGCTAAGGACAGTGGAGCAGAACTAAATATTCGACTGGAATGCACTTCTTATGCACAGATCGCCTCAGCGATATCAAGCGGAGGATATTGTGGCTTTCTGCCACAATTTGCTGCGAAGTTTTTACCTGAATATAAATTTCCTAGCTTTGAGGTGTCTGGTTTTGAGAAATTGAAACGAGAGTTGGTTCTTGCTTGGAACCCGAAGAGGGGCAAACTGCGCCCGATCATTGAGAAGGCAGTGAATTTATTCAAGTGATGAATTTCCGCCGTTGAAAGCGTCAGCTAGTTGGATGGAGGAGGATAGACCTCTAGCTCGCACTCGCCTTTTGCCAGCATGGCATCGTTGAGGATGCGGCAGCGCAGACCGCCTCGGCCTTTTAAAAAGTCCTCCACACTCTGCTCGCCTGTAGCCTGATCCATCCAGTAACAAGGGCGGCATTCTTCTACGCCTTCTAGTTCGACGCCCGCTAATTGAAAAGTTTTGCCGATCAAGGCATTGAGATCGACCCCCTCAATGATCACGTTGCGACGAAAAATGGAAGAGGGTAGATCGGGCAGCGAAAACTGATCCCTCACCGCTTGCACTACGGCTTGATCAAAAAAGGTGATCTGACCTTTGTAGTTTTCCTTCCAGTCAAAATAGCGATCACCGACGATGCCTTTGCCTGCCACCAGTTCTAAGCTGGTGGCTTCTTCGATCGGATGTTCGCTCGGAGCTTTGCCATGATGGCCGACGTAGTTGTGACCTGGCGAGGTGTAAAAATGTCGGATAGTAGGCATCGAGTAAATATGTTTTTAACCACCAAGGTAGGACATTTCGGGGCGTGGGTGACTCGCTTCGGTGGCTTGTGAGCGAATTTCCGAATAGCGATCGGAGCGCAAATCCCAAATTGCACGCAGGGTTTGCGCCAGCTCTTCATCGCTAGCTCCGCCACGCAGCACTTCTTTGAGATCATGTCCGTTAGGCGCAAAGAGGCAAGTGAAAAGGTGTCCGTCTGCGGTGAGCCGCGCACGGCTGCAATTCGTGCAAAAAGGCTGGGTGACGGATGAGATAAATCCTAGCTCGGCATCGCTGCCGGCCAAGCGGTGACGCACGGCGGTTTCCCCAGGGTGATTGGGGGCTAACGGCTTGAGTTCGAAATGCTCTTTTAAATGTGTTAGCAACTCACTGCTTGGGACTACTTTATCCAGCTTCCAGCCGTGGGCAGCACCCGTGTCCATGTATTCGATGAAGCGCAAAATGAGTCCGTGTTGTTGTGCGAATTTCACCAGAGGCAGCACTTCGCTTTCATTGATTCCGCGTTGAACTACCGTATTCACCTTGACCAGCAGTCCTGCTTCTTTTGCGGCGATGATGCCACGCAGCGTTTTGTCGGGTCTAGCATTGATACCGTTCATGGCGGTGAAGATATCAGGATCCAAAGCGTCGAGCGAGACAGTGACTCGTTGCAAGCCGGCGTCTTTTAGGGCTTTGGCTTGTTGCGCCAAGGCGGTGCCATTGGTGGTGAGCGCGAGGTCTTCTAGTTGATCGATCGCTGCCAACTGACTGATCAATTCGACCAAATTTTTGCGCAACAAAGGTTCGCCCCCGGTCAAACGCAGCTTCCGCACTCCAAGAGAAATGAAGACTTTTGCCAAACGAGCAATCTCTTCGTAGTCGAGAATGTCCTTACGTGGCAGGTATTGATAATCTGGCCCAAAAATTTCCGCCGGCATGCAATAGCGGCAACGAAAATTACAGCGATCCGTCACCGAAATCCGGAGATCGTGCAAGGGTCGTTGAAATTGATCGGTGATTGCCATTAGGATCGCTTTTGAGATAGCTGTTGGATAAGATACAAAAACCTAGCTCTCAAGCAACTGCTACTCAAAAGCTAGGATATAAACGCTAAAGCCCACGCATCTAGAAGGAATAATCCATCTGTAAGGTCACACGACTGATATCAGGCTGACTTCCTCTGCCATTCAAAAAAGCCAGTTTTAACAAAGCGGTGAAATGGTCGTTGATCTTACGCACCGCGACATAATCAGCCTCAAAGCCCAAAGCATCGCTGCCATAGTCACTAGTGAAATAGTGCAGTATCAGTTTGTGTTTGATTTCAAGCGGGCAGGTAGCTCCTAACCAGATGTAGTAATCTCTTAATCCAGTGTCAGGGGTGATTAAAAAAGCGTCGGCAAAACCATTAAATTTATGTGCAGTGGAGAGCGGGGTTTGAAAAGCTGCTTGCCCACTATCACTGGTAAGAAACTCAGCTCCTATACCGCCATTGAGTTTGTCTTTTTTCAAACCTAATTCTGCACGATAATACGCGGTGTTAGAATTACTGGTATTGGCACCAGCACTTTCTTGAAAAGCGGCGGTTGCCAAATAAGTGAAATTGATTTTTGAAGCACCCAGCTCTTTAGCTCCCTGCAACTCCAGACCATAAGTATTGGTGGACCATTTATTTGCCAATGCACTTTCATTGCCAAAATCCAACAAATAAGAAAAAGCACGAATTTTACCGATGTTTTGAGCATCATACTCTAAATGAAATAGATGGGAATCAGAATCGAATCGAGTCAGACCATCGTTGGGCGCCATTTCACCAAAAATGCGATTGACCCTGTTGATGTAAGCATAAGTGAGTTTGAGGTTCTCAATCGACTGGTTTTGAAATAAAGCAGCATCGAAGGTCTGATCATTTTGTCTCCAACCGATGTCACCGATAAATCGATGGTCATCGATAGTGATCTTCTGGCGACCAGCTACCAGATGGCTATCGAAGCCATCATAAGCCATCTGCAAGCGGTTGAGCTGTAGATTCTCTGGATCAGCAATGATGCTTTGTTTGGAGCCAGTGCCAGGAAAAGTATTCACCTTGTCTGTATCGGTCAGCAACCAAGTGTGTTCACCCTCAACCAAAAAGGAAAATCCCGCCAATTTCCCCGTTTCGATCCCAAAGCGATTGCGCAGTGACAGGAGGTAACTGTCATCAGAGCCATCAATGCCTGCCCAACCATATCGCAAACGTCCGTTTACAAAAGGGCGACTATCTTTGATGAAGGTAGAAAAAACAGAAGTCTCCTTTTTAGCCTCTGGTACTACAACGCCTTTTTCTCCAGCAAAAGATGGAGCTGCCCCTGACAGAGCCAATACGGCTGCTGCTGTTAGAATTTTGATGTGTGTTTTCATAGCGCTATTGATTCGCATTATCCCTTGTAATAACAAGAGTCGTAGTAAATCAACCTGATTCACTACTACTCTACTACGTTTTGCCAAGAAATGCGGATGCCATCAATGACATTTAGCGAGTCAAACAGGGCTACCGACTTCAAGCCTCGAATTTTGAGGCTAAAGCCGTGCGGGCTTTTTCCAATGCCTCGCGAGATTGATTGAGCCCTTGATAACCTCCAAACTCAATGCCACAAAAACCACGATAGCCGGCTTTCAAAACAATGGTCAGCATTTTTTCGAAATCGAGCGGAACCTGTTTCATGTCGGGAGTCCACACGGTGTCTTTGACCGAAACCCCTTTGGCATAGGGCATCAACTCCTCAACACCTTTGTAGGCATCGTAGGATTCTGTATCAGATACCTTGAAATTCCCAAAATCTGGCAGCGTGCCGCAGCGATCATGCTTGACCGTTTTGATCACTTCGAGTAACCATTTGCCATTGCTGGACAGGCCGCCGTGGTTCTCTACAATGACGTTCATTTCCGATTTTGCCGCCAGTTCAGTCAATTGCGCCAACCCGTCTGCGGCGAGTTTGACTTGTTCGCCCCAACTGCCTTTGCTGCGTGCGTTGACGCGAATCGAATGGCAACCGAGCAACTTCGCCGCGTTGATCCATTTGAGGTGATTGTCCACTGTCTTTTTGCGCTTAGCTGAATCCGGATCACCGAGATTGCCCTCGCGATCACACATGATCAGCACACTCTCCACTCCGTTGTCGGCAGCGCGTTTTTTCATCTGTGCGAGGTAGGCTTCGTCGCCCGCTTTATCCATGAAAAATTGATTTACATATTCTAAACCTTCGATCCCATGTTTAGCAGCGACTTCAGCAAATTGCAGGTTATCCAGTTTGCCGGATTTGAAGTCTTTGACCAAGGTCCACTGAGCTAACGAAATTCTGAACAAGGGTTTTTTATCAGCTTGAGCGAGACTCGATAGAGCAGGTAAAAAGGACGAGCCCGCTACCATGCTAAGTGCAGTACGAGAAAGGAAGTTTCGGCGTGAAGTCTGTTTCATGCTGCAACTATGAACGATGATCTCTGCTCTTACCAGTAAGAATTGAGTTGATCCAAAGCTCTAGTCATGGTGGTGTATTTTTAGTTGGACCTAGCTCACTTATATTACGCTGATTTGACAAATCGCTGGAGCAAGTTAAAGTCCTATATAGCTGCGCAGTAATAAAAACTTCCCCCATGGATTTTCTAAAACCCATCTTCAGTGTGTATATCGGAGTGTATCTGATATTACCGGGATGTTTGTGCCAAATGCTGGCGCCTTTTGGTATCCAGGTTCTACACGCACCGCCAGATGGCTCGATAGATCCGAATCACAGCGCACCTGTGGCGATACTCACAGCTCCGATTCCCTGTGACAACCCTGTCGATTGCCACTGTGATGACAGCACCTTGAAAACTGCCGAACAAAGCGTGGTCGCGGACGTTCTTTATCAAGAGGATATATTTAAAGCAGTCGCCGCTTGTCCTTGGGCAGCCGCCAGTGATTTGCCAAAACCATCCCCACACACGGCAAATCAAATGGGAAGCCGAGCGCCTCCCCCGCATCTACTAACAACTTCTCTCAAACGCCCCCTCCAGACCCTCTATGGTCTGATGCTCATTTGATCCAGCTCGATCTCTCATCGGACTGGACTGATTTATTCGTAGATCCCGTTCGGATCCGATGCCCCTTCATTCAGGACTCTTCCTGTACTGAAGCGACGTCAACCTGACGCCCTGCCCCTTGTCATCCATTTTTGACATCAAGGGATTCAAAACTTTCTCACTCCTATTTTATTTAAGCCATATTATGAAAACTCAAAATTTACTATTATCAAAAACCTATCAGCTTTGCCTGTTTAGCCTAGTCTCCTATTTCGCTGTCACGTCTATACAAGCTGCGGAAAAAACAAGCATCAACATCAATCAAGCCCTAGCGAGAGCACTCGTCAGCAATCCTAGTCTCAACGTCTTTGATGAAGATATGCGCAAAGCTGAAGCGCAAGTTTTAAGCGCATCGTTATTGATCAACCCACAACTGCAAACCGAACTAGAAGATTTTGCTGGGACGGGGGTATATAGCGGCACAGGTAATGCCATCTACAATGTTGGCATCAGTCAGATGTTTCGACTCGGTGGAAAACGGCGAGCGAATATCGACTTCAAAACGAGCCAAAAAGAAAACTTGCGATTGTATTATGAAACTCAGAAGCGCAACATTTCTGAGCAAGTAGGATTGCGTTTTGTCGGGGTGTTGCAAGCGCAAGAGATGCAACAAAATCGCCAGCAAATCCTAAAGATCACGGAGGAGAGTGAGCTTATGGTCAAAACTCAGGTCGATGGAGGAAGAGGTTCATCTATTAGCCTGAACCAAGCAGAATTAGCTGTCATGAATGCTCGAATGGCTTATCAGACAGCCGCGCAAAGGACCAAGATCTCGCGCATCCAACTAGCCGGATTGTGGAACCAAAATGAACCCGATTTCACCCGTGTGCTCGGCTCCCTGAGCACCCCTCCGGCAAAAATCCCTGAGATTGAGATATTCCTAGCGCGGGTGCCCAATCATCCTGCCGTGCAACAAGCGGAAGCCGTCGTGCAAGTGGCTCAAAAAAGCTGGCGCTACCAGAGAACTCAACGCATCCCCAATTTGAGCTTAGCTCTTGGCTACCGACGTGATGCCTCAGTAGATGAAAATGCCATCGTACTGGGTGCCACCTTGCCTTTACCCCTATTCAATCGCAATCAGGGGGGTATCGCTAATGCCGCGGCATCAATGGATCGAGCTGAACAACAGCAAAAAAACACCCTTGCCACCCTGCAGGTAAAATTGTCGCAAACCTATTCGGAATTAGCTCTTTCTCACATGATGAGCCGATTGATAGAAACCGAACTGATGCCCAAAGCTCGCGAAAGCTTCAAAGCCACCGAGGAATCTCATCGTCTGGGGCGCACCACTTACCTGCAACTGCTAGAAGCACAGCGTAACCTTACCACCATGCTGCAACGACGCACGGAAGCTTTCGCCCAATTCCATCAAGCACGCATCAGCCTAGAGGCGCTCACTGGCAAACCCCTGCGCTGATCACCCTATCGACAATCACATAACATCATTGTTAAATAATAGCCAAAAAACTCATGAAAAATCTAACTACACATCTTCGCCAACTCACTGCCGCCTTTAGCCTTTCTTTAATTGTCACAACAGGAATCCATGCAGAGGAGCAAAAAAACCTACAGCTCGATGAGCCATCGTTAAGCAACTTGCATTTAGAATACGGCAAAGTGATCACTCGCAGAGTTTCCGCATCTACACCAGTAACCGGAGCGATTCAGCTGGACACCACTAGAGTTCACGATGTGGTGCCGAGGATTTCAGGAATCATATCAAAAGACTACAGAGCTCTAGGCGATGTGGTCAAAACCGGCGACCCTTTGGTGCAACTCGAAAGCCAGCAATACGCGCTGGCATTGATCAAATATTTTGAAGCCGAACACGAAATGGAGCATTCGGTGAAGTCCTATTCACGTGAAAAATCTCTGGTAGAAAAAAAGGTCAGCTCCCCTGAGCTTTTGCTCAAAGCTGAGCACGACTACCGAATCGCTCAAATCACCCACACGGCGTCTTTGCAACTGCTCAAGCTTTTGCATTTACCCGAGTCAGAACTGCATCGACTGCTCAATCAAGTAGATCATGCTGATCTGACCAAACACCTAATCACCGCGCCTGCTGACGGCGTTATCATAAAAAAAGAAGTGCGTCTCGGTTCAGATGTGAAACCGGATCAGATGCTTCTGACCATCGCCGACCTCTCTCAGCTGTGGGTCGATATCAAAGTTCCCATCAGAGAAGCGGGATCGTTGAAACTCGGTTCTCTAGTGAAAATATCGACCGCCATAGACCAACGGTCTGCGACTGCAAAAGTGATCTATGTGGCGGCTGTTGCAGATGCGCTGACCCGAACCATCCTTGTGCGCGCCGTTCTCAATAACAAAAAGGGCGCTTGGCGTCCCGGCACTGCGGTATCTGTACAAATCAATGACTCACTTGCAAAGCAATCGGGCTCTTCACTAGCTGTACCACAAAATGCGGTGTTTGATATTGAGGGCAGTAAGGCTGTTTTTGTCAAAGAGGGTAAGGGAAAATTTCGCCTCACCGCTATTCGAGCTGGTGCCAATGATGGTGAATTCACCCAAATCCTCTCCGGGCTTACAGCCGATCAAAGCGTAGTGACTCGCAACGTCGTGCAGCTCAAAGCACATTTCATGATGTTAGGCGAAGAATAAACTCGCCAGCCATCCCTCATATTAAAATTTATACTTACTATTATGTTATCTAAACTTATTCAATTCGCCTTGATGCAACGATTTCTCTTTGTTGTATTTGCAGCCGTTATCGTCGGTGGAGGAGTGTATGCATGGAAAGAGCTACCTATTGACGCCTTTCCTGATATCTCCAACACACAGGTGCAAGTCATCGTCAAAGCCTCCGGCATGACTCCTACCGAAGTCGAGCAGCGCATCACTCGTCCACTAGAAATAGAAGTGCGCGGTATTCCCAAACAAACTGTGCTGCGTTCGATCACCAAATACGCGCTCTGCGTCATCACCATCGATTTTGCTGATGGCACCGATATGTACTGGGCGAGACAGCAAGTTTCTGAGCGCATCACTCAAGTATTATCAGGTTTGCCTGAAGGGGTCGAAGGTGGCTTGGCTCCGATCACCATGCCGCTTTCTGATATTTATATGTTTTTAGTCGAAGGTGAAGATTATACCAATATGGAATTACGCTCGGTGCTCGACTGGATCATCCGTCCGCGATTACTATCCGTAGAGGGCGTGGCTGATGTCAACGCCCTAGGTGGGGAGGTGCGCAGCTTTCATGTCATCCCTCGACCGGAAGCCCTGCAAGCTTACGAACTCGATATAGATGACCTGAGCAAGGCGCTGAAAAATAACAATGCTAATGCCGGCGGCGATCGATTTGTGCGCAACGACGAAGTGCTACTAGTCACCACCATCGGTCAGTTAAAAACACTCGAGGACATAGCGGCTATCTCCGTGGCTGTTCGCGATCAGCGACCGATCCTGATCTCTGATGTCGCCGATGTGAAACTTGGTGCGCTTACTCGTTATGGAGCTGTGACCGCCCATGGCAAAGGCGAAGCGGTGGAGGGACTGGTGCTCAATCGACGCGGAGCGAATGGACGTAAAACTGTAGAAGCTGTCAAAGCAGCCCTCGAAGACATCAAAACGGCATTGCCTGAGGGGGTGAGCATAGTGCCTTTCTATGATCGCTCGGAGCTCATCACAGCATCCGTCGCCACCGTGCGCAATGCTTTGATTCAAGCCGTAGTCTTGGTCTTGATCGTATTGATTCTATTTTTAGGAAATTTACGTTCAGCAATTTCGGTCGGCATCATCTTGCCACTTACCGTATTAGGCACTTTTGTTGCAATGTATTTTTCTGGTCTAACGGCTAATCTAATGTCACTAGGAGGTATTGCTATTGCGGTCGGCATTTTGGTCGATTCCGCAGTGGTGATGGTAGAAAATATCCACAGCCAATTGCACCACGATCACAAACATGAAAAGGCGCAAGTTGTATTGCATGCCGCCAAAGAAGTAGCTCCGCCCATTTTTGCTGGGGTGCTGATCATCGCTATATCACTGTTTCCGATACTGGCTTTGACGGGCATCGAAGGCAAACTTTTCCGCCCGCTTGCCCAAACTATAGGCATCTCGATACTCGTCTCCTTGGTATTGAGCCTGACGATTATTCCCGTATTTGCTTCCCTGTTAATGAAACCCAGCAAGCAGCAGGACAACATAGTGGTGCGTTTTTTGCAAAACACCTACCGCCCCTTATTGAACTTAGTGATGCGCAACCGGAAGTCTGCGATTATTGGAGGAACGGTGATTGTTTTACTGAGTCTTTTATTAGGCACACGTATTGGCAGTGAGTTTCTGCCATTTCTTGATGAAGGCACGATGTTGGTTCAGTTTGAAAAATTACCTACCATCTCACTCGAACGCTCCATTCAAATCGACAATCAGATCGAACAAAAGCTGCTCGAATTACCCGAAATCACTGGCATCGTTTCGCGTCTAGGTTCCGACGAATTACGCCTCGACCCGATGGGACTGAATGAAAGCGATGTGTTTTTAGTCACCAAGCCTCGCCATGAGTGGGAGAGTGGAGGTGTCGAAGGTTTACAGACAAAAATACGCGCTATTCTCGATACCTTCCCTGGTATCCTTTATGGTTTCACGCAGCCGATTGACATGCGGGTTTCCGAAATGATCTCGGGGGTCACTTCGGCTGTAGCGATCAAGCTCTCTGGCGATGATTTGGCAACCCTAGATCAAAAGGCCAAAGAAATCGAAGCTTTAGTCAATACAGTGGAAGGTGCCATCGATGTGCAACGCACACCTTTGGAAGGTCAGCTCTATCTCAACATCAGCATGCGTCATGCCGAGGCGGCGCGATTAGGGATCACTGTGCAACAGGTCAATCAACTGGTCAGCCAAGCAGTCGGTGGGCGCGTGGTCACCGAGGTGATCGAAGGCAACAAGCGCATCCCTGTTTTAGTCCGTTACCCTTCGCTGCAACGCAGTTCTGCTGCTGCCATTGGTAACTTGCGACTAAGCAGCGCAGATGGACACCCTGTTTACCTCAGTGACATCACAAAAATCACCGAAGTAGATGGCCCTACCCAAATCGACCGCGAAGATGGTAACCGGCTGGTGGTGTTAGAGTCGAATATGCAAAACCGCGATGTGGTGGGATTTGTCAATGAGCTACGTCAACTGATCGAAGAAAAGATCGATTTGCCGCCTGGCTATTTCATCGAATACGGAGGGCAATTTGAAAATCAAGCTCGTGCTTCGGCAAGACTGCAAGTCGTGGTGCCAGTTTCCTTATTCGTCATTTTCATTATCCTGTTTCTGACCTTTGGGGCGATTCGCCAAGCTCTGCTCATCTTGCTCAACATCCCGTTTGCTTTAGTGGGCGGGATCTTAACGCTGTATTTTTCAGGCTTTTATTTGTCAGTGCCTGCGTCGATTGGTTTTGTCGCTTTGATCGGGCTCGCCATCATGAATGGCGTGGTGATGGTCAATCATTTCAATCAACTGCGAGAAATCGATGGGTTAGACATCGACAAAGCTACCTTTACCGGCGCCTGCAATCGTTTGCGTCCCGTCTTGATGACTGCCATTCTTACGGTGTTAGGACTGGTGCCTCTATTGCTCGCCACTGGACCAGGATCTGAAATTCAGAAACCTCTAGCCGTGGTTGTCATCGGTGGCACCGTTTCCTCCACCTTGCTTACCCTCTTACTGTTGCCCGCCCTCTACAGCGGGGTCGAAGCGATCGTTGCTAAACGGCACGAGGAAAAAACAACTAGGCGATAGCTTTTAAAGATCACTGAGCTGCAGGGAATTGCTGCATCAATTTCTTCGCAGCTTTTTGCGTAGCCTGCCAATCGCCGTTTTCATTGGGCACAACTTCTACCACTACGCTGTAATCCAACTTCTCTCCTTTGCTGAACTTCTGACCCTTGTTTTGACGCAAATAGTATTTGTGATAGCGATCCAGATCCCAAATCATGCTAGCACTTTTATTTCCTGAAATCACTTTGGGAGTATAACACAAATAGGCGCGCTGTTTGTTTGGATCATACTGTGCCACCCATTGAGTGTTTTTTTGAATCTGATGATTGCCAGCATGTTTGAGCGGCCCCGTTTCTATATTTCCATCAGGGAGTTGTGCCATCCATTGTGTGGTTGAGATAGGGAAAATGTGCATGAAATAGTACATCACATCGAGTTCACAATCTTCCAGCGCCTGCATCTGAGTGCGCTCATAGATGAGCTCGTTCGTCAGCACGATTTCAACATGAACCTTGAACTTCCAGATTGTCGAGTCCTTGATCAATTCAATTTTCGATCCAGAAACCGTTGCATCTTTTTCGATCTCAACGGGTTTTCCATCTACTAACAGTTTCAGCGAATGCACCACTTCGCGTCCGCCTTCCTGATGTCCTGTGCCCCACCACTTACCACCTTTAGGTGTCAGCACCGTGCCATAATGCCCATTGCTCAGACCAAATTGATCGCCATCAAAGAGCATTTTTTCAATCGTCCAGCCACTTGCCGCGTCGATGGGCACGCTATAGTGCTGGGTTTTCAAAGTAAGGAAACCCGTCTCCGGAATGCCCTTAGCATACAAGCGGTCAGGATTCGCGTCGTCTTTGGCATGCGCAGAAAAGGATATCGCGAGCAGGTAAAAAGTGGAGGCAAGTTTTTTGAACATACCACAAAAGTCTATGCCCTCTATTGGCTTCGTCAAGAACTGGCTAAAGGCTTGCATAGAATTTAGCCTACCTGCATACTTCTCTCGTTATGAAAATATCTCTTATCACCCTCTCTCTCATTCACTGCCTGGCTTCCCCCTTTGCTCAAGGCGCAGAGAGCAAAATCGGCAAGGAGCAACTCATAGAGCAAGTCTTTTCTCAAGCAAAGCAATATTTCAAGCACTTCCAACATCCTAAGACAGGGGTTCTCTACGGTTCACGTCTGAGCAGCAAAAAATCGTGGACCTCCCCAGCTGATGTGCTGGCAGAAAAACCCAAACCATGGGGATACGGTTCGCGCATCGCAGATACGGGGCTGCATACGGGACATATCCTAGCAGCACTGCTCGATGCTTACGAAGCGCGACCTGATCCCTTTCTCAAAAAAGAAATACGAAAATGTTTCGAGGCGCTGAAGATGATCGGATCTCTTCCTGAGCAGCATCCCAAACCTAATAAGCCTGCACAAATAGGGCTGGTGCCGCGCGGACCGCACCCTGATGATATGAACGCGTGGTTCGATGATTCTTCGATGGATCAGCACACCACCTACATCATCAGCCTCGCTTTATTTTCTAAGTCTGAACTCGCCAGCGAAGCGGATAAAACATGGATCAAGCAGTCGCTTGGCAAAGTGGGTCGCCGACTAGAAGGAAACGATTGGTCGATCAAGCGCGCCGATGGAGTCACAGAATCGCATGTGGGTTTTTCCTGGCGGGGATACAACTCCAATCACGTTTCTATTCTATTACCAGCGGTATTGGCTCTTTACGAAGGCACCCAAGATGAACATTGGCTGAAACAGTATGAATTTTTTCTCAATGAAGCTAAGGAAAAACGCTGGCAAGCGGTGCATCCTGGTCCGCACATCAAAATCAACGGGCATCCTATCTATGCTAATCAGAATGCTTTTCGTGTCAATGCTTGGTACCAGTTTGAAAAAGATCCTGATCGTAAAAGTGTGATCGCCGCATTGCTAAGGCAATCCACACAAATGCAGTTGGCGAGAGATTTTCCAGGCGAGATGTACCGCAAATTTCATTCTGAAGATGAATGGCAGCGAGTCCGTAGAAGCTTCAACTGGGGCGATGCTGAACTTCATGGCGCCGCCAGCGCTTGGCAGAAGTTTCAGCCAGAAATGTTAGCTGGACAAGATGGTGGTATGGCAGCACTCGCTCATGTGCGATTCCCTTTGGGTGGTTACCACATGGTGTTGCAAAGCGAACAAGAGGATCTGATCCGTGAGAATATACCCGCCATCTGGAAAATGCTCACTACAGTGCATTTGCAAGAAATCAGCGCGGCGGAGACTCACTATTTGTTCACGGTCGTAGGCTTGCACTTGTATGCTTTATATTTCCGCCACCCTGAGTTTTTTTCTAGTAACCAACAGGCTGAGCGTGCGCTGCCGGAAAAGCTATCCATCCTCGCCAATGCTAACATAGGCAAGACCAAAAACGTAACAGCGGTTGGGACGATCTGTTATGCCATCGGCTCAGGTGCGCTGCGCACGATAGACGTCAGCACTCCGAGCAAGCCAAAGCTTTTAGGCAAGCTAGAAGGCTTAGGTGCGGTTCGCCAGATCACGGTTCGCGCCGACATCGCCTACATCACCTCACGACAAGACGGCTTGTTCATTGTCGATGTGAAAAACCCCAAACAACCCGTATTGCTCAATCACTACGATACGGTTGAGTTTGCTACCGGCGTAGCACTGTCGGGAGATGTGCTGTTTGTAGCCTGCCGAAATTACGGTGTGGAGTTGATCGATGTGAGTGATCCTAGTCGCCCAGTTCACCTAAGTCTAGTGCGCACGGGCGAAGCTCAATCGGTAGTTGTTCGCAAGGGTTTTTTGTATGTTGGGGTGTGGGCAACATCGGAATTAGTTGTGGTAGATGTCAGGCAAGCGCGAACACCAAAGATCACCGCCAAACTTGAGCTGGATGGTTATGGCGATGGGGTGGATGTAGCTGGCAACTACGTCTATGTGGCGACAGGTCACCATTCTCGAGCTACTCCACGTAAAAATCCCGGCGATCCAGGTTTTGGAAAAGGCCATGGTTTAGAGGTTTTCAATCTCAACGATCCCGCGCATCCTCAGTGGGTGTCGCGAATCAAATTTCCACCCTTGTACGAAATCGGCAATGATATGTGGGAAGTGACCATGGCTAATGGGCACGCTTTTGTAGCTGATACCTGGAACGGAGTTTTTGTTGTAGATGTGGAGAATCCGAGTCAGATGAAAATCGTGGCTCAGCATGAGCCGCCAGCAAAAGATGGCAACAAAAATTTTATCGGCGGTCTAGCGTTGATAAAAGATCACATCTTGATCGCAGGAGGATACAGTGATCTGCATATACTGGCTGCTCCTGGATTGGCAGCATCGCCTGTAGATGAACCCGACCAAGCGCCTGTCATTGGGAAGCCTGCAGCAGCAAAGGATACGCAGCGTGAAGGTTGGCAGCTCTACCAAACTCAAGGACAGGTTTATGCCGTAGATTTTTTATCCGATGATCGTGCGGTGGTCGCTTGTGGCAGTGCTGGTGTGCACCTGCTTAAGCTGTGGCCTGAAATCGAACGTTTGCAGGTGCTCAAAACTCAAGGTTTTGCTACTGACGTTAGTGTGGTCAATGATCAAATATTCGTCGCAGAAAGTAGCGGTGGTTTATCTATTTGGAAAAACTCTAAAGGCGGAGCCTTCAAAAAAACAGGCAGCTTTCATTTGACCGGAAAAGCTATCCGTCAGGTAGAAGTTCCAGCATCTACGGACAGGGTGATGATACAGGCAGGTGCCAATCAGTTTTACGTCTTAGACACCAGCAATGCTCAAAAACCTAAAGTGATCTTTGAAGACAAACGGCACGGTTTGTTATACGGAGATCAAATGATGCGGGGATTAGTGGAAGATCGTTACGCGGCTGTTTTCTGGCATGTAACAGGCACTTATTGGTATGACTTGCTTGCTCAGCCTAAGCCGATCTACAGTGGTGACAACTTCCCGCAACGCACAGGCTCTTCCAATGGCTCGATCGCAATGGGCAAACAAACCCTGATCACTTTGCGTGGAGGTTATATCTTAGTGGATCGAAGTGAACGACGTCCACTGAAGGACTTGACCCTTTATCCCATCGGAAAATCACGCGCCAACCCAGGCGTTCCCAGCCTTGCCAAAAATCTACTCTACACCGCCAATCGATCCACCGGTCTCATCACCATCACCGATATTTCGGATCCCCATCAGCCCCAACTCATTGAGCAATTTGTCACTCCAGGCACCCCCACGCGAATAGGTATCCGCCATGGTTTAGCTGTGATCCCCGACGGCTACCATGGCTTGATGGTGCAGGTGAAAAGATGACTCATCCGAGGATAGAGTTAGGATTTATTCTGTTCTACGCGACGAATCATCTTCCTTTTTACAAATTCCTTCACCCATTGCGCTAAACCCAAGGTGACGTAAAGCAGTCCTAGAAAAGCTTGCGAGAAGGCATCCGTCGGCCAATGACCCAATGAGTAATTTCCAGAGCCATTGTAAAAGATCGACACCCTTTCCCCCTTAGCGTACTGCTTCGCCCAACTCGTGTATCTCACCCTTCGCCCCCAAGACCATTCTTTAAACACTCTAGCTGTTTTTGAAATCATACGCCCATCAATCTCAAGCTCATATTCCACTTTCCCAGAACCTATATTTGTATATGAAATCAAATCACTGCTTACGATACGCCCTTGAGCCTGTTTCCAAAAATATGATCGCATGCCCGTGACAAAATCCTCTTTTGTCGCCAGCAGCATGATACCCATTAGCACAAAAAACACCGCCAGAGAGTAATGTTTCAAAGCAGACCCACGACTACCTGATGTTTTACCCGATGGGTCTTTTTCATTCTCCGTCATTGGCATCTCAGAACTGTCCGCTTAAAATTTTTCATAACTTATCTCGCAGGTGTCGCAACGAAGGTATAACATTTCTCACAACGATAGCCTCGTCGGTCGCAACCATTCCACATTATAAGTTCAAGTTTCCCATCTTTTGTTTCCAAATACAAATCAGATGCCCCCCATCTCTAAGAAGATCCAACTCCATATACTCTTTTTTAGAAAAATCTCACCTTCCACCATTTCAGCTTCTCCACATTTTGGGCATTGCATAACTTTTTTTATTCAGTTTTAAAATTAACCTGCTCACCGTAAGCTCGTATGTATTCCATGAGCATTTTTAAAAAGACTTGAAGGCATGATTTGTGTGTGTTCTTTCTCATCAATTTTAATGGTCATTATTCCCCAATCTCTACGATGATCAACACTGGGATTTTGATAAAACTCAAACTTGTCGCTGCGCCTGAATCCATCGTCGTGCAAACGCAAGCTCATCCCTCGACTGCGAAGCACAAAACCATCGTCTTGCTTGATTGACACCTGAGTAAGAGGGTAATGCAAGCCCCAAAGAAACATGCTTTTCCCCACTTCTGAATCTTTACGATAAAGTATGAGCTCTGTGTGAGCATCAAACGGATTGCTATGCCGCAGTGAAAGTTTCCATCCGTTTTTAATTTCACCAAAATCATAATGGATACGTTCCCAGTTCACCAACTTGACCTTCGCCGGAGCTTTAACTAAAGCTTTTGGCAACTTGGCAGAACCGGCTTCGGATACAGGAAGCTCAGGCGCCTTCGGGTCTCGCATGAATCCATAAGGAATCACAAGCCAGTATGACCTTTCCGGGAAAACTATTTCCAACCAAGCTTCTTGCATTTCATTTTCACCCCAAGGGAAAACACAATAAAACGAACCCTCAAAACCGGAAGAAGTGGGCTCCTCATATGGAACGGCATTTAATTTTTCTGTGAATGTAGATTCGCTAGCTTCGACGATCCCTCCGTCCGGATAATGCAGGCGGAGCTTCATTTCACTGCCATCCGGCCAACTGAATCCGGCTTTATCAGCTTCAGACTTTGACCACAAAAACCCTAAACGAAACTGAATACCAGACAAGCCAAGTTGTAAGCCATTCATTTGCTGTGAACTGGCAATTTTAATTGAAGGCCAAGCATCACCTCCTCCAAACTCACATTTCAACATCGGATAACTGATCGCTTGCCAATCATGCGACTCACCTGCTTTGATCCTATTGACTGACAACAGAAAATAGATCAAAACCAATACGGAAATACATGAAAAATAGCTATTACCTTTCATCATAACTCTTACCCTTCTCCCTTTTTTCACAATTGATCACCAGCTTCTCATAAATCGGAATCAACAAATACGCCACTAACGCCCACAGCCCGCCAAAAACACCCAAACCCAACCAAGTGAACGCTGGTCGTGCATCCGCTTTCGCCCGATGCCACAGCCAAACCCCAATACAGATGTTCACCACAAATCTCAACACTGCCCAGATTCCAACTAGAAATGTAGTGCCCAGTGACATTTCCGCATGTCTGCCCGGAGCTATTACTGGCAAAAATCTTCCAGAGATAGTTATTATAAAAGCTAGGATCAACAGCGCCAATAACACCTTTGCGGATTTTTCGAAGTTCAGATCACCTTTCATATTATGGTAGAACCTACGACTATAAGCCATTGATTGATAGAAGTTTACCAGCTAATAAACAACCCAACAACCCTACGTTTTTGATTTTATCGAAATTCACCGTTCCAAATTAGATCCATGCTCGCACGATTTTTTATCTAGAAACTTGTTTTTTCTCCAAGCGCCTTTTCTATTTGAGAACAAGCATCGTCAGCTATCGGATTCCTTCTCAAACTATCAGCCGTCCATTTTTTGATTTACTCACCTCAGATCTAATGAAAAATATCACCCTAGCTCTTTATTCCTTGCTGCTATTCATCGGCTTCAGCACTACCAGCTCGGCGCAAAATGACGCAGTTCAAGCTTCACCCACTACGGTTGCCCCCGGAATGCTGCCGCTACTGTCGATCTGCTACAATGACAGTGTGCCACCTCTAGCTTACGATCCCTTCACACTGATTGTGGTCAATAGCTCCTACCCGGCCACTCACATCCAGTTTCTGCAGCAACGCAAAAAAACGGTGCTCGCCCATCTGAATTTGGCTAAAGTCAAACCCGAGCAGGGGTGGTTTAAGCCCCTGCAAAGCGGCGGTCTGCTCAAAGCCGGTGCTGAAGGGTCTAGCGAAATGATCATCGACGTTGAGAACCGCGACTGGGAACAACTGCTCTTGAAGGCGCTCATCCCGCAGCTTATCAAAAAGGGTTTTGATGGTTTGCTGCTCGACGATCTCGATTTTCTTTATCAGAGCAAAAAGCAAGCTTGGGTAATTGCGCTTATTGCCAAAATGAAAAAACAATTTCCAGAGTTGAAACTCATGGCTCAAGGAGGATTACGTTATTTGCCAAGCTTCGCTACTGAAATAGACTATTTGGTGATAGAGAACTATGCCGCGAAAAATCAGAAGCTCACTCACTTTTCTGAGCTTCCTGAGAAGCTAGGTCAACTTAACATTGCGAGAAAAGTCAATCCGAAGTTATTGATCTATGCATTGGATTATTACACAACCAGCACTCCGCCAACGTTAAAAGCAGATCATCTGGTTTTCATCGCGACTCTACGAGAGCTGCACTTTGAGAACACTTTGTCCTCCTGCGTGACGGTTGAGAGCCTCGATGCAGCTCCTATCCGTCCTCCCGGATAGGAAACACTGCTTCAAGCCCTTTCAGATGAAGGTTTATCACAAAGCCTTCACTTCTTCCACCAAAACTGCAGTGGTCAAGCCTAGTTCTTCCATCACCACAGGCCCTGGAGCGCTGATGCCAAAACGGTCGATACCGATAACTTTGCCTTCGCAGCCAACGTATTGATACCACAAACCACTCACTCCTGCTTCGATGGCAATGCGCTTGTTGCAGCTGCTAGGTAGAATGGACTGTTGATAATCCTCTGGCTGACGATCAAAGCGCTCCATGCAAGGCATCGATACCACTCTCACGACGTCGCCCACTTGCTGCGCTGCCTCGATCGCCAATTCTACTTCGCTACCGCTAGCGATGATGATCGCTTGCAGATCGCCTGTTTCCTGACGAGCAATGTAAGCGCCTCGGCGAACACCGCCGCGCCTCTGAGCAACGGAAATCTCGTTCATCGTGCGCACTTTTTGACGAGTTAAGAAAAGAGCCGTGGGGCCGTCGGTGCGTTGCAATGCCATCGCAAACGCGCCTGCCGTTTCTTCTGGATCTGCAGGACGCATCACATCCAAGCCTGGGATCACTCGCAAGCCACTGATCGTTTCGACAGGTTGATGGGTAGGTCCATCCTCTCCCACACCGACCGAGTCGTGTGTGAGGATATAGATCACTGGCAACTTAGCCAACGCAGCGATGCGAATCGAGGGACGCAGGTAATCAGCAAAAACAGCAAAGGTCGCACCTGATGGGCGGAACAGCCCATCGTATGCCATGCCATTGCAGATGGCTCCCATCGCGTGCTCGCGAATACCAAACCAGATATTGCGCCCGCCAAAATTGTCGCTGCCAAAGTCGCCCGCTTCTTTGATGTAATTTTTAGTCGAACCGTAAAGGTCAGCACTACCTGTCACAAGATTTGGCACCAGCTTGGCAACGGACTGCATCACTACGCCTCCAGCTCCTCGAGTGGCGTCTGCGTAATCACTGTCGAATTCTGGAATCTGCTGATCGAGATCTGTCGGGACCGAACTAGCAAGCGCTGCCGTCAGGTCCGCAGCCAAGTCGCTATTAGCATCACTCCATGCAGTGAACAAAGTCTGCCACTGAGCGTATTCTTTAGCTTGAATCTCTTGGCGTTGGCTAAAGTAGCCTTTGACCGCATCCGAAACATAAAATAGCTCATCGGCTGGCAGACCAAGTCCTGCGCGGGCGCTTGCAGCAAACTTCGCACCACCTTCACCGTGACCAGCAGCCGTGCCAGCCACTTCGGGAATGCCTTTACCGATCACGGTCTTGATTTCGATCAACTTAGGTTTGCCGTTGTCATTGCTTTTGGCATCCGCAAACGCCTTGCTAAACGCCTCCATGTCATGTCCATCGACGGTCACCACATCCCAACCGTAAGCCTCAAAACGCTTGGCTGTATCCTCGCTCTGCGAGCGATCCGCCATAGCGTCGAGCGTCACGTCATTGGAGTCATAGATCAAAATCAAATTATCGAACTTGTTGTGACCAGCAAAAGAAGCCGCTTCCGCAGAGATGCCTTCTTGCAAACAGCCATCGCCCGCCAATACCACTACGTGATAATCTAAAATGGTATGCTCATCTGTGTTGTACTTTTCAGCCGCCATTTTACCCGACAGCGCGTAGCCCACTGCATTGCCAATCCCCTGACCAAGAGGCCCGGTGGTGGCTTCCACTCCAGGAGTTTCGTCAAATTCTGGATGGCCTGGCGTTTTGCTACCCAGCTGACGAAAGTTTTTTAACTGCTCGATCGACAAGTCGTAACCCGCGAGGTGCAGCCACGAATACAAAAACATACTGCCATGTCCTGCGGAGAGAATGAAGCGGTCGCGGTTGATCCATTTCGGTGCCACTGGGTTGAATTGCAGTGCCTGTCCATATAAAACAGCACCCACATCGGCGGTGCCCAAAGGCAAACCCAAGTGACCCGAACTGCATGCGTGAATGGCATCGATTGCCAGCCCCCGAGCGGTGGCTGCTGATTCTGCTAAAATTTTCTGATTTTCGATCATTGTATCCTTGGTGTCCTAGTTTGTGACAAGGGTCTAGTGAGATCTGATTAAGCCTTACTAAGTTCAACCCTCTTGCTTTTGCCCATCGTTAAAAGAAAAAACGACCTTTTTCAAGCGAAAGTCCCCATCGCTGGTCACTACACTCACCAAGAATTGCTTATTTTTGCCATTTGTTTGCATTTCTCAGGTGACAGAGGGCTAAAAATCAGCATCGTAGCCACCCTGCGGTTCATTGGCAGTGTGATCATCACACAAAATCAAAGTCACGAATCCTGCGGGAGATCATCTAACTTGCACACTTATGTCAGAAAGCACGGCACCTAGAAAACTAAAAATCGGACTTCCTAAAGGCAGTTTGCAAGAACCTACGCTCGAATTGTTCGACAAAGCAGGTTATCAAATCAGTGGGGCCTCGCGCTCTTACCGTCCGATGATCGACGACCCTGAAATCGAAATCCGCTTGTTACGCGCGCAAGAAATCGGCCGCTACGTCGATCATGGCTTCCTCGACTGCGGCATCACTGGCAGAGACTGGGTTGCAGAGAATCAGGCAGAAATCGAAGTGCTCTGCGATTTGCAATATTCTCGCTCTACCTCCAATCCTACACGCTGGGTCTTGGCAGTGCCGGAAGACTCGCCTTATAAAAGCGTCAAAGATTTAGAGGGCAAACGCATCGCCACGGAAGCAACAGGCTTAGTGGAACGCTATTTGGAAAAACATGGCGTCAAAGCTGAAGTTGAGTTTTCTTGGGGAGCGACAGAGGTCAAAGTGCCTGAGCTAGTGGATGCGATTGTCGACATCACCGAGACCGGCTCCTCCTTGAGAGCCAACAACTTACGCATCATGGATACACTCATGGAGTCCTATCCGCAATTCATCGCCAACCCCACCAGCTTTCAAGACGAATGGAAGCTGGGGAAAATGCAACGACTGACACTTTTGCTCGAAGCAGCCTTATTGGCACGTGATATGGTGGGTCTGAAACTCAACTTGCCGGAAAACCAGTTGCAAAACCTGATAAAAACCCTACCATCGCTGCGTCAGCCTACGGTATCGCAATTGACACAAGATGGATGGGTCGCTGTGGAAACAGTGATTTCTGAAAAAACAGTTCGCGATATCATACCTGAATTAAAAGCACTGGGTGCAGAGGGTATAATAGAATACACCCTCAATAAAGTGGTCAATTAAACGATCACTTACCTGCCAACAGTGCTTTTCTTGTCGCTAGCGATAAGAAAACCAAGTAAGGCTCAACTACAACTACAACCGAAACACAAACATGGGTTCGCTCAAAAAAAGACGTAAAACCAAGATCAACAAGCACAAGCGGCGTAAGTTGAGTAAACGTAATCGCCACAAGAAGCGTTTGCGTTACAAGTCCTAGGGGCTAAACTTTCAGCTATGAATCCTATCCCCTTCAACGATCCAAACCAACAGGTTCATCGTTGCAGGAGGATTCTTAGCAAAAGTTTGTTGATCAGATCGAAATTAGGCGAGGCTCTCATCGGGTCCGCTTTTTTGTGTACCCTAGCAGCAGCCTCAGTTGGTTTCGCCGCTGATAGTGGCGACGCTACTGCTCTACCCAGCACACTAGAAGACCGCGCCGAAGTTTATGTGGATCGTTTTTTGCCAGCCAATCCTCGCACCAAGCTGCGACTAGAGGGGCAATTACGAGCCGATGCTTTAGCACATTATTCCCGCGCCTTAGCTTTTGAAAAAGAGAAGGACTCCGACGCCGCCTTGCTGGAATACCAGAAAGTGCTGAGCTTGAGCCCCGCTAATGTGCTGTTGGCACATCGAGTCGCCTACCTGCAAGCTTCGATTGGCAAACTGAATGAAGCTCGTGCTATTTTAGAAAAATCTCTCGCACTCAACCCGGAAAATCCTCAAGCTTATCTTTCATTCTCCGATTACCTGAGCACCTACCACGCTCATTCTGAGCCTGATCGACAGCGTGCATTGCAGCTAGCTCAACAAGCAGTCGAGAGATTTCCTGAGAATGCTGCCGTTTATAATCATCTGGTTCAAATTTATTTGGTGCGCCGGCAGACTAAAGAGGCAAAAGCTCTGATCAATGCCGCTCTAAAGCTTGAATCCGACGATGCTGATTTCTGGCTGAAGATAGCTGGCATAGCACAAAAAGTCTGGCCTTTGAATACGCGTGAAGGTCAACGCCCAGTACTGCTCAACGGCATTTACCAAAAAGCTCTAGATCACAGCAAGGAGCGAATCGAAATACAAGAAGCAGTAGCTGGATTTTATCACTCCTCTCACCAGCCACAGAAAGCTCGCGACCTCTACGAGAAAATCTTGCAAAATCACCCCGACCAACTGATCACCAGAAAAAAACTCGCGTTAGTTTATCAGGTCCTGGGGCAACAAGAGAAAGTGATCGAAACCTTGCGCACTGTCATCCAGATCAATCCACAAGACGCCAAAACCTACCGCCTTTTAGCCGAAATCTATCGCGCGCGTAAAGATGCCAACCAAGCAGCACACTACCTGCAACAAGCTTTGAAGATCAGTAAAGGCAGCCAATCGGAATACCTCGACTTAGCCCAACTCTTACTTTCAGCCAGGCGCCCGCAAGACGCCGTGCCAGTACTCGAACGAGCCGTTTATTATTATCCCCAAGAGCCCTTCGTTACTTTCTTGCTCGCCGTATCTCGCACCCGAGCCAAGCTTTATCAAGAAGCGCTTCCTGCCTTCGCGCGCGCTTTGCATCTGGCAAAAGAAACGCAGCCCGCGCTCCTCAACGAACAATTTTATTTTCAATATGGTGCCTCCGCTGAACGAGCAGGGAAATTAGACCAAGCCGCAGACCTGTTTCGCAAGTCGATGGCAATTTTAGCCAAAAACGGAATCGATGATGAAGAGACCAAAACCTTCACCGCTCAAGTGTACAACTACCTCGGGTACATGTGGTTGGAGAACGACATGCATATCGACGAAGCCGGCGAACTGATCAAAACCGCCTATCAGTTGACCCCGGAATCTGGCGCCATTCTTGACAGTCTCGGTTGGTTTTATTTTAAGAAAAAGAACTACGAAAAAGCACGCGTAGAATTGGTCAAATCTATGGAGCTCATGGAAGACCAAGACCCCACCGTTTACGACCACCTAGCACGCACCTACTTCGAGCTCGGCAAACAAGCTGAAGCTCTGCAGCACATGCAAAAAGCCCTCGAGCTCGATTCCGATAATAAAGAGTTCGCCGAACGACTCAAGCAATTCAAGCAATCGCAAGTCACCCCAGATCCTAAAGTTCCCAAACAAGAGACTGAGCCCACCAAAACGTCTGCTACCAGTAAGCCGAACAAAAGTGATGCCTCCAGCGCGAAGCCCATCAAACCCGCCGCCCAAAAAACCCAGTGATCAGATCTTTTGCCTAAACGATAAAGTGCCAGCCGCTCCCCTTCTGCACTTTGTATAGTGACTGCCATTTTTTGAATTTATCCCGCTCTCCGCACAAGCTAGAGATTTACTGGATTTATTGTCCGAATATTATATACTAGGCTCTGTTATTATCTCGAACCACCTTCTTGATGGCGCTACTAATGACAATATATATACCAGACACATAAGACCCGTCTCCCGCGTATCAAAATGATGACCGTCATTTTGATTTCGTTCCCATACATAAATTCCTAACAAGCTGTGAAAATCTCTTCCACCACCAACGCTATCCGAAGCACCTTTGTAGTGCTTTCCACACTGCTCGGCTCAGTGATCGCCAATGAAGAGCAACTAACTCAATCTTGGAATGGCGCTATTTACGGAGCCATTTTCGCCTTGTCCATTTTGCTGATCGACTTTGCCTTGCGTAATTTTACCATCAGAGGATTCTCGGCAGGCACCTTTGGCCTGTTAGTAGGCATGGTCTGCGCTCAGTTGATAGTGTGGACAGGGGTGTTTGAAGGCTCCTGGATGGACAGATTCCCCGTAGGAGGTCACATCTTCGGCTTAGGTTTGTTCATTGGTTTTGGTTACCTCGGCATGATGTTGGCATTGCGCACCAAACGCGATGAGTTTTCTTTGATCATCCCTTACGTGCGCTTCCGCCAAGACTCCGTGCACGACCAGTCCATGCTGATCGATACCAACGTGATCATCGACGGTCGCTTGTTAAAATTGTGCGCCACTGGATTTTTGAGCGGCTCGTTGATCGTTCCCCAATTTGTCCTCGATGAACTGCAAGCGCTCAGTGATTCTGATGATGAAGCCAAGCGAGGCAAAGGTAAACGCGGTCTAGATTGCCTGCGCCAGATGCAAGATTCGCCAGAACTCGAAGTCATCATCAACGATGATTCCGTGATAGATAAAACTGAAGTGGACGCCAAGTTAGTAGATTTGGCACAGAGATTAGGGGCGCGCCTGATGACTAACGATAGCGGCTTGGCCAAGGTAGCTCGCTTGCAAAAGGTGAATGTATTACTGCTCAGCGAATTGACCTTGGCGATGCGCCCCGTCGTTTCTCCAGGAGACGAGGTGGAGCTTAATCTAATCAAAGAAGGTCGCGACGAACATCAGGCTGTAGGCTATTTGCCCGATGGCACCATGATCGTCGTCAATCGCGCAGTGGAATTGATCGGGTCGCTGCAATGGGTAATTGTAGCTGGCGCCGTTCAGACAAGTGCAGGACGCTTGATTTTTGCAGAACTCAAAGAAAACGATTAACCTGCCCACCGTCTTCGCACTCTATTACATGCTTTCCATCCGCCTCATTTGCCTCGGCCTGCTGCTACTGAGCAGCTTACTTTCTCCCTCCCAAGTTGCGGGTAAAAACACCAGCGAAGGAACTAATAAAAATACTCGCGCCTGCGTCTGGAAAATACAAGGCAGCCGCAACACCGTTTACATAGCAGGCTCCGTTCACTTATTGAGGCAAGAGGATTACCCACTGCCCAAAGCCTACGACATCGCTTATGAGGACAGCACACGTTTAGTCTTTGAGATAGACATGAAGGAACTCAGTGATCCTAAAACGATCAAACGAATGCAAACACTTGGCACCTATTCCTCTCGGGATTCTATCAGGCGTCACATCAGCCCGGGTACTTTTAAATTGCTAGCAGCCCACCTTACTAGCCGAGGGCTACCCACCTTGCTCTTCGAGCAAATGAAACCAGGACTGTTAGCGATCAATTTGTCTTCGATGGAAGCCCTACGCATGGGGGCGCGTGCTGATCTAGGGCTGGAGGTCAAATATCATAATAAATCCCTTAAAGACGGCAAACCTTCTTCAGGATTAGAAACCGTAGAATACCAGGTCACCCTCTTTGACAAACTCAATGACCGCCAACAAGACCGTATGCTACGTGCTACCTTGGAAAAAATCGATGCTATGCAAAAACTGCTCAAAGATCTCATCGATGCTTGGAAAATTGGTGATGTACAAAGCATGGATAGCCTGCTCAATGAGGAATTCAAAGATGATCCCAAATTGAAAAGCATCCTCATCGATAAGCGCAACCAGAATTGGATTCCCAAAATAGAAAAAGCTTTCTTAGACGGTGAGAATGTTCTATTCATCGTCGGCACAGGTCATCTAGTTGGCAAAGGTAGCGTCATCGACCTTCTACGGCGCCGCGGATACATCCTCACACAAATGGGAAGCTCCCCTGCAGGAGTTAGCGCTGTAAAATAGCCAATGGCAAGCTCAGCTCGCACTAAAAGTATCATAGGCTGTTTGATAATTGCCCTCTAGAGTTTTGCGTGATGAAAAAATACTTGGCCTAGCCGTGCGCGTTTCGTGAATGATCAACTCCTTGCCCGCCGCTTCTGCTCGCTTGATACGCTGATCCATCATTTGCTGATCAGCGATCTGATGGGCCGCTGCCCAACAGGCAAGAAAATTACTGTATTTGGACTGAGGGCAAGTTACTTGCGGATCAAAAGCAATGTTGTGAATAATGATGCTATCAATTTCTGGATCGTCGATCCATTGCTCAAATGGCGCACCGTCTGTAAAGCCACCGTCAATAAGGTACTCGCCATCTATGATCTGAGCTCGAATGACAGGACTGACCGCACACGACGCGAGCACGTAAGGCGCGATTTCTCCAGTCGAAATAAGCTGTCGTTCCATCCGAGATATATTTGTCACCGCAATGGTTAGCTCCGCATGCTGACAATCTTCAATCCGCGATACTGGAAAGTTTCTTTGCAAATACTTAATAGCATTTTTCCCGCTTACCAGCCCGCTACCTAAATAGAGTGTGAAGACCGCCGGCAGGCGATACAAAGACTGCCATTCAAAAAAAGAGTTTTTGAGCTTTTGATCGAGCACCATGTCCCGCAAAGCCTGCTGCTGCAAACCACATGCATAGGCAGCAGCCACCAAAGAACCTGAAGAAGATCCCGAAATCTTATCAGGTTGAATGCCCGAATCCACTAGAGCATTCAAAAATCCAGCATGAGTAGCAAATCCCAAAAAAGAGGACTGCAAGGCGACTGCCACACGACTAGGTTCAGAACCCTTTGCCAAAAGGTTTTGCTGTGTATCCTCAGAATTCATGGTTAGGGGAATATCTGTATCATTCAAGCGTTCATCAAGTCCTCGATCTCATCGGGGTTGATCGGGATGTTTGCCATCAGGTCTAGGTTGCCAGATTCTTTGATCACGATGTTGTTTTCTAATCTCACACCAAGACCTTCTTCGCGAATATAAATACCCGGCTCCACCGTGAACACCATATTTTCCGCAAATTCCGGATCTAAGGAAGTGACATCGTGTACATCGAGACCAAGGGAATGAGAAACTCCGTGCATGAAGTATTGGCGATAGGATTTCTGTGTTTCTTTGATGTCGCGGTTAAGCTTTTCAGCCGCTATGACATTTTTATCCAATAGTCCAAGCTCCAGCAGCTCATGTTCGATGATTTGCGCTGCTTGTAATTGATAGGCTTTGATCTTGACCCCTGGTTTGATCAGTTCATCTATGCAAATACGCAAGGTGCGATGAACGGCGTCATACACCGCGCGCTGTCGTGAGCTGAATCGTCCGTTGACTGGCGCGGTGCGAGTCATATCGGCATTGTAGTTGGCAAATTCCGCTCCCACATCCATCAACAGCATGTCTCCATCAGCGCAAACTTGATCGTTGCTCAAATAATGCAGCACACAAGCACGCTCCCCTGAAGCGATGATGGGTTGATAAGCAAAATCTTTGCTGCCTACACGAAGAAATTCGTGCGCGTATTCCGCCTCGATTTCATACTCGAGCGTCCCCGGCTTTAACATTGTCAAGACGCGTCGGAAGCCGGCTTCGGTGATATCGCAGGCTTGCTGGATCAAAGAGATTTCCACTTCAGATTTGATCACTCGCAGTTGATGGAGCAAGGGCGCGGGCCGTAGGTATTGATGCGTGGGGTATAAGGATTGGCAGCGTTTGCGAAAACGGTCATCGGCCGTTTCCACAGGAGAACTCGCTCGGCCGTGTTCATTGTAGTTGAGATAGATTTTCCTAGCTTTTTGAGTCAGCGCACGCAGAGTGTGATCCAGTTCGTCTAACCATTCGACATGCGCTATGCCCGAGACTTGTGCCGCTTGTTCTTTATCGAGTTTTTGCCCTTCCCACACCGCGATGAGTTCAGAGGTTTTTTTGACAAATAAAATCTCCCGGTTTTCTGCCGCCTTAGCATCGGGAAATAGCAGTAGAACGGATTCTTCCTGATCCACACCTGACAAATAAAACAAATCGCTATTCTGAACAAATCGGCCGCTGCCGTCAGCGGATAAAACAGGCACATCGGCCGAGTTGAAAACAGCTATCGAGTTAGGCTGCATGGCAGATGCTAATCGAGAGCGGTTTTCTATAAACAGCTCAGCGGGGATGGGTGGATATCTCATCGGTTCTGTTATCTACTAACTGTAAGCTCTCTGCGCTCCGCCATATTAGATCAATCGATCGTATAGATAAACATGCCTGAACGCAACTTGGGTTCAAACCAGGTAGATTTCGGCGCCATGATCTGGTCGGCATCGGAGATCGCAATTAGTTGATCGATGCTCACGGGGTAGAGTGAAAAAGCAACGCCTTGCTGTTGCTTGTCCACTAACTTCTCAAGCTCGCCCGTGCCACGAATGCCACCGACAAAGCTGATGCGATTACTCGTTCTTGGATCATCGATAGCTAACAAGGGTGTGAGGATTTGATCCTGCAAAATAGAAACGTCGAGCTGAGCGACAGGGTCATCTGAATCCGCTGAAGGTAGCTTCAAATGATACCATTGCTCTTCCAGATACATACAGACCTGCCCAGCATCTGCGGGTTCACTTCCACTCCCGCCGGTCGTCACTTCACAAATTTCTCCGATTTTTTGCAGCAGTTTCTCAGTGCTCAAACCATTGAGATCGTGAACATAACGATTGTAAGAAAGGATATTCAGTTGGCTAGAAGGGAACAATACCGTGAGAAACCAATTGTAGCTTTCACTCCCGTCGTGATCAGGATTAGCTGCTCCACGCTCTCGCCCCACTCGTGCGGCGCTAGCGGTGCGATGATGTCCATCGGCGACATAGGCAAGAGGCACGTTTTCAAAAGCAGTGGTGATATCCTCGCCACCCTCTATTCTCCAAGCGGTATGGATCACGCCAGCCTCATCAGTGGTGACCATGTCCGGCTCTTGTTCACTGGTGATTTTTTCTACTAGTGTGTCGATGGTCGCATCATCTTTATAAGTAAGAAAAACCGGTCCAATGTGGGCATTGAGCGTATCCGCTAATCGCGTGCGGTCATTTTCTTTGTCGGGACGGGTTTTTTCATGCTTGCGAATAACGTTGTTGGCGTAATCATCGATATGACAAGCCAGCGTGATGCCCGTTTGCACGTGATCTCCCATTTGCTGGCGATACACATAAACGCAGGGTTTTTCCTCTCTGATCAAGGAACCGTTAGCTTGCATTGCCTTCAAATTCTCCGCAGCTTTTTGATAAAGTTCGTCTGGAGTAGGTTTGCTACCTTCGGGAAAATCAATCTCGGGACGACTGACGTGTAATAAACTGTTGGGTTTGCCTGTTGCGAGTGCCGCGGCTTCTTCGCTATTGATGACATCATAAGGCACCGCTGGAACTTCATCAATGAAGCCTGGGGCGGGTACGAGTGCTGGAAATGCTTTGGTTTTCATAAAAGGGTGAACGTTAGAGTAGTTTAAAATTTATTTTTGACTGTATTTCCCTTTATTTATAAGGGCTAGAGCACAATGAGCAAATATTTTTGGAAAATATACACCTTTTCTCTTGCGTTTATTCCTAGATGTGTTTTAATAGCACTGTTCACGCAACGTGAGCAACACAAGGTGGTCCGACTGATATTTTCTTTTTTGCGAGTTATGGGGGTTTCTCGCGAAAACAATCAGTCGGGCCACCTCTTTTTTTACCCCTAATAATTTCCTTCTACATTTAGAAGAAAGTTGCGAGTCCACGCTTAAAACGCTATCAACTAAGCTTTAGATGATGAGCTCCGACTACCGAACCTCCCCCAAAGCCACGACTGGTATGCCCAGCGGCATTGCTCATATCATCGCAAATGAGGCGGCTGAACGGTTCAGTTTTTATGGGATGCGTACCATCCTTGCCATTTTTATGGTGAACTACCTCTGGCTGATGGGAGACACGCCAGACAAACCGATGAGCGATGTGGAGGCAACAGAGAAGTTTCACTACTTCGTTTCTTTGGTATATCTAACACCTCTGCTCGGAGCTTTACTCGCCGACGTGTTTTTTGGCAAATATCGGGTCATCGTTGTGCTCTCCATCGTTTACTGTTTGGGACATGCTTCGCTCGCACTGATGGGAATGGCGGGCGAAACGACGATGTGGCTCGGTCTGGGCTTGTGGTTGATCGCTTTGGGTTCAGGCGGCATCAAGCCCTGTGTGTCTGCTCATGTAGGAGACCAGTTTGGCAGTGAAAATCGCCATCTTGTGCCACAAATTTTTAATTGGTTTTATTGGTCGATCAACTTAGGCGCATTTCTTTCTACTCTATTAACTCCTTGGTTGCTGGAGTGGTATGGCCCGCATTGGGCCTTTGGGGTGCCGGGCATACTGATGGCTCTCGCTACGATTTTGTTTTGGGTCGGGCGCTGGAAGTTTGTTCACATTCCTCCAAAGGGAGTTCTTTTTATTCGAGAACTATTTACTTGGACTAGCCTCAAGGCTATTCTCAAACTTTGTAGTATCTACGCTTTTGTGGCGGTATTTTGGTCTCTCTTCGATCAAAGCGGATCTTCTTGGGTGCTCCAGGCAGAAAACATGGATCGGCAATTTTTGGGTATCCATTGGCTGCCGAGTCAGATTCAGGCACTCAACCCGATCTTGATACTCACTTTCATTCCATTGTTTTCTTATGTTGTTTATCCTTTGATCGATAAAATTTTTCCGCTGACGGCTTTGAGGAAAATAAGTATTGGTCTTTTTCTGATGGTCATTTCTTTCGCGTTGGTTTCTATAGCTCAGGAAAAAATTGATGCCGGAGGCAGTCCTTCGATTTCTTGGCAATTGGTTGCCTTCATTGCCCTCACCGCTTCGGAGATCATGGTTTCTATTGTGTGTCTCGAATTCAGCTACACTCAGGCACCTAAATCGATGAAATCACTCATTATGGCACTTTTCCTGTTTGCTGTTTCACTTGGCAATATTGTGACGGCACAGATCAATCACTTCATTCAAGTGCCAAGTCCGATCACCAGCATTGAGGCGAAAGCCGGAGAAGTGACGCTTAAGGGATTTGATGATACTCTTGGCAGTTCGGACGATATCCAACTTACCTATGATGATAATGCTAAATTGCTGCGCATCGCATTTGCCGACAAGTCTTCTTTGGATGCGCTTCTAGATCAATTTGAGAAAACAGTTAAAGCGCAGGATTTCCAGTTGCTCTCAAAACAAGCTGGCGAGCAATTATGTTCTACGGTCAAAGACCCGTGGGGCCATGTTTATCAATACCGAATTGTGAATCGAAATGTCGCACGGATTTGGAGCCTGGGTCCAGATGGCAAGGCGAAATCAATATGGGATCAAGGCGCCATCCTGACAGTGCAACGACCGGAGAAAACTGCAACATCGGGACTGTCAAAGTTCATGGAAAAATTTCGCCCGCAACGTTCCTGGTTAGAGGCTCGCAAACAAGAACTTGGCATCATCAATAAAAGTCAGAACTCTTCCGAGTCGCAAATATCCCGCGAGTATTTTGTCGGCGGACAGATCAAACTAGAGGGCGCTAGATATTTTTGGTTTTTTACTGGATTGATGTTGGCAGCAGCTATGCTCTTTGTGATCGTCGCGAAACTGTATCAACCTAGGGAATATTATGAAGATGATGACTCTCAAATCACTGATGCAGAATCTGTCTCCGAAGGTCATTGACCTGTCACAGGCTACCCATTTATTTTTACTTTTACCATAAGCTATAATTTCCTCATGAATGAAGCACCCATCGGAATCGCCCTTATCCTTTGTGATTCGATTATCACTGATGCTAAGACAGGAAAAAACTCGCTGATCGGTTTGTTCAACAACATCAACTGCAACAGCCTGCCGTCCTTACATGCGAGGTTTTGCATCTTTGCTCAACTGACTAACGGTCGGGGCAAACAGAGCATTGATATTCGTTGCCAATCTTTGCAGGCTGAAGAAGTAGTTTTTCAAACTGGCGGAGAAATCGAATTTGTGAACCCGAATCAAGTCATCGAGATTCAATTTGAACTACTCAACCTCACTTTTCCCCACGCAGGCATGTACACCGTGGAACTAGAGGCTGATGGCATGTTAGTGATCGAATCGCGCTTCAATGTGACCACCCCTCAACTATAGAAAGGATCAGGGTTCATTTCACCGCATCAGCAAGATCACGCATCACTTTACTGGGACCAACGTAATTGGAACCCTCGTAACTGTTTGAGATGATTTTTCCTTCACGGTCGACCATCACTAAACAGGGAATCCCCGACCCAGCATACTTGTTGATATCTTTGATTTTCTTGGCATAACGATATTTAATGGCAGGCCAAGGCATTTTGTCTTCCTTGATGTAATCTTCCATTTGATCTTCACTGTTATCACTACTCACAAAAATGATTTCAAACTTTTTCCCTGCAGCATCGTTGTTGTTGTAGAAATTGACCAGCTTTGGGGTGAAGCTACGACAAGGAGGGCACCAGTGCGCGGAAAAATAAAACACATAAAACTCTGGATCACCGCTGAGTTCCCGTCGGCTGACGCGTTTGCCGTTGAGACCAACTAACTTGCCTTTTAAGTGTTTTTGAAATTTCGAGGTGGTGCCTGTCGGTGCACCATGACTTGAAGAAATGACAATGACAGGTAGTAAAAAGCAGATAAGGAGAAGAGTGGCTGGTAGTAATTTTTTCATTATGAAAAAGAATAATTATAAATCAGATGTTTCTAACATTAACGACTTCATCAAAATATGGCAATTGATAAATATAAGTTTTATGCTCGCGCTCGCATGCTTATGCAATAGTCTCATTGTAAACTCTTGAAATTAGATCGAAGTGATTTGCCAATCTCAGCATGGGTGACTTGAAATCAGCTAAATGGATTTACCTCAAAGGCGGACTGTTTTTTGTCATCCTTTTGATCAGTTCTACGCTGATCCTAGTAGAAACACAAAAATGGTCCACTGCGGTGCTGCTACTCTTGCTGATCTGGTCCTCGGCGCGACTGTATTATTTCATGTTCTACGTGATCGAAAAATACCTCGATCCTTCTTACAAGTTTTCTGGTATCCTTTCTTTTCTCCGATATATCAGCAAATCACAGGGAAAATGATAGAATCTGAACATTCCTGACAGGATGACTTGCACCTAACGCCTGCCCGTGGTTAAACTGCGCTTCTCGCTAGGTCTATTCGGACTTGAATAGGCGCGGATCAGATTCAAACACTAAAATTTTGGAAGAAGACTACAAAGTTCAATTAGAGATGTTCGAGGGGCCTCTCGATTTGTTGCTCTACCTCATCAAAAAAGATGAGGTGGACATTTATGACATTTCCATCGAGAAGGTCACCAAACAGTATCTGACCTACGTGGATACCTTCAAAGTATTGAACATCACCCTGGCGAGTGAGTTCATCGTGATGGCGGCGAACCTGATTTACATCAAAAGCCGCAACCTCTTGCCCAAACACCACCAGCCTCCTGAAGAAGAAGGAGATGAAGATGATCCGCGCTGGGATCTCATTCGCCAACTGATCGAATACAAAAAGTTCAAAGATGCTGCGGGATTTCTGTCTCATCGTGAGCAAGAAATGCAGGACTTTTTCCCTCATCACCCTGAAGACATCGAAGACGACGAGCCTGAAGGCGAGCGTCCGATGGCAGATGTGGGCATTTTTGACCTGATTCGGGCTTTCCAAAATGTGCTGGATCGTTTCCAAGACGAGAGCGACTTGGGAGAAATCGTCGATGATCGTTTTACAGTCGGGGATAAAATCGATTATTTGCTCAAAACGGTGCCACCTGGTGGCAGTATCCAATTTTCTGCTATGTTCGAGGATGCTACGACCAAAGCCGAGGTCATTGTCACTTTTTTAGCGATGCTTGAGCTGATGAAACTCAATCACTTCACCGTGCGCCAAGATGGCCGTCTCGGTGATATCGAGTTGCATCGCAACGAGAATCTGTAACCGTGATGACTCATAGTCTTTCTATCTAACCTGGTTTTTTGATATGGATTTAGTTCAAATAGTGGAAGCCATCATTTTTGCCTCACCTGATCCGGTGACGGCTCAGGACGTAGCGCGTGCTTTGCGACGTACGGCGAAAGCGACACTGGCTGCAGAAGAAGAAGCTGCCGCCCTGATAGCTGAAGCTGGACAGGACACAGAGGCCGAGGAACAGGCCGCCGCTGCCAAAAAGAAAAAGGGACGTAGGAAGAAAGAAAAGGTTAAGGAGCCTTCGGAAACCGATCCTGAGGTGTTGCAGAAAATCTCAGGCAATGCAGTTTGCGAAATCATTGATGAGATCAATGAGACTTATAACGCGACGGGACGTCCGATGCATTTGCAAGAAGGACCCAGTGGGTGGCGATTTTATACCCGCAGCGAGTATGCACATTATATTCGCGGACTGATGCCCGAGGTCAAACCCGAGCGATTCAGCGGCCCTGCGATGGAGACTTTGGCGATCATAGCCTATCGTCAGCCGATCACTAAGGCGGATATCGAAGCTGTGCGTGGAGTCAGTGTGGACGGGGTTTTGAACAAAATCATCGACAAGGGTTTAGTCAAAATAGCCGGACGTGCCGAACTGCCTGGCAAACCCCTGCTTTACGAAACGTCGGAAACTTTCCTCGAACATTTTGGTATCAAAAATATCGATGACCTGCCCAACTCCAGTGAATTGAAGCGCGTGGAATTACCCACCGCAGAACTGCCGCTAGAAGATGATGGCAAAGCTGATGAGCAGCTCTCACTTGGCGCGCAACCTGGAAGCCCTCCTAGCGAGGAAGTCGAGGCGGAAGCGGATGATCAAGAAACTGGTGCAGTTGATGGCGAGCAAGATTCTTCCAATGAAGAAGGCGCAGAAGAGTCGGATCCCAACGCTGGAAGTGAGGAGGAATGAAAGCAAATGGCACAGACAGAACACTCGATGACTTGCGAGTAGAAATCGACGCGGTCGATTCGCGTTTGTTGCAACTGCTCAACGAGCGTGCCGATTTGGTCCATGAAGTCGGTGAGATCAAAAAGCAAAAGGGCTTGGAAATCTACGCCCCTGAGCGTGAGGAAAAACTGCTGCAATCGTTGGTGAAAAAAAGCCAGGGACGACTACCCGAAAAATCGATCCGCGCGATCTATCGCGAGATCATGTCTGCGGCGTTGGCTTTGGAAGAAAATCTCAAAATCGCTTATCTGGGACCAGAAGGTACCTGGACACATCAGGCGGGACGCAACAAATTTGGCGCTAGCGTGGAGTATGTCGCCCAGGCAAGCCTGGCAGATGTATTTGAGAAAGTCGCCAGCCGCCAAGCCGATTATGGCGTCGTGCCGATCGGAAACTCTACCGATGGGGGAGTCAGTCGCACTTTGGATTATTTCAGCGAGTCTGATTTACAGATTTGCGCTCAAGTCAATCTTTTAGGTGACCATGACGCTTCCTCTTCTGCCGCACGTTTTCTAGTTTTGGCTCATAACTCTTGCCCTCCGACTGGCAAAGACATCACCGCTCTATTGATCCACGGAGATGCCGACGGGCTGTTATCTGGAGCGATGAAAATTTTAGCTGATCTAGATTTGAAAGTCACCCAGATCGACGGGCGCCAAGAAAGCGATTCTGAAAAACTTTCCTGCGTATTTGTCGAAGTGCAAGGCCATCAAACCAGCGCTAATATGGTGAAGGCCATCGACTTGTTGGTAGCAACAGGCAAAAAAGTAAGAGTATTAGGCAGCTACCCCGCCACGGGTGCTTATTCATAGGTATTCCATCCCCCTATTTTGTTTTTATCCAAGTCCTTAACTTGAGCGAAGAAGCCAGCGCAGTATAGTCACTTCACTATGTCAGAACATCGAGCCAATCTTACTTGGAAACGCGGCGAAAAAGGATTCGCCTACAAGGAATATCCACGAGATCACCGTTGGGATTTCCCCTCCAACGGACAATTCCTCAATGCCTCCGCCGCGCCTAAATATATGGGCAGCGAAGACTGCGTCGATCCAGAGGAAGCCTACGTCGCCGCGCTCGCCAGTTGCCACATGCTGACCTTCCTCGCCGTCTCCTCGATGTCAGGGTACGTGGTCGATTCTTATACAGACGTAGCGGTCGGCAAGCTTGCTCCTAATGAAAATAAAAAAATGGTGATCACTCAGATCACCATGAATCCTGTGGTTCAATTCAGCGGAGATAAAATCCCCGATGACGCCCAAATCGAACAACTCCACCAAAAAGCGCACCAAGAGTGTTTCCTAGCCAACTCGGTGAACACAGAAATCACGTGGCACTGAAAATTACTGTGCAACAGCTCACCCTACTACAAAATGCTTGCTCCTGCATCGAAGACAGGGAGCAGCTGGGGAAACTCATCGGCAGGGCAGATGAACAAGACTTGCCTGAGATCTTTGATCAGCTGTTCAGCCAAGTGGATCAAAGCGATTTTTCTCTCCACGACTGGCTTACCGCCCTGCTTGGATTTGATACCTGGTTGAGCCAACGCAGCATCTCTTCGCGCCCCCTAGCTAACATGATCAGCTACATCCACTGCTGCACCCTCAGCTTGTCAGATAGCTTGCCTCCTCCCGACCTCAGTTTGCTAACCTTGAAGCTACTCGACCAATACGGTTTTGATGCTGTAGGGGGATATAAAGAATAGCAATTCATTGTAGGGCTGCCGCTACGGCTGCCCCATGACCTTACTTTTTCAGCCCTTGCAGTTGGCGCTTAGTCCAATTGACTCCCTCCGTCGCTTGCGCATCTTTGGGATGCGCTGCAGATACCTTTTCCCACTGTTTCAGCGCCGCTGCGTACAAGGCAATGGCTCCTTTTTTATCCCCCGTTTTTTCACGGGCAAATGCCGCCAAGCCACCAGCATACGCATACAAGCGCTGATAAATCACATTGCTCTCATCCTCTTCTAACAACTCACTGATCAACTGGATCGCGCGAGTCAACGCCGGCTGCGACTCCGCGAACTGACCCACATCACCATACAGTTCTGCCATGTGACAGTTGCGCTTAGCTAAGGAGATACGCACACTCGTATCCACCTTCTTGCCCTCAGCGGCTTGACTGATCACCTGTTCTAATAATTTGACCGCGTCTTTCTCTAATTTGATCCCCGCTACCGATTGCCCCGCATCTCTCTGCAACTCTGCCAAAGCACCCAGACAATCCGCCAAAGTGGTCGCATAACGCGTATCATCACTATGCGAAGGCATCAGCCGCGATAACAAACCCATCGCATCCTGTAGAGACTCCGCCTTACGCTCCAAGCTGCCTAACAGGACCAAAGCAGAAGCTAAATGGTATTGGTATTCATCCACCGCGCCATTGAGAGAAACCGCTTCACTTAGCAGCTCCACGCTTTTTTTGTACATTTCCACCCCAGATTCCTGCTGACCTGACTCCAACAGAATCTCCCCAATCCCCATGAAAGACGCTGCTAAAGACGCTACGATTTCTGCATTCTGAGGGTTCTTCTCTTGCAATGCCACCAAGGCGTCTGCAGCAGCTTCGAAATTCTCTCCCGCTAATTTATTATCCCGCTTGAGGCGATACCATTGCGCCGCTTGCAATAAATTCTCAGCCACTTTCAGTTCAGCCTGCAATGCCTGCCTCGAATCCTTGATTCCCCATTGTTGCCACAAAGTTGAAGACTCTTGCAACATCGCGATCGCTTTTTTTTCATCCCCGCCCAAAGCATACAACTCCTCAGCTTGACGAAATTTCACCGCAGCCAGATTTTTCACAATGCCAGCATCGTCAGGTTTCTGTTTTTGCAAAACCAGCAAGCGCTTCTCCGCTTCAGCAAAAGCATTTTGCGCTAAAGAAAAATCCTTCTGCTCATGGTAGATTTCCCCTAAAAAACGGTAGGCATCGCTGATCGGCACCATCAAGTCGGGGTCGTCACTGTAGCGTTTGACCTTCTGTTCGTAATAAGACTTCGCTTCAACCAGGCGCAGATTCCGTTGCAGCTGAAAACCTGGCACGTCGGTGTCGCGATGCTCAAGAATCATCTCGAAAAAATGATCCCCATAACTTTGCAAGGACAACAGGAAATCTTCGACCTCCTCAGCTTTTTTCTGAATGCGCTGTGTTTCTTTTTTTGCATCAGCGACTTCAGCATCCTTGTCTTTTAAAGCCGCCCCCAACTCCGTTTGAACTTTCTCCATCTCACTGCGATTGACTTTCACGCCTTCATCACTGTGCGACAATGACTCTTTCAAACTCGCTTGGCTGTCCGTGTATTTGCCGTAAAACACCGCAGTACCAATAAAGCCCGATACCGCCATGATCGTAGCCACCGCCGCCGCAGTGCGCGATTTGCCAATGCGCTGCTTCATCGCCTGCTCCGCCACCACATAGCTGCCCTGCATCTGGCGCAAAGCGGCAGAATTCTCCAAAGTTTGGAAAGCGGACAGCACCTCTCGCATGTCCGAGTAGCGCTCAGTGGCATCCAAACTCAAACAACGCTCGATGATCAACCTGCGCTGCTCCAGAGCATCCGTGCTTGCCGCTTGTGGCCAAGTGATATCCGGCTGTTTCTGCATCCACTCGACGTACTGCTCTGGCTGCTGTAGGATCGTCGCTAGGGAAGACATCTGGCTACCCTTACGCAAATCGTGATCGCTAAGAAACTCCTGTAGCAAAGCATCCAATCTCGGTAAATGCCCGGTGATCAGCTGATAAGCCACCACCCCAAACGAATACACGTCCCACTGCTGCCCGCGACCATTGGTAAAATCTCCTACACTCAGCTGCTCGGGACTAGCATAAAAGCCCATGTCGCCCATTTCCAAATAATGCAAGCCTGCCATGTAACCCTGACCCCAGTCACTCAAACGAATCTGATAGCCCGTATTGGCATGACCGCTGAGAAATACATTGCTTGGCTTCAACCCCACGTGAATCACCCCATACTGATGCTCAAATGCCAGCGCCTCGACCAATTGATCCACCAAGCCCGACGCCTGTTCCTCATCCAAACGCCCGATCAAAGTAGTGATGTCATCGCCGCTCCAGCGTTCCGTCTCTGGCTCTTGATGCCCATGCAGCGAAGTGATCTGATAATAAGGATTATTGACCAAATCATAGCCATACAGATCCACTAAACCGGGATGCCCTGGCGCACGCGAAAGCCGATCTAGGTTCTCTCGTACCAAAGCCGGATTGATCGCCAGCGCTTTGAGCACATTCACCACGCACTGGCCGCCCGTAGTAGAGCTGCAGCGATAGACAAAACCGCAGCCACCCTCGCCAATCAGTTCATCGAACTGGTAGCCCTCTATCTCTGGTAGATTCATTACTGCTGTAGCTGTCGCTCCATGCCCCTATGCGGGTCTTTGAGATTCTGCCTCATTCCTCTAATAGTTAAAACTCGACCTGCACCCTGTCAGGTTGAAGCGATGCCCAAGCGCTATTGCGTTCACTTTCGTTGTAAAATATGCTCCACGATACTATCCCACTCCGCCTCGATTTGCTCAGGTTCGATCTCTGGACGTTTTGCGCGATTATACCAATACGCAGCATTGCCCAAATCCCCCTCGATGGTATGTAAAAGAGCGTGAATCCATGAGCCCAATGGCGTATCTATATCTTGCGCCACCTCATGAGCTTCATCCCAACGATCTTTTTTAGTCCACCACAAAGCCGACAACTCCAATCCCAGCCCTTCGGGGGGTTCATCATCATTAGCTACCGAAACGAGCAACTCTTCTATAGTATTCATCCTTCTTTCACTTTATCCCATTCACGCCCCGCGTAAAATAGAACCCAACAAACTTTTCACACTTTTCACCATTTATCATGAGCCGCACACCCGCTAAATTCAATCCTGAGCCTTTCGACTATCATCAGGAACTCGAAATCGACATCGAATCCCTCACCAATCTAGGCCAAGGACTCGGTCGCATCGACGGCTGGGTGGTTTTTGTGCCCTTCTCCCTGCCTGGAGAACGCGTGCTCGCACGAATTTTCCGCAACCACAAAGCCCACAGCGAAGCCGACCTGATCGAAGTGCTGCAGCCTTCACCCCACCGCGTCGAAGCCCGCTGCGAACTGTTCGGGCTGTGTGGCGGCTGTCAATATCAGAACTACGCCTACGAACAGCAACTGTTGTGGAAACAAACCCAAGTGCAAGAGTTGCTCTCCCACATGGCGAACATCGAAGCCGAGGTCTTGCCCGTCATTCCCTCGCCACAACAGTGGGGCTACCGCTCAAAAATCACCCCTCACTTCCAAAAACCCAAAGATGGTAAAATCTCCGCCATCGGATTTCTCAAAGCCGGCGTTCGCTCTCAGTTGATCGATGTCAAAGAGTGCCCGATCGCCTCCGACGCCATCAATCAAGCCCTGCCCAAAGTCCGAGCACGCGCCCACGCCGAAGCGCTCTCTTATCGCAAAGGAGCTACCCTGCTGTTGCGCGACTCAGCCGATGAAGCGGATCTCGTGATCACTGAGAACAACGAGGTCTGCGAAGAACACGTCGGTGATTTGCGTTTCCAATTTGCTGCTGGTGAGTTTTTTCAAAACAACCCGTCCATTCTGCCAGCCTTCACCGAACACGCCCGCACTGAAGCGCTAAACGCTGGAGAAAATCGAAGCGCCAACCGTTACCTTGTCGATACCTACTGCGGCAGCGGTTTGTTCGCCATCTCTTGTGCCGCCCACTTTGAACAAGTCTCCGGCATCGAAATCAGCGAAGCCGCCATCGAGTGGGCGACTCGCAATACCAAGCTCAATGATATCGACAACTGTAAATTTCAACAAGGCGATGCCTTAGACATCTTTGCAGAGATCGAATACCCCGCTGAGCAAACCGCCGTCATCATCGACCCGCCGCGCAAAGGATCCAACCCAGGATTCATCGAGCAACTATTGGCTTTCGCTCCCGCCACCATCGTTTACATTTCCTGCAACCCCGCCACCCAGATTCGTGACCTCGAACTGCTGCTGGCTAACGATCAATATCAACTGAGCAAAATTCAGCCCTTCGACCTCTTCCCTCACACCCGCCATCTCGAATGTGTCATCACCCTGCATAAAATCTAATCCCCACAAAAATGAAACGACGTCACTTCCTCAAAAGTTCCACTGCACTTGCTGCCTGCTCGCTCACCCCATGCAAACCAGCTAGGATTTTGTGGCGTGTAAATACTGTCACTCAAAATGCATCGTTGAGCACGAGAGTCCGTGCTAATAAATTTTAAGTTTAACTTCACCCAAATCATGACCCAACTCGAACAAGCTGACTCAACGCGTCGGACTTTAACAGAAAAAGAGTTAGACTTGATCCACGCTTACTGGCGCGCTGCCAATTATTTATCTGTTGGTCAAATTTATCTGCTCGACAACCCGCTGCTCAAAGAGCCGCTGCTAGCTTCACACGTCAAACAGCGACTTCTAGGTCACTGGGGAACGACTCCTGGGCTCAACTTCATTTATGCCCACCTCAACCGAGTCATCAAAGCAGATGATCTCAATGTGATCTATCTAGCGGGACCAGGTCACGGTGGGCCTGGACTGGTGGCGAATACCTATCTGGAAGGCACTTACAGCGAGTTTTATCCCGACATATCTCAAGATGAAGAGGGGCTGAAACGGCTGTTCAAACAGTTTTCTTTTCCTGGCGGCATACCTAGTCATGTCGCACCAGAGACCCCGGGCTCCATCCATGAAGGTGGCGAACTCGGCTACGTCGTCTCTCACGCCTATGGTGCAGTATTTGATAATCCAGATCTGATCGCCGCCTGTGTGGTCGGCGATGGTGAAGCAGAAACTGGCCCACTAGCTACCGCTTGGCATTCTAATAAATTTTTGGATCCAGTGCGGGATGGAGCCGTCCTACCCATCCTCCACCTCAATGGCTACAAAATCGCTAACCCGTCTCTTTTAGCTAGAATCCCACACCAAGAACTAAAAAGCCTTTTTGTGGGGTATGGATACAAACCCTATTTTGTCGAAGGTTCTGATCCGCAACTCATGCATCAACTGATGGCGCAAACTCTCGACATTGTAATCGAAGAAATACGCCAAATCCAAAAACAAGCGCGCTCAGAAGGGAACAGCACTCGACCTATTTGGCCCATCATCATTCTTCGCTCACCCAAGGGATGGACCGGACCCAAGTCCGTAGAAGGTATGCAAACCGAAAACTACTGGCGCTCTCACCAAGTTCCTTTCGGTCAAGTAGTAGAAAATCCAGACCACTTAGCACTGTTAGAAACTTGGATGAGAAGTTACCGCCCTGAAGAATTGTTCGAAGACAGCGGGCAACTCAAAGCTGAGTTGAAGGTGCTTGCTCCAGAGGGGGTATTGCGCATGGGTTCTAACCCTCACGCCAATGGAGGTGCCCTCTTGAAAGATTTGCGAATGCCGGATTTCAGGGATTTTGCGGTCAGTGTGGAACAACCCGGTGGCAGCTTAGCGGAAGCTACCCGCGTGATGGGCAAATTCCTCGCCGCCATCATGGAGGATAATCTATCTGAGAAAAATTTCCGTGTCGTGGGGCCTGATGAAACAGCATCCAATCGCCTCGGCTCCTTGTTTGAAGTCACTCAGCGTGCATGGAATGCAGAGCGACTACCCGAAGATGATGACCCTCAAGCTCACCTCGCCATCGACGGCAGAGTGATGGAGATCCTCAGTGAGCACACCTGCCAAGGTTGGCTAGAAGGTTATCTTTTGACCGGCAGGCATGGGCTTTTTTCCTGTTACGAAGCTTTCATCCATATCGTAGACTCGATGGTCAATCAGCACGCCAAATGGTTGAAAGTCACCAGTGATGAAATCCCCTGGCGTCGTCCAATCGCATCGCTCAATTACTTGCTCACTTCACATGTTTGGCGTCAGGATCACAATGGCTTCAGCCATCAGGATCCAGGTTTTATCGATCATGTGGTGAACAAAAAATCCTCTGTCATTCGAGTCTATTTTCCGCCTGATGCCAACACCTTGCTCTGTGTCACCGATCACTGCCTGCGCAGCCGCAACTATATCAACGTGATTGTAGCTGGTAAGCAGCCACAACCCCAATGGCTCACCATGCAGCAAGCGATCTACCACTGCACCCTCGGCGCGGGAATTTGGCAGTGGGCAAGCAATGATGAAGGCGGCGAACCCGACGTAGTGTTAGCTTGCTGTGGTGATGTCCCCACCATCGAAACTCTCGCCGCCGTGATGCTACTACGCGAACACTTGCCGCAACTCAAAATACGCGTCGTCAATGTGGTCAATCTGATGGTACTCCAGCCTAAAAGCGAGCACCCTCATGGTCTTTCTGACAAAAACTTTGATACCCTGTTCACCACCGATACTCCGGTTATATTTTGTTATCACGGATACCCTTGGTTGATCCACCGACTCACCTATCGACGCACCAATCACCACAACCTACACGTTCGGGGCTACAAAGAAGAAGGCACCACCACCACCCCTTTTGACATGGCAGTACTCAATGAGATTGATCGTTTTCATCTAGTAGCCGATGTGATTGATCGCGTGCCTAGCCTCGGGTCACAGGCAGCTTATCTCAAACAATTCGTTGACCACAAACTCATCGCCCACAAAGAATACATTCGTCAGCACGGCGTCGACATGCCAGAAATCAATGACTGGCAATGGCAGTGATGTGAATGCTTATGGGTAAGTGATCTTGCGTTTAGGGCAAAATGATGTTTCTGTCAGCTATATTGCTAAAAGCAGCCAGATAGCCAATGAGCTCACTTTTTAACCATCGAACCAGCACCATCGCTCTTTTTGCCTGCATCAGTCTCAGTGTCTGGCTCGGCACCAGCAGTGTCGATGCCAAAGACAAATTGCCCGACCCACGTGACGAATACATCATCGTCACGGGTGGCCCCGCGCTGGAGAAATGGGAGAAGTTTCGCATCAAGAACCAACGCCATGACAAGTGGTGGGGTAATTTTGTCCGCGCTTCGCGTATTCGTATCGATCAGCTCCAGCGCTATTACAAAGGCCCCGTCAACATCACCTGGATGGTCTATCGGCCTGCTTACGTCAGTCGCGCCAGCGAAGATGGTCAGCCGCTGCTCTCGTATATCGAAAGTGTGCGCGACAAGTACAAAATCCGCCTCGTGTGGTTCAATAGTGGCGATGACGTGATCCGCTACGTCAATAGCGGACAAAATCGTTCGCGAGTCAAAGTCGGCGGCTTCGAGTATTTTGGCCACTCCAACAAATACTGTTTCGTCTTCGACTACAGCAATGAAGTGCTGGGAGCCTCGAAATCCTTTCTCCATCAAGACATGCTCAGTGGTATGCATCGCAACGCCTTCGCCAAGCGCAGTTTTGCCAAAAGCTGGGGCTGCCATACCGGCGAGAGCTTTTCTACCTCTTTCAAAAAAGCCACTGGCGTCAAAATGGTCGGCGCCGTTGGTAAAACCGACTACTCCGAAGTTTACAAACAAGTGCTACCTTTTTTATCCAGTAGTTACGGGAAATGGACGCGCTAAGGAGCTAAATCCACTGCCTTCATCGCCTTGCATTTTCACTTTCATCCGCGATAGTCGCGACCACTCACACAATCACCACCCGATTCATCCATGCAACTCGATCAACTGCAATCACTCTATCAGCTTCCATTTTTTGAACTTCTAAAAAAAGCTCGCGAAGTCCACGAAGCCCACTGGCCTGACAACGAAGTCCAGCTCTGCACCTTGCTTTCCATCAAAACTGGAGGTTGCAGCGAAGACTGTTCCTACTGCGCCCAATCTTCACGCTACGACACCAATCTCGACCGCGAGATGCTGATGGAAAAAAAGGAAGTCATGGAAAGCGCTCGAGCTGCCAAAGAAAACGGCAGCACTCGTTTCTGCATGGGCGCCGCTTGGAAGGGCGTTCAAGACGGCACTAAAAAATTCGATACCGTGTTAGAAATCGTGGAACACGTCAGCACCCTTGGCATGGAAGTCTGCGTCACCCTCGGTGAGCTTGGCGAGGTCGAAGCCCGTAAATTACGTGATGCCGGCGTGACTGCTTACAATCACAACATCGACACCTCACCCGAGCATTACCCCGAGATCGTCACCAGTCATACTTTTCAGGACCGTCTCGATACCATTCGCTGTGTGCAAGACGTCGGCATGTCCGTCTGTTGCGGTGGCATCCTCGGTATGGGCGAGAGCGAAACCGATCGCCTGCGCATGCTCGAAGTGCTAAGTAACTTCAATCCACCACCAGAAAGCGTGCCGATCAATGCTCTGATGCCAATGCCAGGCACCCCGCTCGAAGACAAAGCGCCGATCGACTCTTTTGACCTCATCCGCATGATCGCTTTAGCGCGTATCGCGGTTCCAAAATCCCGCGTGCGCCTCTCCGCCGGTCGCACTGGTCTCAACGACGAAGCGCAAGCCCTGTGCTTCTTCGCCGGAGCCAACTCCATCTTCTACGGCGACAAATTGCTCACCGCAGAGAACCCACAATCGAGCAAAGATAAAGCCCTACTCTCCAAACTAGGACTCAGCTCACAAAAACCCAACCCAGCCCTAATGCCTCCCTCCGCCATCGAAAACCTCCCCCTCGACCCAGCACCAGTGGGTGCGTGATGGGAGAAGGACGCTAAGAGAAGATTTAAACCACAACCGAAGGCTTCGGTTGTGGTAAAAATCCTACCTCTTCCTATATCCTAAACCGCTGAATCCCGTCCACCAAGCGCCCGACGTTAAAGTTGATCAATAGCCCTGTGTTCACCTTCGCCAGCTTCATCTCAGCCATTTACAAGATCCGTCTCGATCATGGTTTGAGAATTGACCAAATGGTGCACAGCGAAGAGGGCTTGCAGGCTCGACTCGAGCATCTTGAAGTCCCCGATCAAACCGAGGCGTTCGTCGTGGGAATGGATGGAGCCAATCTACCCTTGCGCGAACCTGGTCCAACACGAGGGAGCCCTCAAGAGCGTCCCAAATCCAACAAAAACTCGAGCAAGTGGTGTTCGCAACTCAAAAACGAAGTCAATGGAGTGCAGGGTTTGATCCGCCGCTTGCGATATTACAGTCGTAAAACTAAACTTAGTCAAGTATGGAAAAGCTACTATGATCAGTGCTGGAATAATGCAGCCTGATTCGTTCGAAAATCAAAACTTCACCCCTTATTTGTAACAATTCAGGTCTATACAATCCAATTTTAAAAGAGTCTACCCGCGGATAGCACGGATGCACGCGGATAAGAAAAAATTACCGCGAAAGAATGAATAACATTCATTCTAACCCGAATGACACAAGTTTAAACAAAGTGGCTTGGCCACTTTGTCCATGAATTCACGGGTAAGATGCCCGTGCTACGATTGACTAACTACATAAGCTGTTGCCATTCGCTCTGACCCAGACCTTTCATTTTCAGAAAATGCCAATGACAGGAAGCTTGCAGCTAAGCCCGCCAAAAACCCCACAGAGATACACAGTGTAAGAAAGAGTTTTTAGCGGGCCGGTTTGAAACAGCAGCTATCATTTCAGCCTTTTCCCCCTATTATTTCTTCCTCATTCCGGTCTTTGACTCCGTCTATCTCCGCTACGCTTCGGTTGTGGTGAAAAGTCCGCTTGCTAGCACCCCACTTACAAATCATCGCTTCAATCAATCTTTGATACGAAAATATCAATTAGAAATATCTACCAAGCCAGAGTATCAATGATTTAACCATTTACCATTCTCTACTCATAGCACCGTAGCGACCAAATCATGCCCGAATCACAAACAGCCTACTTCCTGCAACACCCACACCCTGATCGGCCCGCCCCTTCAAAAAGTCGCCTATGGGCTGCCGTGCTTCCTGCGCTAGTCGTTCCGCTGCTCGCTTCACTGATCTACTTCGTCTTTTTCCCCGGCACTTGTTTTGGCAAAGCCTGTTTTGCTTTGGTCAAGATCCACCTCATCGCTTGGCCGATCATCGCCACGCTATTTATTCTCAAAGAAAGTCTCAGCCGTCCCGCTCCCACTTGGAAAACCCGCTTTCACACGCTCATCCCCGGAGTGCTGATCGGTGTCACCGTCGTCGCCAGCATGTTCGCGCTGATGCTCACCCCACTCGGCGACATCGTGCGCGCCTCCGGCGGCAGCATCAAAGACAAAGTCGCAGACCTCGGTATGTTGAAACACTACGTCGAGTTCTCCATCTTCATATCCTTAGTCAACTCCCTGATCGAAGAATGTTACTGGCGCTGGTTCGCCTACGGCACCCTACGCCGGCTGATGCCCTTGACCTGGGCACACATCGTTGCAGCTCTCGCTTTTTCTGCTCATCACATCGTCGTGGTTAGCCAGTTTTTCCCACTCAGCTTCGCGCTGTTTGTAGGTTTGTCCGTCGGTGTCGGCGGACTGATCTGGAGCCTGATGTATCAAAAATACAATACCATTCTTGGTCCTTGGGTCTGCCACATCATCATCGATGCCGGTTTCCTGTGGATCGTTTACGATTTGTTTTTTAGGGATCTATGATGACTTCTCTCTTTCCGCGCATTGACTTTGAGTGCTTTATTGCCACCTTGCCAACATGAATCACGAACAAATCATAGCTCTGCTGGATCACGAAGATTTCCACATCCGCTCAACCGCACTGCAAGTCATAGAGAAGCGCCAACTCTTTGATTTTTCCACGACCAAGAAAATCGTTAAGACGATTGATCAACATGGATTTCTCGAGGCCTCCCTACATTGCCATTTGTGCAAAAAAAGCCCGCTCGACCTCGGCGCTGCTCAGTGCTTGCTTGAATAC